>JAAYVH010000062.1 GCA_012517255.1 Chthonomonadales bacterium
CTCGCGTCGTTGCGGTTCGGTGAGCCGGAGCCGGGCGCGATCCACAGTGTCAATGAGATAGCGGTCAACGATCGGCTCCCAGCGGTCGCCGACAGGAATGGGAGCGCTGTCTGGAACAGGGCGGCCCGCCGGGGCGGCGAGGCACGCGCTCAGGACGAAGCTGTGTCCCAGGATCAGAAGAGGAAACATGCGTTCGCTCATCGGGTACTCCATGGCCGCATAGGGCGGATCAACGCGGCACAGCCGTCTTGAGAAGCCAGTCCTCGGTCATCTCAACATGCTTGATCGTCTTCCCCTGACCGGGGAGCGCTGCTCGGGCTTCGGCGTTGGGAACGTATGTATATGTCACGTGGATGCGGCCATCCCTGGTCTGGATGATGCTGGGATATGAGTAGGAGCCGGCATCGGGCCCGGGATTGTCATGCTCCAGATGAAGCTTCCGGGGCCAGGATCGGCCTTCGTCCTCGCTGATGGTGAGCGCAAGGCTATGGCGGCCCTCTTCGGTGTCGTTGTTCACGATGACCCAACGGCCTGACTTCAGCACGACCACGTCTACGCCCGCTCCGGGATCGGGGATCTCTATGTCGCGGGGCTCCGACCATGTGTGGCCGCGATCCGACGACTCCGATACGATGACCCGCTGGGGCGGCGGTCCGTTGTCGCGCATGTAGGCTACAAGCGTGCCGTCTTTACGAACAGCGATGGCCGGCTGCACATTGCCCGGTCCCACAATCGGCTCGCTCACGCTCCATGTGCCGCCGTGATCGTCCGAGTAGGCGATAAGCGAGAAGTCAAAGAGATCGGAGTAGAGGGGGAGGATCATCCGACCGTCAGCGAGGATGACCGGATGCGGGCGAGGCATCCAGCCGAGTCGCATGCTCAGCTTGTCGGCGGCTGCTTTCGTTCGCGAGCTCAGATACTCCTCCAGTTTCTCGCCGCTCTCGAGGGATGCGCTGGCTGCGTACGGCCGCCAGAGCCGGGCCAGGTCGCGCTCGACCTTCGCCGTGAACTCCTCGCCCGGCTTTAGCAGGATCACGCCGCCTTCCGTCCACCTGGGAGACGCGGAGCGCTGATAGTCCGAACTGATGGAGTAGCGAAGCAAGGCGCTCTCCCAGCGATTGTTGACGATAACCGGCCAGATCAGCCACAGGCGCGATCGCGCATCAACCACCATGCAGGGATTGCAGTCCGGGAACCCAGGCGTGTCTGCCATCACAAACTCGGGCGACCAGGCGTTTCGGCCCTTGCGCAGACGGGCGCCCAGGACGGCTACATCATCGGCGGTTCGCTCGCCCGAGCCGCGATACCAGCACACGAGCAGATCGCCGTTGGGGCACTCTATGATACAGCTCGCGTGGTTGTGTTGCGGATTGAGCGGAAACACCAGACGCTCCACCTTCTGTGGCGTCTCTGCCGCGAGCCCTCCGATTGCTGCCATTGCCAGGAGAATGGACATCTCAGGACCCTCCGTTGTGAACATGCGGCGTCGGATATGACGCCATCCAACGCATCGAACACTAGTTCTCCGTACAGGCAGGGAATCCCGTTGCTCTCGAACAACTATCGCAAATAACCCGCTACGAGGAAAGATACGTGCCAAAGCAGGTTGCAACGTTCGCGCTGATCGCTGCCGTGGGCCTCATGTGCTTCAGCGGGCAGGCCCGCGCTCAGACAGACCGGCTGTTTCGGTTTTCCGACGCTCCGCTAAAGGCAGATCGCGCGCGTCTGCCCGTATTCCGCTCATCCGATCCAGCGCTGGACGCATTCTGGAACGCCTATTTCATGCGTCATCTCTCCGTTGACGCCAGCGGAGTGTACTGGGGTACCGGACCAATGCTTGGCGCGACAGACCATCTGTGGGTGATCGAGTGGGATCAATGGATGCTGCCCTGGATTGATCGGGCCGCAATGGGGCGCGAGCGACAGTCGGGCAGCGACGTTGACGTGATCCTTACTACCTTAAGCCGGTGCAGCGTAGACAAGTACGGTTACGTGTTCGGCGCCTTCCTGACCCACGAACCGAACAACAGTCTTGGCGGATACAAGCCAACGTTCGGCTGGCCGTGGCCGAAGTACAATCGAAACTACACGGTCACCAGGCCGACCGGATGGGAGTTCAACGCGCCTGATGACGCATCGCACGAAGGGTGGACGGCGAAAGACATCCAGCTCGATGCACGGCAGGGCGACTTCCGATTGCACGGACTCATCGCCGGCAAGGAGCCGCGGCTCGTGTCGCCGCTCTTTGACTGCGATGTGTTTCAGATTCCCATCGTCGAGGTGGACATAGAGTATCGGTCGTCGTCCGGCAAGGACGTGCGTGAGCTCGTAGACGGTTTGCGTCTGTACTGGACGACCGCAGACGAGCCCGAGTTCGCGGAGGAACGCTCGGTCGGCGTGAGCTTTTCGGCGCTGCCCCCGCGAGACTATCCTGACGACTATGCCGAGATGGCGGGTTCCGGCTTCGCACGGTATCCGCTATTCTTCCCGATGTATCTTCACCCGAAATGGGGCAGGCAGGGAAGAACCGTAACGCGTTTGATGCTCGCCCCGTGTCGTGATCCTGGCAGTGGCGTTGAGGTTGCGCTCAACTTCGTCCGAGCTACGTACGATGTGCGGATGGCAACCACGAACGCGGCGCTCATCAACGCTGCTGCACGGTTCTACCTGTGGAGCGGCAACCCCGAGTTCCTCGGTCGGGTTATGCCTCGGCTGAGGCGCGCCATGCTGTTTCTGAACGAGCATCTGCGAGGCCGTGCGGAGGCGCTCATCTGCCAGGACTGGTTCGTCGGCCACGATGGTCGCGGGGGCGACGAGCCGGGGCATGGGATGATCGGCAGCTACTGGGATCTGCTGCCATCTGGCCGCTATGATCTCGAGAGCTCGTGTGCCTACTACCTCGCCCTCAAGAACATGGCGGCGCTTGAGGAGGCGTGTCGACGGCATTCCATCAGTATTCCGACCGTGAGCGTGATCGGACCAGACAGCCGAGCGCGACTGACGTATGGCGAGACCGAGGCGACGCTCCGCAGTCACGCTGAGCGTGTGCGCCGGAGGATCGAGAAGGCGTTCTGGAGCACGGCCACAGGCCGCTTTGTCCGCAACATCGATGCAGACGGGGGGATGCATGACTACGGCTGTGTCCACCTGAACCTTGCAGCGCTGGCATGGGGTATCGGAACGCCGGCGCAGCGCCTCAGTATATTGAGTTGGATGGACGGTCGTCCTGTTCCCGGCGATGCCTCGATCGGCGCGGACATCTACCGTTGGCGCTTCGCGCCCCGCACGAGCACGCGCCGCAACACGGACTACTACTTCTGGCCGTGGATCTGGGATTGGCGCAATGAGGTCGGCTCACCGTTCAGGGCATGGGGCGACCAGATGCAGGACGGCGGCGCATTGCCTGCGACATCGCTCTGGGAGGCGATGGCACGGTGCGGCACAGACGACGCCGGACAAGTCCGACGCGCCCTCATGCGCGCGCGAGCTGTTGCGGAGTGGTATGCCGATATAACAGCGGCAGGAGGCGATGGATCGCAGTTCTGTCGCGCCTACTACGACGGTCATCCGGAGCGGGGCAAGCAGCAGAGCCCGATGCCTGGTGGCCTTGGCCTCGACCGGGAGTTCCTCTCTGACGCGTCACTGGGGACGATCGTGCCATTCATGGCGTTCCTTGGCGTTGACACCGCAGCGGAAGGTATTCTAACCGTCCGTCCCTCCGTTCCGGGAGATCTGGACTTCGTGGAGGTCGCGAACATTCACTACAGAGGGCAACTGCTCACGATCCGAGCGGATCACCAGGGCTTGTCGGTCTACGGCGTGTCAGATCCTCAGAGGCAATGCCGTTTGCGTCTGCTGCTGCCGCTCCGCGATTCACAGGCGACGGTCACCGTGAACGGCGCGCCAGTGCGGCACATTCGGACCGGCGGTAGAGCGGAGGTCGCAATACCGCTAGAGAATGTGGACGTACGCTGGACCGCCGGGAACACGGGGAGCGCAAGCCCCCGTTCGTCAGAGGGCGAAAGCGCGCGCCCAGGTCGGTCCTGATCGCGCAACGTGCCATACTTGCAGCATCCGAAAGGAGGTAGGTCTCATGACTATGCCGGATGGGTCGTATCCCATGCCTACGCCGAGGGTACGTTTCGACGTTATCAACCAGGCGTGGGCTATGCTCCAGCAGCAGATGGGTACCTGGGTGCTTGTGATGGTGGCGTATGTCGTCGTCGCCGGGTTGTGCCAGTACATTCTCGGTAAGCTCCCCTACGCCGGCGCGTTGCTGAGCAGCATACCGAGCGCCATTCTGATGGCTGGCGTCTACAAGGTGGCGTTGAAGCACATTCGTGGCGAGGTGATCGCGGTAGGGGACATGTTCTCGATCGGCGATGTCATCGGCCCTGTCATCGTGGCTTCAATCCTCACCACCATTGGCACTGCCATCGGTCTCGTCTTCTGCGTGATACCGGGCGTTGTGCTGAGCGCTCTCTGGCTGTTCACGCTGCTCCTTATTGTTGACAGAGGGCTCGACGGCGTGGCGGCCATGCGCGAGAGCCTGAACGCTCTGAAGGGCGAGTGGCTCATGATAACGATCTTCATGATCGTCGTCGCGCTCGTCGGCGTCGCCGGTGTGATCGCGTGCGGCGTTGGCGTTCTCATCACCGCACCCATCGCCGTTCTCTCCATCGCGCTCCTGTACAGGGACTTCTTCCCGGAGACCGGCGCCGGTGCACCGGGCGACCCGTACAGTGCGCCGCCTCTATAGGATGGGCAACAGATAGCTTGACGCGGCGCAGTTCGTTCCGGTCGCATGGTCCGCCCTGATAAGCTGAGGGGGGCTGCCCACACCAATGGGCGCCCCCCTCTGTGCTGTTTGTTGGTTCCTGACTACTTGAGCGTCGCGGCCTCGGGCTTGGAATGCTCGATCTCGCCGCCGTCATGGATCCGCATCTTGTAGAAGCTGCGATACACGAACACGATGGCGACCGCGAAGAAGACGGCCGCCGCGATGAGCCGCGCCTCATGAGCCATCTGCTCGGCGAACTCGACGGCCAGAAGACCGAAGAGCGTCGTGAACTTGATGACGGGGTTCAAGGCTACCGAGGATGTGTCCTTGAACGGATCGCCAACCGTGTCGCCGACGACCGTCGCGGCGTGAAGCTCCGACCCCTTCTCCTTCAGGTCTACCTCGACGATCTTCTTGGCATTGTCCCATGCGCCTCCGGCATTCGCCATGAAGAGGGCCTGGAACAGACCGAAGATCGCAATGGCAATCAGGTAGCCGATGAAGAGGAACGAGTCTGCGCATGCGAACGCGAGCGTTCCGAAGAACACGACCAGGAAGATGTTGAACATGCCCTTCTGGGCGTACTGCGTGCAGATCTCAACGACCCGCTTGCTGTCTTCGACCGAAGCCTTCTCAACGCCTTCCAGCTTGATGTTCGCCTTGATGAACTCGACAGCGCGATAGGCTCCGGTGGTCACCGCCTGGGTGCTGGCGCCGGTGAACCAGTAGATAACCGAGCCGCCGGCGATCAGGCCGAAGAGGAACAGCGGGTTGAGGATGGACAGCTTGTCGACGTTATCCGTGAGGCCCATGGTGAGCATGACGATGATGGAGAACACCATCGTCGTCGCGCCGACGACTGCCGTTCCGATCAATACGGGTTTGGCGGTAGCTTTGAAGGTGTTGCCGGCTCCGTCGTTTGCCTCGAGGTTGTGCTTGGCCTGCTCGAAGTTCACGTCAACGCCGAAGTCCTTCTTGATCTCCTGTTCGACGTTCGGAATGTTCTCGATGACCGAGAGCTCATAGACCGACTGAGCGTTATCCGTAACCGGTCCGTACGAGTCGACCGCGATGGTGACGGGACCCATGCCGAGGAAGCCGAAGGCCACGAGACCGAATGCGAACACCGTCGCGACCTCGATCAGCGGCTTGCCATCGGGTCCCGTCGGGCCCAGCGGCATCAGGGCGCCCAGTCCCTGGAGGCTCATCAGATACGCAACACCCATCAGGAAGATGACCACCATGCCCATCCAGAAGGCGCTGAAGTTGCCCGCGATGAAGCCGGAGAGGATGTTGAGCGAGGCCCCGCCTTCACGCGATGAGGTCACCACTTCCTTGACGTGACCGGACTCGGTCGAGGTGAAGATCTTGATCAGTTCTGGAATGATCGCGCCGGCGAGCGTGCCGCACGTGATGATTATCCCCAGCTGCCACCAGAGATTGGGGTTGTTGCCGATGTGCGGGATCATTACCTTGGAGACGATGAACGTGAGCGCGATCGAGATAAGCGACGTGATCCAGACAAGGGATGTCAGAGGCTTCTCGGCGTTGAACGAGTCGGCGTTGCCATACTTGGCGCGGGCCAGAGCGTCGTTCACGAAGTAGGCGATGCCGCTAGCCAGCACCATCACGATGCGCATCACGAAGATCCAGACGAGCAGCTCGATCTGCACCTGGGGGCTCTTGACGGCCAGCAAAATGAACGAGATCAGCGCGACGCCTGTCACGCCGTAGGTCTCGAATCCGTCTGCGCTGGGTCCCACCGAGTCGCCGGCGTTGTCGCCCGTGCAGTCCGCGATTACCCCGGGGTTTCTCGCGTCGTCTTCCTTGATCTTGAAGACGATCTTCATCAGGTCTGAGCCGATGTCAGCGATCTTGGTGAAGATGCCGCCCGCGATTCTGAGCGCCGAGGCGCCGAGCGACTCGCCGATCGCGAAACCGATGAAGCAGGATCCTGCGAGCGTGCCGGGAAGGAACAGCAGAATCGCCAGCATGATGAGGAGCTCAACGGAGATCAGCATCATCCCGATGCTCATGCCGGCCTTGAGCGGGATCGCGTAGCCGGGGAATGCCTTGCCGCCCAGCGACGCGAATGCGGTGCGCGAGTTGGCGAAGGTGTTAACCCGAATGCCGAACCACGCGACGATGGTGCTGCCGGCAATGCCGATCAACGAGAACAGCAGGATGATGATGACATTCCCGAGCTTGCCATCGGCGATGTAGTTCTGCAAGAACCCGAAGTACACGAAGATCACCGTACCGACGCAGAGCCACAGGATGCCGATGAAGCGAAGCTGAGTCCGCAAGTAGGTCTTGCAGGTCTCATAGATGAGCTCCGAGATCTCCAGCATGGCACGGTGCACCGGCATCTTCTTGAGCTGCGACATAATGCTCAGGCCAAATGCCAGGCCCAGCGCTGATATGAGCAGCCCGACCATCAGCAACATGGCGCCAGAGGTGCCGAAGAACGATGCCGTCTGCGTATCGTACAGTGATGGTACGACGAGACTGGCCTCACCGCCTCCGTGCTTGGGCTCGCCGAGCGCTACGACAGGCGCAAGCGCCGCAAGGGCCATGGTTGCGACTGTTAGGAGCGGAACGGCGAACCGGAAACGGGTGGGTGGGGGAGAGGACTGAGGCTTGGTAGGACGTGCATTATGCGGGGCGCAGATCGCCCCTTGTTCTGGCATTGTAGCGCGCTTCCTCCTTGGGATTGCGCCCGGTAACGAGGGGTACGGGCTACCGATAAGCTACCCGATTAGGCAGGACACTGTCAACGCGCAGACCGCCCGGGCAGTGCGCGCCGCTCGATCTGTCCCGCGTCACTGCAGGACACCCGATACTCAATGCCGAAGCTGGCTGAGGAGAGGCGATCTTGTGGAATGGAGCGTTCACCGGTGAATACAGTGCGATGGGTTGCTAGCCTGGCAGCCCTGTCCGTCTGCTTGCTTGCGGGCATTCCGCCTGTTGCCGCTCAGACGCCGAGACGGGCAGACCCACAGGTTACGCGCACCTCCTGGGGAAGGGTCACCGGACGTGTATACGACGCCGACACGGGCCAGCCGGTTCAGGGAGCGCTTGTTAGCGTCCGCCACGGCGGGTCGTTCGCCGACAGTGGTCGGACCGCCGGCAAGACCGACGAGTTCGGCCAGTACAGCGTGCAGGCTCCGCTTGGACGCGTGTCCGAGAACTTCGATCTGGGCCGTGCGCTTAGCTCGGGATTGGCGGGGATCTTGCTGGGCGGCGCGACCAACCGAACCAAGCGGATAGATGTGACGCGCCTGGACCTGCGGGTCGTCGCAAGCGGCCTCCAAACCTATAGCGGCCCTGCAGCGTGTCGGACCGCCAGCGCTGATCGATTCTCCGTGGTCATGGAGCCCATTCTGCTCGCCAGGGAGGGCTCTCCGCACGTGTCAGCGGTTGCTGATGGCTGGGGCGCGGCTCGGATGATGAGCGCAGCCGTGACTCCCGAGGTCGCTCCGCCGGGCTCGGAGATCACCATCCAGGCGTCGGCGCGTCTACCGCTGGCCAACCCGCAGCGCGCCGTGTCCGTCGTCTGTCAGTCGCGGGCGCTGGGCAAGAAGCGCATGACATGGGTCAGCACAGACGGTGACGTCGCGAAGTTCGAGATTACGCTCCGTGCCCCAAAGGTGCGTGAGTCCGTGGGTGATGTCGTAACTGTGATGTTCGATCAATGCCCCCTGGACATTGCTGTGGGTGGGGCCACGCAGCAGGCGGTGGTGCAGTTGGTCGCCGACCCGGCTGAGCGCGACCTGGCGGAGCGCCGGGCAGAGGCGGAGCGGAACGAAAGGCGGCGGGACTTAATGGCTGCTCTGCAAAGCTGGCGCGCCGTGTGCGAGCATCCGAAGGCCACATCCGACGATTGCCGTCGTCTCTCGAACGTTGCAGGCCGGCTCAACGAGCACACACTGGCGATGAGTGCGCTCGAGCGGGCCATCACGAAGGCGCCGGAAAGAGCGCGCCCCGACGTCATTGGGGATTACGCTCTCGCGTTGGTGCGCGCGGGGGAGGCCCAGCGCGTGATCAGCGCCTATGCGCCTCTCGTGGAGAGTCGGACGGGACCGGCCCGCCGACAGCGCACATCAATCCCGCTCCTGGTAGCTGTTGGCCAGAGCTATGTTGCCACGGGTGCACTCGCCGAGGCACGACGGGTCCTGGACGAGCTCCACGAATGGCCCGGACCGCTTCCTGCCGAAGCGATCAGGTTTCGCGCCTCTCTGCGGCTGGCCGAAGCGAACCAGCGCGTCCGTGCGGAATCGACCCCCGCCGCACGCCTGCATTTGGCCCGAGTGCTGATGGACCTGGGGCGCTGGGAGGAGGGACTCGCGACGGCTGGCCGACAGGACCGAACTGAAGCTGTGCTGGGCTCGGAAGAGACAGCGTTTGCGCTCCGTCAGGTCATCCCGCCGAGCTCCGGGGACGTCCGGGATCTGGACACGGCGGTACGTGAGGCTGAGTCCGCTGCCATCGTGCAGGATGGCAACAAGATGCTGAAGTCGAAGGACTTCCGCACGTGGCATGCCTACGCCATGCTCCTGTACCGGAGGGCGACACGCGCTCCGGATGGCGGCGATCGTGATGCCGACGTCCGGCGGTCCGTCGAGGCGCTGGAGGAAGCGGTCCGGTGCGGAAGAGCCGGAGCCTTCGTCAACGAGGGGGTCTATGCCGGGCCGATCGGCTACGCCTCCGCACGACTGGTCGCGGTTACGGGCTTCGCATATCCCGAGGCGGCATGGGACTTCGTACTCATGGAGAGCCTCCGCACGCTGTCCGCGGCGCCGACGGATGAGTATGCGCTGATGAATGCCGCCTCGGCTCTGGTAGAGTTGATGGAATACGACTCAGCGCACCCGCTGCTTGAAAGGCTCGCCGTCATCCGCCCGGATGATCCCGAGATCGCCTATTTGCGTGCGGTCGCAGCCTATGCGAGTGGAGATCGCGATGCAGCAATGATGCATGTGGATGCATCCCTCCGCCGCAATCCGCGGCATCCGCGAGCGCGTCTCCTGCTTGCGCAGATGCAGGCGGACGTCGGCAACATCGCCGATGCCGCCGCCGCAGTCGCGGCTCATCAAGCAATCTACGGGGCACTGGACACGGGCGCGCTGACCACCGAGGTAACGCCGTGAAGCCCTTACGCTATGTGCAGATCGTTGCTCTGGTCGCACTGACGCTCATGGGCGGCGCCGCGGCGGGGCAGCTGTTCGATCGAACCGACGCTCAGCGTGAGGTAGAGCTTGGACGACAGGTCGCCGCCGAGGTCGAGCGACAGATACGCCTATCACGCGACATCACGATGAGGCGGCGCGTCGAACGGATCGGATCGGCGCTGATCGAGGCCATGCCGTTCAGAGCGTACCCTTACCGATTCTCCGTGCTGGAGGTGCGGGACTTCAACGCATTCTGCCTGCCGGGGGGGCAGATGTATGTCTTCGAGGGGCTCCTGGCGCGCCTGCCCGATGATGATGCAGTCGCCTTCGTCATGGCTCACGAGATCACCCATGCGTCGCACCGGCACTGGAAGCGCATGATGGAGAAGATGCGCGGGCCCGCCATCGTCGCGGCATTGGCCGGCGCTGCGCTCGGCGGCGATGACGTGGCGGCCATGGCCGCCTCTCTCGTCAGCGCGCAGTACTCTCGCGAACAGGAAGATGATGCGGACCGTGGTGGGTTCGATCTTGCCGTCGCCGCAGGTTTTGACCCGCGAGGCGCAGTCGCCGCAGCGGAGGAAATGGCTAAACTTGATGCGGGCAGTCAGATGCCGGCGTACTTGCGCAGTCATCCGCCGGCTCGAGACCGCCTGAAGCGGCTGGAGGAACGCGCCGCGGCAAGCGCGAAGGCCCAGAGCAGAGAGTCGGCGGCGAATGCCATCCGCGCCATCGAGGATGCTGTTGGCGCGCCGGCGAATGTGAAACTCGCGGCTCAGGACCATTGGCCCCTGGCGGTGGGTAACATCTGGACATATCGCGCAGTGTGCCCGACCGGCGAGACATCCTATGCCCTCGCTGTTGCTGGCAGAGTTCAGACGGCTCGTGGGGTCGTTTGGCGGACCGAAACCAGGCTCACCGGCCTGAAGCCCACCACTCGGTACGTCGCTACGTCAGAGACCGGCGTCTGGCAGAGGCTTGCGCCGGCCGCGAGCGCATCTGCATGGTCTCAGGAGTGGGCGCTCGATCTGGGCGTTGGGCAGTCCGCGCAGAAGGGTGATGTCCGCTGGGAGCGGCTGGCTGACGAGGATGTGACGGTCCCGTGCGGCCGCTTCGCATCTTGTATGCGAATCCGGCGTCATGCCGGGAACGACGTTGTTACGGCATGGTTCGCCAGGGGGATAGGTATGGTGAAGCGCGTCACCGACGCGATAGGAGTGACTGAGTTGCTCGATAGGTATGAGTTCGCAGCGCCCGATGAGGGCTCCTCAGGGACGAAGTAGATGGAACGTCTATGGGCGCCGTGGCGACTCGCTTATGTGGAAAACGCCGATACGGTCGAAGAGTGCATCTTCTGCGCGTTTCCGCGCGAGAGTGACGACGAGCAACGGTTCATCTTGTGCCGTGGCGAGCGCGCCTTTGTGATCCTGAACGCATTTCCGTACTCCAACGGACATCTGATGGTGGCTCCGTACCGCCACACCGCGTCACTCGACGATCTGGACGCCTCGGACGCACTCGATCTCATGGGGCTCGTTCGGGCCAGTGTCTCCGCGCTGAAGCACGCCTACAGGCCAGACGGCTTCAACATCGGTATCAACATGGGGCGAGTGGCCGGGGCAGGCATTGACTCGCACATCCACGTTCATGTGGTCCCGCGATGGAACGGTGACACGAACTTCATGGCGGTGGTCGGGGACACTCGTGTCCTGCCTGCATCGTTGGCGGACACGTATGAGCGGCTGAAGCCGCACTTCGACGGGGCGTGCTAGGGGTCTCGTATGATTCCTTCGCTGTTTGACGAACCGAATGCCGACCAGTTGGCGCGGCTTGCAGCCGAAGCCTCGACATGCACTGCGTGCCCTCTGGCCGACACCCGCACGAACGTTGTGTTCGGCGAAGGGAACCCTGATGCACCCCTGGTGTTCGTAGGGGAAGGTCCTGGCGCACAAGAGGACGCCACGGGAAGGCCCTTTGTGGGAAGAGCCGGCAAGCTGCTCGATGAGTGCCTCCTCGAGAACGGCATGACCCGGAAGCACGTGTACATCTGCAACGTCGTCAAGTGCCGCGCGTGCATCATCGAGGGCTCGAGCGTCCAGAACCGGGCTCCCAGACCGGCGGAGATCTCGGCTTGCTCGCCGTGGCTGGAGCGCCAGCTCGCGATTCTGCGGCCCATTGTTATTGTGTGTCTCGGGGGACCATCTGCGAGCACCTTGATCCACTCCGGCTTCCGGATGCTTCAGGAACGGGGCAAATGGTTCGAGACGTCACCGTTCGCACCCTATATCATGGCGGCCCTCCATCCGGCGTACATATTGCGGCAGGCTGGTCCGGCCTACACGGCGGCGCGCAGCAGTCTGGTTCAGGACATCGCTTCGGCGAGGCTCAAGGTGATAGAGGCTCGTAAGTCGCCTCCCAAGACGCTGTTCTGACGCTGCAGCCCAACTACATCGGCGACGACGACACTGAGGGAGAGGGAGATGAACATGCTCGCATCATACGCTCTGACCATTGGCGTGATCCTTGCAGGCTCGCTTGCGTTCGCAGTGCCGCAAGGCGCCATCAATCCCAAGGATGCTCCCTATGGCGCCGTTGGCGACGGCAAGACCGACGATACGTTGGCCATTCAGCGTGCCCTGGACGATGCTGCCAAAGGCGAGCAGCGGGTGAGCTTGCCGCGAGGCAGCTATTTGCTCAAGGGACGTCTCACCGTGCCGGCTGGAGTGTGCCTTGAGGGGGTGTGGCAGTCCGTGCCGGCCCACAACGGGATTCGCGATGCTGGCCTGCCGAGGCCGACCGACGACGGCACCACACTGCTGATCACCGCCGATCGAGGCACCGAGGAGGCGCCCGCGGCCATCACGCTGAACACCAACTCCACGCTGAAAGGCATCGTGCTGTACTATCCGGATCAGCCTGCGGACGACGTGCCGGTTCCCTATCCGTGGGCGATTGCCATGCGCGGCAAGAACCCCGCCGTGCTCGACGTGGAGATGCTGAACCCCTACAACGGGATAGATGCCTCGCAGAACGAACGGCATTTGATCCGCAACGTTCAGGGCCAGCCGATCCGACGAGGCGTCTGGATTGACAGCATCTACGACGTCGGACGGGTCGAGAACGTGCATTTCAACCCATGGTGGAGTATGAAGCCGAAGCTGTTCCAGTGGCAGATGGAGAACGGTGAGGCATTCATCTTTGGCCGAACGGACTGGCAGTATGTTCACAACACGTTCTGCTTCGGCTACAAGATCGGCTACAAGTTCGTAGAGAGCAAGGCCGGCGTGACCAACGGCAACTTCCTCGGTATCGGCGCCGATGACTGCTACACAGCCGTCGTCGTGGAGCAGGTCGCTCCTTTCGGCATCCTGATCACCAACGGCGAGTTTGTGTCGTTCCACGGACCGGATCCGACGATGGTGCGAGTGACCGACACAAACCGCGGCAGCGTTCGTTTCGTCAACTGCGCGTTCTGGGGGCCGTGCAATCAGATCGCGCAGGTGTCTGGTCGAGGAACCGTGGGGTTCAGCGACTGCACCTTCGTCCAGTGGGACAAAGCGCGGGACGGTCGGGCCGCGATTCAAGCCTCCGGCGGATCGCTGCTAGTCCGGGGCTGTGAGTTCCGTGAGGCAAAGGCTCAGATCGCGCTGAAGGAAGGGCTGCGCAAGGCCGTCATATCGGAAAACATCATCATAGGGCCGGCCAGGATTCAGAACGAGTCGTCCGGGAACGTCATCATCGCCAACAACGCCTCCGACGAGAAGCCCTGAATCCGGCGCTGCGGCATGCGGTTCGCTTTGTGCGCGGGGTCAGACGAGGTGACCGGCGTGCCGCCGCGAGGTACGGTACGGCGCTCGGTGGGCTGGCGCCTGACGGCGCTGCTGGTCGTCGCCGGTATCGGCATGGCGGCCGGGCTCGTCGCGGACTCCGGTGACCCGGTTTCGCTGGCGTCCCTCGAGCGTTCCTTCGAAGTGCTCCCGGCGGCCTCGGCTCGCATACGAACGTACACGAGCCTACGGACGGGCCTGTACTGGTTTGCCACAGCCTGGTACCTCACTGGTCTGGCGCTGGCAGTTCGCACAGGCATCGCCGAGCGCATGCTTCGACTCATACCGCGCCTTGCCGGCTCGCAGTGGTGGTCCGCGATGGTTGTCTGGGCGTCCCTCGCCATCTTCATGGCTGTGTGGCGTCTTCCCGTCGCGCTGGCGTCTACGCACGTAGAGCGGGTCTTCGGCCTATCGAACATTCCGCCCGCTCTGTGGATCGGCGATCGGCTCCGCGACCTGGTTCTCGAAGTCGCCTGGGCGCCCGGCGTGGCGGTTGCGTGGTGGCTGATGCGCAGAAGCCCGAGGCGCTGGTGGCTGATCCTGGCCCTCGGTCTGGTCCCCGTCGGCTTCCTCCTCACCGTGGTCTATCCGGTGTTCATTGACCCGCTCTACAATCGGTTCCGTCCCCTCGAGGACGGCCCTCTGCGGACCCGAATCCTTGCGATGGCGGAGCGGGCGGGCGTGCGGGATCCCGCCGTACTCGTCGCGGATCACTCGAAGCGCACGCGCAAGGCCAACGCCTATGTCACAGGGCTGGGTCCGACACATCGCATTGTTCTCTGGGATACCTTGCTCTCGCGCATGCCGCGGGACGAGGTGCTGGCCATCACGGCACACGAACTGGGCCATTACAGGCTCGGGCACATATGGATGGGCCTCGCGCTCTACTCAGCGGGGGGCTTTCTGACGCTGTGGGCGCTGGCATACGCGCTTGGAGGAGCCGATCGTGACAACGGGCAGCCTCAGCCTCTGGGGGTTCTTGGGGATCCTCGCGCCATCCCGCTTGCGTTCCTTGCTCTGAACCTCCTCCTGTTGGCTCAAACGCCTCTCGCCTCAGCCATCTCGCGGGTTATGGAGCGGCAAGCCGACGCGTTCGGGCTTGCGTTGTGCGGGGACGGCCCGGCGACGGCGCGATCGCTGGCTTCGTTCTCAACCGACGATCTGGCCGATCCAGATCCGAGCCGCTGGCTGGTGGCGTGGGGGTATACGCATCCGCCGCTGCGCGAGCGTGTTGCGCGCGCCCTGGCGCATGAATCAGGGGACGCCAGACAGGCGAGGCCATCCAACGTCCCCTGATCGAGGTTCAGGAACGCGCCGCGTCGACCGCTTCCCAGACAAGCTCGGCGCCGCCCACCACTCCGGCATGGTCGCCAAGCTCGGCCGGGATTACGGAACACGTCCGACCGATCGAGTACACGAGGTGACGCCGCATCGATCGCTCGGCGGCAGCAAGCAGGCCGGTGGCGTTCCGTATCTGTCCGCCAAGGATCACGTACTGAGGGTTGAAAAGGTTCACGGCATTGCCCATGCCGATGCCGAGATAGTAGCCGGTCTCTTCCCAGACAGCCTGCGCGGTGGCGTCGCCTTTGATCGCTTCCTCACTAATGATGATCGGCTTGAAGTTCGTCTTGTCCTCCTCGATTCGGTGCCACAGGGAGGACTCGAGGTTACGCTCCATCATGCGCAGCGCTCGCTCCAGTATGGCATCAGTGCCACAGTACGCTTCGAGGCAGCCTAGCGTGCCGCAGCCGCACTTGCGGCCCCCGGCAACAATGACGTGGTGACCGATCTCGACGGCCCCGCCGGTGCTGCCCGTCAGGAGACGCCCTCCCGACACCACGCCGCCTCCGATACCTGTCCCGAGCGTGAACATGACGATGTCGGTCACATTGGCCTTGCCGATGTGCTTCCATTCGCCGAGGACGGCGGCATTGGCGTCGTTGGCGGCGTACACCGGGAGACCCAATGCTGCGCCAACGGGCTCGGTGAAGGGCTCCTCAAGGAACATCTTGAACGTGGACCCCTCCATGTGTCCGAAGTTGGGTGACCAGTGGATGACTCCGGTTACAGGATCGATGTGACCGGCAACGGCAACGCCGACTCCTGCGACCTGATCAAGGGTGACGCCGGCGGAGCCCATGGCCTTCTGAACGACTTCAACGACGCGCGCGCGGACGCGGTCGGCCCCCTCTTTAGCGTCGGAGGGCAAGCTGACCGTCTTGGGCTCGCGGTCCCCGCGGCGCATCACGGCGGCGCGAACATTCTGCCCGCCCAGATCAACCCCTACGGCATACGGCGCATCAAGACGTGGTTTGCGTGATTGGAAATCGGCCATTTGGCGTCTCCTCAAACTGTGTTCAGTCGTCTGCAATCCCTTGCACTATGCGTCGCCCGTCATATTGCGGCCTGACCGTTCCGGCGGCGCGAATGTAGTCTACGACAGCGTCCAGCCGCGCCTTGCCTGTGTCCCTCCGATCGGCAGCGGATCCGAAGAGCGGATCGCGAGCAAAGAAGCTGTTCGTCGCGACCGTGTACGAGCGGTTCGCGTCCATCGCGCGTCCCTCGATCTGGCACGAAACCTGCCCGCGCAGCCAGCGATAGCGCAATCCTGATACCGCGGGTCGTCGTTCCTTCAGGATGGTCAGTATGTCGGTGCCCGTCATTGTGAGCGTAACGATGGTGTTGCCGAACGGGTCCAGGGTAACAAGGTCTCCAAACGTGATCGGGCCACGCGTTAGGGGCGACCGCACGCCGCCCATGTTCTCGAGCGCGATATCGGCCTTCGTGTAGGCTCGGACCGCATCCGCGACCAGATTGTACTCGGCACGATCGGATCCTTTCTGCGCGAAGTCCGACGCTGCGATCCCGATCCGCTTGCCGTACTTCAGCCGGATGGGTTCCCAGTAGCGCTGGATCACGGAAGCCGTCGCTTTGTGTTCGGGCACAGCCGACGTGACTGCAACACCCCTGCCTGAGTAGCGCTGTACGACCCACTTGCCCGTGGAGCCCCTTGTCAGGAAGAGGTCCAGCCGTCCCAGCAGCGCTCCCCACTCGAAGTCATGGGCGATCACCGTCCCGTTCACGCTGAACCGATCACCGGTCGGGACCTGTCCGAGGAAGAGGGGAGTCGGCAGGAATGTGTGGGAGTGGCCGCCGATGATGGCATCTATGCCGTCCACCGCAACAGCGAGCTCGCGATCCACTTCGACACCGAGGTGAGTCAACGCGATTACCAGATCGGCCTGCCGCCGGAGCTTGGGCACGAGTTCACGGGCAGCCTCGATGGGCGATTCGATCGTGAGCCCTTCGCGGGCTGCCGGATAGGTTCGCGCATCGGTCGTGAGCAGGCCGAACACTGCTGTGCGTACAGGACCGGTCTTGAGGATCACATAGGGTCGGTACAGGGACTCCCCCTTGTCCGCTGTCGTGACATTGGCGCACACCACCGGATACCTCGCCAGGGAGGCCAGTTTGCGCACCTGGGCCAGCGTGTTGTTCATCTCATGGTTGCCGGGGCAGCCCACGTCGTAACCTGCCGCATTCATTGCCGTGATATCGGCCTCTCCGCGATACTCAGTGGAGAAGGGCGTTCCGTCGCAGACGTCACCTGCATCCATGAGGAGCACATGGCGACCGGGCTCCTTGCGCACCTTCTGCGCCAGAGTGGCTCGTCGCGCAATCCCGCCGATATCGCGGCGAGCGGGCAG
Organism: Chthonomonadales bacterium; assembly: GCA_012517255.1. Taxonomy (GTDB): domain Bacteria; phylum Armatimonadota; class Chthonomonadetes; order Chthonomonadales; family CAJBBX01; genus JAAYVH01. The sequence goes on from JAAYVH010000062.1 coordinate 17,483, forward strand.
CCGAGCAAGGACCGAGTCCCGGTCGAAGGTCTCGGGGTAGTTGAAGGGGCGAAGGTGCCCGTGCGTGTCGTTCGTATGGAGAATGGTGACGGCAATGCCCGCAGACGGCTTTGGCTGTCCGAATAGGGTCCAGGCGGAGGCAACAACGAGCGCTGCGGCGACGGCAAGGACCGAGATCGTGCGCTTCACGGCGTGCTCCTTTGCGCAGTAGCGCAAGCCATTCTACTGGATAGCATGCTCCTGTTACAACCCGCGTGCCGCCTGCGGTGCCAGCGATTGACGGTTCGCACGGGGCTAGGTATGCTTTCGCTATGTCCGACGCCGCACCCACAACCCCAGAAGATCCGATTGTCCCAAAGACCCCTCTCATGAAGCAGTACTTCGGCGCCCGCGCCGAGCATCCAGGGGTGATCCTGCTCATGCGGGTGGGGGACTTCTACGAGGCGTACGGACCCGCCGCGGTGACCATCGCCAATGATCTCAACATCACGCTCACGTCCCGCGAAGACAGCGGTCAGCGGCTTCCCATGGCGGGAGTGCCGCATCACGCAGCCGAGCGCTACATTGCTCGCTTGCTGAAGCTCGGCCGGCGCGTCGCGCTGATGGATCAGGTGGAGGATCCGAAGCTCGCCAAGGGTCTCGTCAAGCGCCGCGTCACACGGGTCGTGTCGCGCGGAACGGTGTTTGATGACGCGCTCCTCGATGCCAAGGCGAACAACTATCTCGTCGCTGCGGTGGTGGCGGAGCCGGTGGCCGGACTCGGCGTCGTTGATGTGACCACGGGCGAGTTTCTTACGACGGAGTTCGCAGGGGACCGGCGCGCCGACGAGATGATTGAGGAGGTGCTTCGCCTGGAACCGGCCGAAGTGCTCGTGCCGGAGACCGACCCTGATTTGGCCGAGGCGATCCGGGCGGCAACCGGTGTTGCTGTCACGCTGTACAGCGAGCATGACGCACCCTCGTCGAGGACCTCACGGGACGTGTTGACGCGACACTTCGGCACCTCCAACCTCCGAGGCTTCGGATGCGAGGACTATACGGCTGGCCTCGACGCCGCCGCGCTGATCATCGAGTATCTCCGCGAGACGCACGCCGGGGCTCTGACGCACATCAACACGCTGAGCACATACTCCACGCGGCAGTACATGGGCCTCGATTCGGTGGCGCGCCGCAATCTCGAGCTGACCGCGTCGCTGGTAGATGGTTCCCGATCGAGAACTCTCCTTGGCACGCTTGATGTGACGCTCACACCCATGGGGGCGCGTCTGTTGCGGCGTCGCATCGAGGAGCCCTTGCTGGACGTCGAGCAGATCAACGAACGGCTAGACATCGTTGAGGAGTTCGTACAGGGCGAGGTGCTCCGCGGCGATGTGCGCGACCTGCTGCGCCATGTTAACGACGTGGAGCGTCTGGTAGCTCGGGCGTCGGCCGGGCTGGCCAACGCCCGCGATCTGGTGGCGTTGCGCGTATCGCTGGACAGACTGGAGCCGCTCGCGAATCTGCTCCGGAAATGCACGTCGTTGGCCGCAAATCGGATCGCCGACCGCCTGCAGCCGCAGGCTGGAGCGGACACTCTCGAGCGCACGCTGACCCTGCGCGAGGTCTCTCTCCTGCCGCCGAGCCCGCTGGCGATCCGCGACCTGATCGCCAGGGCGATTGTAGATGATCCTCCTGCCGGGCTGAAAGAGGGCGGAATGATACGGCCCGGGTACTCGGCGGAGCTCGATGCCCTGCGCGAGCTGTGTTCTCAGGGCCGCGCATGGATCGCGAACCTGGAAGCGAGCGAGCGGCAGCGCACAGGCATCGCCTCGCTCAAGGTCTGCTACAGCGCGGTGTTCGGCTACACCATCGAGGTGACGAAGCCAAATCTCCCTAAGGTTCCGCCTGAGTACATCCGGAAGCAGACGACTGCCAACGGCGAACGGTTCATTACCCCCGAGCTCAAGGAGCAGGAGTCGCGCGTACTCGGCGCCGATGAGAAGGCGATGGACCTCGAGTACCGGCTTGTGTCGGAGTTGTGCGAGCGCGTGGCCGAGTCGGCCGGTTCACTGCTGGAAATCGCGCGGGCGCTAGCCGAGCTGGACTGCACGACCGCTCTGGCCGAGGTGGCGGTGCGCCGGGGTTATGTCAAGCCTACGGTGGACGATTCCGAGCTCCTGAGCATCAAGGGTGGGCGCCATCCGGTGGTGGAACGCATCCAGGACCGCGGGACGTTCGTCCCCAACGACTGCGAGCTCGATTGCAGCGGCGCGAGTCTCCACGTGATCACGGGCCCGAACATGTCGGGCAAGTCCACCTACCTGCGGCAGGTTGCGCTCATCGCCCTGATGGCCCAGATGGGCAGTTTCGTTCCGGCCGACAGCGCTCGGATTGGCATCGTGGACCGGGTCTTCACCCGTGTCGGGGCGCACGATGAGCTCGCAACGGGGCAGAGCACGTTCATGGTGGAGATGACCGAGACCGCCAACATCCTGAACAACGCGTCGCGACGAAGCCTGGTGATCCTCGATGAGATCGGCCGCGGAACGAGCACCTATGACGGCGTCTCCATTGCGTGGGCCGTTGCCGAGCATCTTGCGGCATTGCGCTGCAGGACGCTGTTCGCCACGCATTACCATCTGCTCAACGACCTGAGCAAACAGCACCCCAATGTAAAGAACTACAGAGTAGCCGTCAGGGAGCAGGGTGAGCAGATCGTGTTCCTGCATCGCGTGGTAACGGGGGGCACCGATCGTTCGTACGGTATCCATGTGGCGCGGATGGCCGGAGTTCCGCCTATGGTGGTTGGCCGCGCTCGTGAGATACTGCGCATGCTCGAACGCAACGGCACCGGCAAGGACCTCCTGTCGCCGAACACAGCCATTGAGGCTAAGCGCCAGCGGATTCAGCTCACGCTCTTCGATCTCGACGAAGATCCCGTGATCGAGGAACTGCGCAGTCTCGACACCAGTACCATGACCCCCATCGAAGCCCTGATCAAGCTCAGCGATCTGCAGCGACGCTGCGTAACGTCGCGCTAGCCTATGGCAAGCCGGATCGCTCTGCTCGACGACTTGACGGCGAGCCGCATTGCAGCGGGCGAGGTCGTCGAGCGGCCGGCGTCGGTGGTGAAGGAGCTCGTCGAAAACGCCATTGACGCAGCGGCCACTCGCGTCGAGATACACCTGGTGGACGGGGGCAAGCGCTGCATTGAGGTGGCAGATAACGGCATCGGCATGACTGCCGAAGACGCGGTTCTGGCCGTGCAACGCCATGCAACGTCGAAGATCCGATCCTCCGACGATCTCTTCGCCATTGAGACTCTGGGGTTTCGCGGCGAAGCGTTGCCCAGCATCGCCTCGGTGAGCCACTTCACGTTGACGACGAAGAGCGCAGGGTGTCCCGTCGGCACAAGGCTGACCATCCATGGAGGCGTCCTGGATGACATAACCGAGGTCGGCAGCGCTGACGGCACGCTGATCCATGTGGAGGATCTGTTCTACAACACCCCTGCTCGACTGAAGTTTCTCAAGACGACCGGCACGGAACTCGCACGGTGCGTGGAGACGGTATCGGCACTGGCTCCGGCGTTCCCATCCGTCGCGTTTCGCGTTCTGCACGGCAAGCAGGAGGTCCTGGCCACGCCGGGTACCGGCGAGATGGTATCGGCGCTAGCATCTACCTGGGGGAGAGACACGGCGCGCCGTCTCGTGCCCATCCGAAAGGACGAGCCGGGCCTATCCATCGAGGGGTATGTCGGAGTACCCGATGTTGCCCGCGCCGGTCGGACGCATCAGCTCTTCATCGTCAATGGCAGGCCTGTGCGCAACCGGTCGCTGACCCATGCGCTGGAGCATGCGTTTCGGGGCATCACCCCCGAGAGCCGCTATCCGGTCGCCTGCATTGCGATCCGCATGGACCCCTCCATGGTGGATGTCAATGTTCATCCCGCCAAGCTCGAGGTCAAGTTCACGCAGGAGCACCTCCTCCACGCGGCTGTTGTGGAGGCTGTATCTGTCGCCCTGAGGAACCACGGTCTGACCCCGGCGATAGGAGTCCCGAGGACATATGAACCGCCGGCCTTCCGACCGCCGCAATCGGAGCGCCCGTCAGCGCCGAGTGCGGCAGGCGTCTCGCGCGCAATTGCTGCTTTCGCGCCGCCATCGATAGCTGATGAGGCATGGCCGTCCGGCGCGGAGGCCCAGGCCGCTACGGCAGACTCCGATGAGCTCAGTCTGGCAGAGCAGCTCAGAGGCTATCGGGTGCTGGGCCAGATCGCCAACACCTACATCGTGGCGGAGACGGTCTACGGCGCGGTCTTCGTTGATCAGCACGTTGCGCATGAGCGCATCCTCTATGAACGGCTCACCGATGCTCGCCACGAGCGGGGAATACCGGTCCAGCCTCTCGTGGTTCCTCTCTCCATCACGCTGGGCGCTGCCGAGGCTGCGCTGCTTGCGGACCGCAGCGCCGACTTCCTCGCGGTGGGATGGGACATAGCGCCGTTCGGACGGGACACCTTCGTCGTTCGCGCGGCGCCGGCGTTGATACGGCCGGGGAACCACGAGGCCATCCTCCGGGATATGATAGATGAGCTTGCGCACCAGTCTGTCGCCCGTAGACTTGTGGTTGACCGGGATCAGGTGACGATTGCCAATGCCTGTCGCCTTGCTGTCAAGGCTGGCGATCGCCTTGCCATCGAGGAGATGGAGGAGCTGATCCGGCAACTTGCCGAGACGCGCAACCCGCACTTCTGCCCCCATGGCCGTCCTGCCGTTGTTGCCGTCACGCGCGCAGAGCTCGAACGACGTTTCAAGAGGTAGGTTCATATGGATGCTTCAGACGAACTGCGCGCCGCACTGCGGGAGCGGATCCTGGTTCTCGAAGGACCCAAGGGCACCATGATCCAGGCTGAAGGGCTGGAGGAGCGCGACTACAAGGGCTCGAGATTCGCCTCCCATCCCATCCCGTTGCGCAACAACAACGAGATCCTGAATCTGGTGCGGCCAGACATCATCGCAAGCATCCACACGCGCTTCGCAGAAGCGGGGGCCGACATCGTCGCCACCAACACGTTCAACGGCAACCGTATCTCGCAAGCGGACTTCGGCACAGAGAACCTCGTCGCGGAGATCAACGAAGAGGCGGCGCGCATTGCCCGCGCTTCGGCGGAGCGTGTGGGCCGGGAGCAGAGTCGGCGGGTCTTTGTTGCCGGCACCATGGGGCCCACGCCACGTACCGCTTCGCTCTCTCCGGATGTGGCGCGTCCGGGCTACCGCAACGTTACGTTCGACGAACTCGCCGCCGCGTACCAGGTGCAGGCGGAGGCTCTGATCCGAGGCGGCGTTGATCTGTTGATCCTGGAGACGACGTTCGATACGCTGAACGCGAAGGCCGGCATCTATGCGCTGATGTCCATGCAACATGCAGGTGTTCACATTCCGCCGCTGGTCCTCAGTGTGACGTTCAGCGATCGAAGCGGCCGGACCCTGTCGGGCCAGACGCTGGAAGCCTTCTGGGTGTCGGTGAGCCACGCGCCTCTGCTCGCCATTGGCATCAACTGCGGTCTGGGAGCTGCCGAGGTTCGTGGGCACATCGCGGAGCTGTCGGGCCTGGCCCCCATCGCCACCGCCTGCTATCCCAATGCGGGGCTGCCGAACGCGTTCGGCGGTTACGATCAGTCGCCGGAGGAGATGGCCTCCTTGCTGGGCGAGTACGCTGCCAACGGGTGGCTGAACATCGTTGGCGGTTGCTGCGGCTCAACCGACAAGCACATCAAGGCGATTGCAGATGCCGTCCGCGGCGCAGCCCCGCGAAGTGCGCCGCCGTCCGACGCTCTGAGCCGTTACGCGGGTCTGGAAGCGTTGACCATCAGGCCAGACTCGAACTTCATCATGATCGGCGAACGTACGAACGTATCGGGCTCGCGCAAGTTCGCTCGTCTGATACGGTCGGGGCAATACGAGGAAGCCGTTGCCGTCGCCCGTGACCAGGTTGAGGGCGGCGCCAACATCATTGACATTAACATGGACGAGGCGTTGCTCGACGCGCCTGCAGCCATGCGCGAGTTTGTGAACACGCTCGCCTCCGAGCCGGCGGTCGCTCGTGTGCCGATTATGGTGGATAGCTCCAACTGGGACGTCGTGCTCTCCGGGCTGAAGACGGCGCAGGGCAAGTGCATCGTGAACTCCGTAAGCCTCAAAGACGGCGAAGATGCCTTCCGCCAGCGAGCGATTCAGGCGCGGATGTTCGGCGCAGCGCTGGTCGTGATGGCGTTCGACGAGGCTGGCCAGGCTGACACCGTCGAGCGCAAGGTGGCCATCTGCCGGAGAGCCTACCGCATTCTGACCGAGCAGGTGGGTGTCCCGCCTCAGGACCTCGTCTTTGATCCCAATGTTCTCGCGATCGGCACTGGCATTGACGAACATGCGGACTATGGACGCGCGTTCATCGAGGCTGTTCGCCAGATCAAGCTGGCGTGCCCGGGGGCGAAGTGCAGCGGCGGCATCAGCAACCTGTCGTTCGCATTTCGAGGGAACGATCGCGTCCGCGAGGCCATGCACGCGGTGTTTCTGTATCACGCCATTCATGCTGGCCTCGACATGGGCATCGTCAACGCCGGCCAACTCGCGGTTTACGAGGACATCGAGCCTGAGCTCCGCGAAGCGGTTGAGGACCTCATCCTGAATCGGCGGCCCGACGCTACCGAGCGCCTGCTGGCGCTGGCCGAGAAGACGCTCAAGCCCTCCGAGCGTCCCTCGGCCGATGCACAGCCTCCGGACCTGTCCCTGGAGGAGAGGATCGCCTCCTCGCTCATCCATGGCAGCACGGACACCATAGACAGCGAGATGGACGAAGCGTTGGCTGCATACGGCAACGCGCTGGCAATCATCGAGGGGCCGTTGATGGGCGCGATGAAGACTATCGGCGACCGCTTTGCCGACGGGCGCATGTTCCTCCCGCAGGTCGTGAAAAGCGCGCGCACTATGAAACGGGCAGTCGCTCGCCTGACTCCGCACATGAGCGTCGCGCCAGCCGGTACCGTTTCGTCGGATCGTGCGAAGATCGTGCTTGCGACGGTAAAGGGCGACGTCCACGACATTGGCAAGAACATCGTCGGCGTGGTGCTGGCATGTAACGGCCACGAGATCATTGATCTCGGCGTGATGGTACCTGCCGATACCATCCTGTCCGAAGCGGCCGAGCGTGGGGCGACGATCGTCGGCCTCTCTGGTCTGATCACGCCGTCCCTGGACGAGATGGTCCACGTTGCCCGCGAGATGGAACGGCGCGGCATGACCGTGCCGTTGCTGATCGGCGGCGCCACCACGAGCCGCATGCACACGGCCGTCAAGATCGCGCCGGAGTATTCGGGGCCTGTGATCCATGTGCAGGACGCTTCACGGGCTGGCGGCGTCGTGCAGCAGCTAATCGAGCCCGGAGGGCGCGCGGCCTATGAACAGTCTGTGCGCGAGGAGCAAGCCCAACTGCGCGAGCAGTTCGCGAATCGCCGAAGCACGCGGACGCTCCTGTCGCTCGCCGAGGCGCGAGCACGCAGACCGCAACTGGAGTTCAGCGCCGCCACAGTCGCCGTCCCCGCGTTTCTGGGATCGAAGGTGACTGCCGGTCTGACCGTCGAGCAGATTCGGCCGTACATCGACTGGACGCCGTTCTTCCATGTTTGGGATGTGCGCGGGAGGTTCCCGGACATTCTGACCATGCCCGACGTGGGCGAGCGGGCGAGTGAGCTATACCGGGATGCGCAGGAGATTCTCGAGGAGCTAGCCCAGGACGCTCGCGTCAGGCTGCGCGCTGTCCACGGTTTCTTCCCGGCTCGAGCCTGCGGAGACGATATCATCCTTGAGCGCGTGACGTCGGAGCACGAGGGCGATCGCGCTGCTGTTACGTTCCACATGCTGAGGCAGCAGGCCGACAAGGGCAGCGGTACGGTGAACTACTGTCTGGCGGACTTCGTCGCGCCAGAGGAAGCGAACCTCACTGACTATGTCGGGCTGTTCGCCGTGACCGCCGGGGAAGAGATCCATACGCTCGCGCGAGAGAGCCGCGAGAACGGCGACGACTATCGCGCTATCATGATTGAGGCGATCGCAGATCGCCTTGCCGAGGCGCTTGCCGAGTACCTGCACGAGCAGGCGCGCCGTGACTGCGGCTTCGGCCACCATGAGAACCTCACGCCGAATGACCTCATCAAGGAGCGCTATCGCGGGATACGTCCTGCGCCAGGCTATCCGGCTTGCCCCGATCACTCCGAGAAGCCTATCCTCATGGAGCTGCTGGGAGGCGAACATGCGACGGGCATCCGCCTGACAGAGACCATGGCCATGGCGCCTCCGAGCTCTGTGTGCGGCTTCTATATCAACCACCCCTCAGCGACCTATTTCCCCGTTGGAACGATCGGCCGCGACCAGTTGGAGGACTACGCTGCGCGGCGGGGAATGCCGGTCGAAGAGGCCGCGCGATGGCTTTCGACGGTGCTCGAGTGACATTCGGCCGGGACACGCGGCCAGGCGCGCAGTCGCCGGCCCGCAGTCCGTCCGTTTGGATTGCGGTGGTTGCCGTTCGACCGGAAGTGCCGAACGTATTCAGTCGTGCCAGCGCGCCCGTCGAGGCGCGGACTCTCGGAAACATCCGCAGGTATGGTCGAACTTTGCGCTCGGGCCATGCGGGAAGGCACAGTCGGGTTTCGCCTGACGCATCGATCTCGCTTGACACTCTCGCATGCCGTGCGTTATACTGTGCCATCAGCCGCTCGGTATGCGGCCATTCTGCCAGTATCGGCACGAGATGGGCTCTTCTCCGGCCCTGGATTCCTCTTGCGTGAATCCGACTGACGAATCCGTCATTATCCTCGACTTTGGCGCGCAGTACACTCAGCTTATCGCTCGACGCATTCGCGAGTGCGGAGTCTATTGCGAGATAGAGCCATACACGCTGTCGGCAGCGGACATTCTGCGTGCCGCGCCTCGTGGGCTCGTCCTGTCGGGCGGTCCAAGCAGCGTCTACGACGAGGGCGCACCGACCGTGGACAGCGCCGTGTTCGGGCTCGGCATACCGGTGCTGGGTATCTGCTATGGCCATCAGCTCATGGCCCGCTTGCTGGGTGGCGATGTGGCTGTGGCCGCTTCGCGCGAGTATGGTCCTGCGTCCATCGAGGTCATCGGCGGCGGTGACCTGATGGACGCGGAATGGACGGGTATGCAGTGCTGGATGAGCCACGGCGACACGGTCCGTACCGCGCCGAGCGGGTTCGAAGTCACGGCGAGGACAGCGCGGACGCCGGTCGCTGTGATGGAGGATCGCACCCGCCGCCTGTATGGGGTCCAGTTCCACCCGGAGGTAGTGCACACTGCGTTCGGCAAGGATGTGCTGTGGCGGTTTGTGCGGGATGTGTGCGGTTGCTCGGGTCTGTGGGATGCCGGTTCGTTCATCGAAGAGGCGGTTGCGGAGATCCGGGCTGCGGTGGGGAACAAAGGCGTCCTATGCGGCGTCAGCGGGGGTGTCGACTCATGCACAGTCGCTGCGCTGGTCCACAGGGCGATTGGCGACCAGTTGACATGCGTCTTTGTTGACCACGGTCTGCTCCGGCAGGGGGAACGTGAGCAGGTTGAGCAGGATTTCGCGGCGGCCCTGGGGATCAGGCTGATTTCGGTGGATGCACGCGATCGGTTCCTGAGACGGCTGCGCGGCGTTACGGATCCGGAAGAGAAACGCAAGGCGATAGGCGAGGAGTTCATTCGCGTTTTCGAGGAGTGCGCGCGCGGCATAGAAGGAGCTGTGTTCCTGGCTCAGGGCACGCTCTATCCGGATGTCATCGAGAGCGGCGGGGGAGCCGCGGCGACGATCAAGAGCCATCACAATGTCGGCGGCCTTCCCGAGGTGATGGGACTGGATGTGCTCGAACCCATCCGGTATCTGTTCAAAGATGAGGTGCGCAAGGTGGCGAGCGCGCTCGGTCTGCCCGACGGCATCGTCTGGCGGCACCCGTTTCCCGGACCGGGGTTGGCCATTCGGATAACCGGCGAGGTCACCGAGGAGACCCTCGAGACGGTTCGTAGTGCCGATGCGATCTTCCTTGAGGAGCTTCATCGTGCGGGCGTGTACCACGAGGTTTGGCAGGCGTTCGCCGCCCTTGCGCCGGGAACACGCACCGTGGGTGTCATGGGTGACGCTCGTACATACAGCCACCCGGTCATCCTGCGGGCGGTGACGAGTGAGGACGGCATGACGGCGGATTGGGCGAGGCTCCCGTATGATCTGCTCCAGCGGGTATCCAGCCGGATCGCCAACGAGGTTCCCGGCGTCAATCGAGTCGTCTACGACATAAGCTCGAAGCCGCCGGCCACAATCGAGTGGGAATGACGGTGCATCGTCGCGCTAACGTGGTCGTACCTGACGTCCTGATACCTGCGGAAGCCATTCAGGCCCGGATTGACGAACTGGCCGCGATGATATCGCATGACTACCGTGATCGCGCACTGGTGGCGGTTGGGATTCTCAAAGGCGCTTTCATGTTCACGGCCGATCTCGTTCGTCGGATCAGCGTTCCGATGGAGCTGAGGTTCATGACCGTTGAGTCGTATGGAGACGACACCCGCTCGTCAGGCGAGGTCAGGATAGTTCAGGACATTGATGCGTCCATCGCGGGCAAGCACGTAATGATCATCGAGGACATCGTGGATACTGGTCGCACGCTCGCTTTTCTGCGTGCTCATTTGAACTCGTGCGGACCCGCGTCGCTTGCCGTCTGCGCGCTGCTCGACAAGGTCGAGTGTCACGAGGGCTTAGCCGGAGCAGACTATACCGGCTTCGCCGTGCCCAATCGGTTTGTAGTAGGCTACGGTCTCGACAAGGCCGGAGTGTTCCGTAATCTCGACTATATCGGGGTGCTCTCAGAGTGAAACGCACACCTGCGGCAGGAGCCGCGTCGTCAACGAGATCCTCATCGCAGAGGTCTAACAGGTCTATGTCATCAAGGAGTCGTCGTCCGGATCCCGAGGCCGGGGCTGCCGCTGAGCCGCCGCGGTCGTCCGATGAGCAGCCCAGCCCATCACGTCTGCATGTGAGCGGCATCGAGGGGACGCGCAGGGATGATCCCGCACGGCGCCCAGACGCTCAGGGCGACCGCAACGCAATCCAACCGGCTGTCGGCATTCTGGAGATACTGCCTGACCAGTGGGGCTTTCTCCGTCGCAGCAACTTCGCGCCGAGCCCCGATGACATCTACGTGTCGCAGACGCAGATCAAGCGGTTCGGGCTGCGTACCGGCGATCTCGTAGCGGGACAGGCGCGGCCCCCGAAGGACTCCGAGAAATACTATGGCCTTCTGCGGGTCGAGCAAGTCAACGGCATGGACCCTGATGTCGCCAGAAGCCGCGTTTCGTTTGATGACCTGATCCCGATCTATCCGAACGAGCGCATTGTGCTTGAGACGACGCCAAACGAGATTGCCGGCCGCTTCATAGATATCGTCGCTCCGGTCGGGAAAGGCCAGCGCGGCACGATTGTGGCTCCGCCGAAGGCTGGGAAGACCACCCTCCTCAAGACCATCGCCAACGCAGTGGCTGTCAACCACCCTGAGATGGTTCTGCTGGTTCTGCTCATTGACGAGCGGCCCGAAGAGGTCACCGACATCCGGAGATCGGTCAACGGCGAAGTGATCAGCTCGACATTCGACGAAACGCCCGAGAATCACATGCGGGTGGCCGAGATCTGTCTGGAGCAGGCCAAGCGTCTGGTCGAGGCCGGCAAGGACGTGATCGTCTTGATGGACAGCCTCACCCGCTACACGCGGGCCTCGAACCTGACCGTCAATCCCAGCGGCCGAACGCTGTCGGGCGGCCTGGATCCCGCGGCGCTCTACCGTCCGAAGCGATTCTTCGGCGCGGCACGGAACATCGAACAGGGCGGAAGCCTGACGATTCTTGCCACGGCGCTGGTCGAGACGGGCAGCCGTATGGACGATCACATCTTCGAGGAGTTCAAGGGCACCGGCAACATGGAGCTGGATCTGGACCGGAACCTCGCGGATCGTCGGATATTCCCAGCGGTGGACATCGTGAAGTCAGGTACGCGCCACGATGAACTGCTGTATGATGAAGAGACCTTGCGCAAGATCACGCAGCTTCGTCGGCTGCTCGCCGGACTCTCGGGTGTGGAGGCTACCGAGCTCCTCATTGACCGCCTCAAGCACACCAAGTCCAACAAGGAGTTCCTCAAGATGGTCGAGCGCACCATGAAGAACGGCGAACCGGACTAGCAGGTGCACGCATGTCAGAGGATTTCAAAGATATCTTCGGAGACTGGGAGCCGTCCGACGACATACCTCCAGAGGACGTGCCGTCGACCGATAGACCGCTGAACGAGAAGGAAGTCAGGGTCGTTGGCGTGTTCCAGCATGGAGATGCCAGCGGTTCGGGCGCTGGTCCGCAAACGTTCGTGCTCCTGCAGGACCGACAGGAGCGCAAGGTACCCATCTGGATTGGCCGATTCGAGGCATTCGCCATACAAACGGCGCTGCAGGGCGAGCAGCTCGATCGCCCTATGACGCATGATCTGATTCGGACCATTCTTGACCGCCTCGGAGCCACACTCGATAGCGTTATCATCGACGACTTGTGGCAGGAGACATTCTACGCGAAGCTCTGCGTGACCCTGGCTGGCGAGCACCACGACATTGACTGTCGTCCCTCCGATGCCATTGCCATTGCTGTCCGCACCAAGTCACCGATCTTTGTGGCAGAAGCCGTCTTCGAGTCGGTAGATCCTCAGCGGTAGGAGACCCATGCAGGCTTGAGGCACCCCGCCCCTATCGTTCTCATATGTTGACATAACAATGATTATCGGACGTTCTGACTCCGGAGGAAAGGCCGTGGGAAGTCCCACGGCCTTCGTGTTTCGATCAGAGCGAGTCGGGCGTGTCGACGACCGACGCTAGATGCGACTGAATCTCGCGCATCTTGTTATGGCACTCGGACAGAATGTCCGCAACCGATCGCAGCGAGCCGCCCGGACCGTCCAGGGATCGTACACGCCACCAGTACAGATAGGAGAGCACGGCGATGGCTGCGGCGCCGGCGACGAGGCCGACGGTCAGGACGACGGCTCCGGTACTGCTTTCCGTGCGGCTGGTGCACATGCGATCGGTCCTTGGCGCGGCCTTGGCCTAGAGTTGGATTCGGCGTTCGCCGTCTTGCTCGTCGTCTATGGCCTTGAAGACGCGCTTGACGAACTGCTTGAGCTCCATGGGGTTGAACGGCTTGGTGAGGTAGCAATCAACGCCGGACTGCCAGCCGCGAAAGACGTCGGCATCCTGAGCCTTGGCTGTGAGCATGATGACGGGGATATCCCGGGTTTCGGGGTTCTTCTTGAGCTGCTGAAGGACTTCGAAGCCGTCCATATAGGGCATCATCACGTCGAGGACGACGAGATCGGGCCGTTCGCTGGCGACCTTCTCCAGGGCCTCGCGGCCGTCGTAGGCCGTGACCACTTCATAGCCCTCGCGCTCCAGGTTCACCTGGACAAGCCGGACGATTGCCTTCTCGTCGTCAACCGCCAGTATCTTCTTAGCCATCCTAATGTCGCTCCCCTTTCGAAGACACACGCACGCTGCCGCGCAGCGAACCCGTGATCAGATGCCTGCAGCCGATAATATCACATGAGCACGGCCAAGTCAACCGAGACCGCATCGCGCAAGCGTTGTGCAGTGAGGCGCTCGGCGGGGCTGAATGTGCCGTGTTGGTAGGTGGCCCGGAGTTCGCCGCATAGGCCCTCCACCAGAGCGCGCTGAAGCCGGCTCATTGGCACGTCCGCGAGGACATAGCACGGCTCCGTTGTCGTGCCCAGGAAAACGTCGGCGTGCTGGACGTCGGCGCCGCGCCAGAGCACGCTGATCTGCTGCAAGAGAGCGTCGCCTGTACGACGCTGTGCCGCCCCCACGAGTTTGCCGGCATGCGGGTCGACCAGGTCGGCGCCCGAGGCTGTAGCGAAGCAGTCGCCTGCTCGTGCTTGCGGCCGGAATGACTCGTGGCCGGCGACCGCGTGCCGCCCCAGGCTGGCGAGTCCCGCCGCGATCCCTGACATGATGCGGCGATGGGATCGCAGCACGCTTCCGGCGTCGGCGCCCAGGAGCCTGAGCGGCATAGCCACGGATATCGTCACGTCTCCCCCATGCAGCACTCCCCTGCCGCCGGTGCAGCGGCGAACGACAGGGATTCCGTGTTCCAGGATAAACGGCACATTCAGCGTAGCCGTCAGATTCTGGAATCGTCCGACGGAGATGGCGGTATGGCTCCACCGGTATGTCCTGATGGTGGGAGGCGAGGCGCCTGAACAGACCGCGTGGAGCAACGCCTCATCGAGCGCCATGTTCGCCGGCGCGTCGCGAGGCCGATCACAGATCACACGCCACTCAGGCTCCCGGTCAGTCAGACGGAGGTCTCCTGCTCAGGCGGCGTCCAGCGCACGTTCAGTTGCTTCACGGCTGCGGTCTCATCGAGGCGCGACACCACGGTCGTATGGGGTGCGGACCTCACCAGATCGGGCTCCGTCTCGCATTCCCGGGCGATGGCGATCAGGGCGTCGCAGAACGCATCGAGCGTCTCCCTGGACTCGGTTTCCGTGGGCTCGATCATCAGGGCCTCCGGCACCACCAGCGGGAAGTAGTTCGTCGGTGGATGGAACCCGTAGTCCATGAGGCGTTTGCTGATGTCCAGCGCTCGAACGCCGTGGCGTGATTTCTGACGGGACGCCGAGATGACAACCTCGTGCATGCACGTGCGGTCATGCGGGATCTCGTAGTGGCCGCGCAGGCGTGCACGAACGTAGTTGGCATTGAGCACCGCTGTCTCGGCAACCTGGCGCAATCCGGCAGCTCCAAGAGATCGAATGTACGCATACGCGCGCACGGCCACCAGAAATGCTCCGTAGAACGAATGCGCTCTGCCGATCGTGTGCGGTCGCCCATACTCGAGGTGCAACTGTCCGTCGCCTCGGTCGGCGATCCGCGGCACGGGCAGAAACGGCTCGAGTTCGCGGCCCACTGCGATCGCGCCGCAGCCCGGCCCGCCGCCTCCGTGCGGCGTCGAGAATGTCTTGTGCAGATTGAAGTGCATGACGTCGAAGCCCATGTCGCCGGGCCGTGCCACTCCAACGATGGCGTTCATATTCGCCCCGTCGCAGTACATCAGTCCGCCAGCCTCATGAATGAGCCGACAGATCTCTTGCACATCGGACTCAAACAGGCCGAGCGTGTTGGGATTCGTGAGCATCAGCGCGGCCACCGATCCGTCGAGCATCGAACGAAGCGCGCCGAGGTCGGTCAGTCCGCGGTCGTTGGACGGAACGCTTCGAACAGAGAAGCCGCACCTGGCGGCGCTGGCCGGATTGGTTCCATGGGCAGAATCCGCCACGAGTATGACGTTCCGATCGGTATCACCCCGACTGCGATGGTACTGACGCACCATCATAAGGCTGACCAGTTCCCCATGCGCGCCAGCCGCAGGTTGCAGGCATGCTGCCTCCATGCCGGCGATCTCCGCCAGGATACGCTCCATGGCGTGAATCACCGTCAGCGCGCCCTGAGCTGTCTCCTCGGGCTGCAGCGGATGAACATCCGTGAAGCCGTCGAGACGGGCCAGCATCTCGTGCACTTTCGGGTTGTACTTCATGGTGCACGAGCCCAGCGGGTAGAACCCCAGATCAATGGCGTAGTTCCGGTGCGACAGCCGAGTGAAATGCCGGACCACGTCCAGCTCAGACATCTCGGGTAAATCGAGGGTCTCACGCACCGAGCCCGATCCCAGCAGGTCTCCCGCGTCCACGTGTGGGACGTCGCAGTCCGGCAGCCGCGCTGCGATCCTACCGGATACGCTCTTCTCGAATACCAGTGGCTCCATCACGCCCCTCCCCGTCCCATGTGCCGAACGACAGCCGCTGCAAGACCGTCAATCTGTTCTCTTGTACGCTTCTCGGTTACCGCCACCAGTAGCGCATTGTGCAGCTCCGGATATGCGTCGCCGAGCGGATAGCCGGCCAGATAACCGTCGCCGCGGAGGGCACGACAGAGGTCATGCACGGGTGTGCGCGTGTCCACGTACAGGGCGAACTCCTTGAAGAACGGCGCCCCGAAGGCGAGCTTCACGCTGCATTCCTTCGTCAGCACATCTGCTGCGTAGTGCGCTTTTTGAAGACAGAGGTCGGCCACCTGCCGCAGGCCCCGCGGGCCCAGCGAGCAAAGATACACGTTGGCGGCAAGCGCAACGAGCGCTTCGTTCGTGCAGATGTTCGACGTGGCCCGTTCGCGCCGTATATCCTGTTCCCGAGTCCGAAGGGTCATGGTGAAACCGCGACGCCCGGATCCGTCCTGGGTCATCCCCACGATGCGCCCCGGGAAACGACGCTGAAACTCGGACTTGAACGCGAAGAATCCGAGCAGAGGCCCGCCAAACCCGATCGGGCACCCGAGCCCCTGTCCCTCCCCCACCACCACGTCGGCGCCGTAGGCGCCAGGGGGCTTGAGCAGTCCGAGCGACACAGGATCGGTCACAACGACCGTACGTGCGCCGACGGTCTGGCAATGGTTGAGGAGAGCCGACAGGTCCTCCAGACATCCGAAGAAGTTTGGGTACTGCACCACGACGCACGCAGTTGCATCGGTGACAGACGAGCGGAACTCCTGTGCGTCGGTGACCCCATCACCGTAGGGGCATTCAACCAGGCTGACATCCGCGGCAGTGCAATAGGTCTGCAGTACCTGCCGGTAATGCGGGTGAACGGATCGCGCAACCACAACCTGCCGGCGATTGGCGGCGTCGACCAGCATGAGAGCTGCTTCGGCAGCGGCGGTTGCGCCGTCGTACATGGACGCGTTGGCCATGTCCATGCCGGTCAGGGCGCACACCAGGCTCTGGAACTCATAGATCGCCTGCAGCATGCCCTGACTCAACTCAGGCTGATACGGCGTATACGAGGTGGCAAACTCGCCCCGCGAGATCACAGCGTCCACCACAGCGGGGCTGAAATGATCATAGAGGCCCGCCCCCAGAAACGAAACGAGGCGGCTCGCGCCGGCGTTGCGCGACGCCAGGTCGCGCATGTGGTGCACCAGCGAGATCTCATCAAGCCTCTCAGGAAGAGAGAGAAGTCCTGACAGGCGAGCCGATGCAGGCAGCGGGTCGAAGAGGTTCTCTGGCGACTCTATGCCGATGGCCGCGAGCATGGCATCACGATCGGCATCGGTATGCGGCGTGTAACTCAATGACCGCTCTCCTGGACGTAACGCTCGTATTCCTGCGCGCTCATGAGATGACTCGTATCACAGTCCGGCGCCACGGTCAACCTGACCATCCAGCCTTCTCCGTAGGGGGACTGATTGACAAGCTCCGTCTGGTCGGCAAGAGCTCCATTCACTTCTGCGACGGTCCCAGACACGGGAGCGTAGAGGTCCGAGACTGCCTTGACGGACTCCACCGTGCCAAAGACTGCGTCCCGCTCAAGAGTCGCGCCCTGATCAGGCAGTTCCACGTAGACCACGTCGCCGAGCTCGCACTGGGCATGGTCCGTGATGCCGACCGTAGCCGTCGTGCCGTCAAGCCGGACCCATTCGTGTGTCCGGGTGTACAACAGGTCATCGGGCAGTTCCATGATGCTGCTCCCTTCCTCGTCTATGAAGTGATCGTTGCCGTCAGGAGATCCTTCTTTGGCAGAAGCCTACAAGCGTGGGTTGTCCCCCGAATGACGACGTCAACGGTCGCGCCGTTGCGGGCATGATCGGACCGGACGTAGCCCATACCCAGCGCGATCGAGCGTGTCGCCGAGAATGCTCCGCTGGTAACGACCCCGATCGGTTCGCCCTGCGCCTCGATAGAGTACCCTTGCCGCGGCAAGGCGCGGCCCTCCATGATGAGTCCCATCAGCTTTCGCGACGGGCCCGCCTGCTTGGCAGCCAGAATCGCGTCTCGGCCCACAAAGGAACCCTTGTCCAGCTTGACTGCCCACATGAGCCCTGCCTCAACAGGCGTCGTCGTTTCGTCTATTTCGTGTCCGTACAGTGGATAGCCAGCCTCTGTGCGAAGGCTGTCGCGCGCTCCGAGGCCGCAAGGAACCACATGGGCGTCGACGAGTGCTCGCCATAGCTCAACGATGTGCGCCGCGGCGCCGATGACCTCGAATCCGTCCTCGCCAGTGTAGCCGGTTCGGCATATGGTGGCCTGACGACCAGCCACCGAACCCTCGGCAAATCCGAACCGAGGCAAGGAGGCCAACTCAATGTCCGTGAGGGGCTGGAGCGCATCCTGAGCGGCGGGTCCCTGCACTGCCACCATGCCTGTGGCGTCAGAGACGTCCTCGACGGATGTGCCGGATGGAGCGTGCGCCCTGAAGAACTCTAGGTCCCTGTCCCGGTTGCTGGCGTTGACTACCACGATGAAATCGGACGGCGCCTTGCGGTAGACAATGATGTCGTCGAGGATACCGCCCTGTTCGTTGGGAATCAGCGAATACTGCGCCTTTCCCGGCGAGAGGGCGCTCACGTCGTTTGTCGTGGTCTGCTGCAGGAGCGCCTCGGCGTCCGACCCAGCAACGCGGAATCGGCCCATGTGACTGATGTCGAAGAGCCCAACAGCTTGCCGAACCGCTCTAGCCTCTTCCATCACGCCGGCGTACTGCACCGGCATCTGCCAGCCCGCAAAGGGCACCATCCGCGCACCCAGTCGGATGTGCTCCTCGTGGAGAGGCGTTCGCCTGAGGTCATCGGGAATGGTCATGGTATTGCCTTTCTTCCATTGCGGGGGTGTATGTCGAGCACAACTCTCAATACGCCTTCCCCCATCCTGACTTCGCGGATTGCATAGCGTTCGCGCAAATGTCCTGATTCGTCCAGCGAGAAGACAGGATTAAGCGCGCCAACCATGCCCTGCAGCAGTGGACCGGCAAGCGCGTTTCCGTCAATCCAGACCTGCGGATCCGTCATGACGACTTCGCTTCCATCGCGTACGGCCAGTTTGGCCACAGCCGTAAGGCGTCCGACAGGGAATGCGCTATCCGCGTTCAAGCTCAGCTGTCCCGACCCAATCGCCACTCGGACATTCCTCAGTTGCGGCGCCTTGCTTACTGCCGCTCGCTCGACGGCGGCAGTGTCTACCACAATCTCAGCCTCACCGGTACCGGCCGAAACGAGCTCGACCGCTCGACCGCGAAGGATGTCGTCGCCGTCTACCACTATGTTCGACTGCACGGCGCGAAGCCGCCGGACGCGCATCCCCAGGAACTCGACATCCGAGGCCCGAAGAACGGATCGTCGCACGTGGACCGGCAACCGCGTCTTGCCTCGCCGATCCTCCACATACGGCGAAACGATCTGACCCCCAGACAGGCGTATGCCTGCGACCGCGGCCCGCCCGCCTATACCGCCGAGCCATCCCGACTGAGCGACGGTTGTTCCGATCGCGGACGCCGGCGCCATTCTGCGCGCCGTAGCCCTTAAGCTCGTGCGGGCGCGCTCAGAAAGCCCAGCAGATAGAAGCCCGGCAATCAGGAGCCCTACCACGAGGTCCCGCTCAGTCGCGGTCATCTACAGCCTCGGCAGACAACCACGATGATCTCAGTGTCCGAGGTACGCTCGTCGCACACCTTCGTCGTTAAGAAGGAACTCGGCGTCGCCATGAAGGGCGATCTCGCCGCTCTCGAGCACATACCCGCGATGCGCGATCCGCAACGCCTGATAGGCGTTCTGTTCGACCAGCAGGATTGTTACTCCTTGCTGGTTGATCGTCTGTATGATGCCGAGGATCTGACGCACTAGAAACGGGGCCAAACCGAGGGACGGCTCGTCCAGCAGGAGCAGCTTGGGCTTGGACATGAGCGC
>JAAYVH010000063.1 GCA_012517255.1 Chthonomonadales bacterium
ACGACGCCGGCGCCCACCGTGTGGCCGCCTTCGCGTACCGCAAAGCGAAGACCTTCCTGCATCGCGATCGGCTGAATCAGCTCCGCCGTGATCGTGATGTTGTCGCCAGGCATCACCATCTCGACGCCCTCGGGAAGATGCATCGCGCCCGTCACGTCCGTCGTCCGGAAGTAGAACTGAGGACGATAGCCCGAGAAGAACGGCGTGTGACGACCGCCTTCCTCCTTGGACAGCACGTACACCTCGCCCTGGAACTTCGTGTGAGGAGTGATGCTGCCAGGCTTCGCAATCACCTGACCGCGCTCGACGTCCGTGCGGCTGATGCCACGAAGCAACACGCCAGCATTGTCGCCGGCAACGATGAAATCGCACGTCTTCCGGAACTGCTCCAGAGACGTCGCCACCGTCTGACGCGTCGGACGAAGACCCACGATCTCCACGGGCTCCATCGACTTCAACACGCCGCGCTCCACACGACCCGTCGCCACCGTGCCACGACCCGTGATCGTGAACACATCCTCAACGCTCATCAAGAACGGCTTGTCCTGGTCGCGCGTCGGCGTCGGTATGTACTCGTCCACCGCATCCATCAGCTTCCAGATCGCCGAGTTGTACGGATCGTCCCGCGCAACGCTCTCGCTCTCCAGAGCCTTCACCGCTGAACCTGCGATCACGGGCACCTCGTCGCCGGGAAACTCATACTTCGATAACAGGTCCCGAACCTCAAGCTCCACAAGCTCCAGCAGCTCAGGATCGTCCACCAGGTCCGCCTTGTTCAAAAACACCACGATGTACGGCACGCCGACCTGACGAGCCAGCAGAATGTGCTCGCGCGTCTGAGGCATCGGACCGTCCGCCGCAGAAACCACCAGAATCGCGCCGTCCATCTGCGCCGCGCCCGTGATCATGTTCTTGATGTAGTCCGCGTGACCCGGACAGTCCACGTGAGCATAGTGCCGCTTCTCGGTCTCGTACTCCGCGTGGTACGTGTTGATCGTTACGCCACGAGCCTTCTCTTCCGGCGCAGAGTCGATCTCGTCATACGCCGTGTACTTCGCGCCGCCAACCGACGCCAGACAACGCGTGATCGCCGATGTCAACGTCGTCTTGCCATGATCCACGTGACCGATCGTCCCGATGTTCACGTGAGGCTTCGTGCGCTCGAACTTCTGCTTGCCCATTCCTGATCCTCCACGCCTTTCTCAGCCGTGAAACTTCAGCTCGTAATGTATTGCCGCCCCTGAGACCGACCAACCAGCTCGTCCGCCACCGAGCGGGGCACTTCTTCATAATGCGACGGCTCAACCGTCGGATCTGCCCGTCCCTGCGTCAGGGAGCGGAGCGTCGTGACGTAACCGAACATCGCCGCCAGCGGCACCTGCGCTCTGATGATCTGCATGCCGCCGTGCGTGGGCTCGATACCCTCGATCCTGCCGCGCCGCGAGTTCAAGTCGCCGATCACATCGCCCAGGAACTCTTCGGGCGTGACCACCTCGACGGCCATGATGGGTTCTTTCAGGACCGGCGCCGCCTTGCGGCACGCCGCCTTAAACGTCATGGATGCGGCGATCTTGAACGCCATCTCCGACGAGTCGACTTCATGGAACGAGCCGTCCACGAGGCGAACTCTAACGTCCACCATTGGATAGCCGGCCAGCACGCCCGCATCCATGGCTTCCTTGACACCCGATTCAATGGCCGGAATGAACTCCCGGGGTATCGCGCCTCCGACGATCTCGTTCACGAACTCGAAGCCCTTGCCGGGCTCCAGCGGCTCTATGACGAGCTCGCAGTCGCCGTACTGCCCGCGCCCGCCCGTCTGCCGCTTGTAGGGCTCCCGCGCCGTGGCCGAGCGGGTGATGGTCTCCCGGTAGGCCACCTGCGGAGCGCCATGGTTGACGAGCACGCCGAACTCGCGCCGCATGCGGTCGAGCATGATCTCAAGATGCAGCTCGCCCACGCCGGAGATGATGGTCTGACCGGTCTCAGGGTCGGTGCTGATGCGGAAGGTCGGGTCTTCGGATGCCAGCTTCTGCAGGGCGATGGCCACCTTGTCCTGATCGGCCTTCGATCGCGGCTCAATCGCCAGCGAGATAACGGGCTCGCGGAACTGTATGGACTCCAGCAAGATCGGGTTCTGCTCGTCGCACAGCGTGTCGCCGGTTGTGGTGAACTGAAGACCCACGGCAGCGGCGATGTCGCCAGCGTAGACCGTGTCCACATCCTCGCGTTTGTCGGCGTGCATGAGCAGCAGACGGCCGACCCGCTCTTTGCGGTTCTTGACCGAGTTGTAGACAGCCTGTCCCTTGTTGAGCTGGCCCGAGTAGACGCGGAAGAAGGTCAGCGCGCCGTAACGGTCGGTCACGAGCTTGAATGCGAGAGCGCTGAAGGGCTCGCTGTCGCAGGCCGATCGCGTGATGCGCGAACCATTGCGCGGATCGGTCCCGGCCACGGCCTCAAGGTCAAGAGGCGAGGGCAGATAGTCCACCACGGCATCGAGAAGCGGCTGCACGCCCTTGTTCTTGTAGGCTGCGCCGCACGTCACCGGCACGATCTTGCCGCGGACGGTGCCCTGGCGCAGAGCAGCGCGGATCTCGTCGGGGGTGATCCGATGCCCGTCGAGGTACTTCACCATGACCGCGTCGTCGCAATCGGCGACCGCCTCGATGAGCTTCTCGCGCCACTCGAGCGCCGACTGGCGCATGGCCTCGGGAATCTCCGTTTCCTCGAATGCATGCTCGTCGGTCTCGGAGTAGACGATGGCCCGCATCGTCACGAGGTCCACGATGCCTCGGAAATCGTCCTCGGCGCCGATGGGCAGTTGGATGGGAACGGCGTTGGCGCCCAGCCGCGTTCGCATGCGCTCGACGGTCGTCAGAAAATCGGCCCCGAGCCGGTCCATCTTGTTGATGAACGCGAGCCGGGGCACGCGGTACTTCGCAGCCTGTCGCCACACAGTCTCGGACTGGGGCTGAACGCCGCCGACGGCACAGAAGAGGGCGACCACGCCATCGAGCACGCGCATGCTGCGCTCGACCTCGGCCGTGAAGTCAACATGGCCGGGCGTATCAATGATGTTGATACGGTGCGCGCGCCAGAAGCAGGTGGTCGCAGCCGACGTGATCGTGATGCCGCGCTCCTGCTCCTGCTCCATGTAGTCCATGGTAGCGGTGCCGTCGTGGACTTCGCCGATTTTGTAGGTTCGACCGGTGTAGTAGAGCACCCGCTCGGTAGTGGTGGTTTTGCCGGCGTCAATATGGGCTGCGATTCCGATGTTGCGGATCTTATCGAGGGGATACTCTCGTGCCATGGTCGAATCTATGTAAGCGAACTGCACAGAATGGGGGCATGCGCCAGGACGCCTGCCCCCACGTTGTCTTCTCCTACCACCTGTAATGGGCGAACGCCTTGTTCGCCTCGGCCATCTTGTGATTGTCTTCGCGTCGCTTGATGCTTGCCCCGGTCTGGTTCGCTGCATCGAGCAACTCAGCGGCCAGCTTCTCCTCCATCGTGCGGCCCGCCCGCTTGCGGGCGAAGGTCGTGATCCACCGCATGGCCAGAGAAACGCGCCGGTCCGGTCGCACATCCACCGGTACCTGATAGGTCGAACCGCCCACGCGCCTCGGTCGAACCTCGATGACCGGCATTACGTTCTTGAGCGCCTGCTCGAACACCTCGAGGCCCGGCTTGCCGGCTTTCTTCTCGGCGATCTCAAGGGCGCCGTAGAAGATGCGCTCGGCCACGCTCTTCTTGCCGTCGAGCATCAGTCGGTTGATGAAGCGCTGCGCCATGACGTTACCGAACACCGGATCCGGGTTCAGGGCTCTCTTGCGTGCGGGACCTTTACGTGGCATAACTCTCTCCTACCTCCGACGTCCTGCTACTTGGGCCGCTTCGTGCCGTACTTGCTGCGGCTGCTCTTGCGATCACGCGTGCCGGCGGCGTCCAGCGTGCCGCGCACCACGTGATAGCGCACTCCCGGAAGGTCTTTGACGCGACCGCCGCGCACCATCACCACCGAGTGCTCCTGCAGGTTGTGTCCGACCCCGGGAATATAGGCGGTCACTTCAATGCCGTTCGTAAGGCGCACGCGCGCGATCTTCCGCAGGGCCGAGTTGGGCTTCTTCGGCGTCATGGTACGCACGACGAGGCACACGCCCCGGCGGAATGGGTTGCCCTTGAGGGCCGGCGCGGAACTCTTCTTCGGCGCGCCTCGTCGCCCTTTGCGCACGAGCTGATTGATTGTCGGCATCTGGTCCTCCGGTCGCGACGCTTGAGACGTCGCCGCTAGAACGTGGAACCGCTGTACGGCGCCACAAATGTTAAGAGCCCCTCTCACACAGGAGGGGCTCTCACAGACGCGTCTTTGCAAGAACGGTCAGTATCGAGCAGCACTCAAAGGGACGTAATGCGTCTCCCTCCGTGGCCTCCTGGGTGCACGTTGTGGGCTCTTCCGGGCAGGTCAGCGAGCTACTGCCCAGAAAACCTGCTGATTATACATGGAGGCGCATGGCGGAGTCAACGCCTTTTCGGCATTTCCTCGGGCAAATCATGGCGATCCGGGGGATTCCATCGTTCGCCCAACGGATTCAGGCGTCGGCAAGCGCCAGTTTCGACTTGCGCACGCGCACGCTGTTGCCCGCGCCGAGGTACTCCACTCTGTCGAAGTAGCAGGTGGCAAGGAATATACCTCGTCCGTGCAGCGCAAGCGGATCGGGAGTATCCAGCGTGTCCATGTAGGCCCGCCAGTCGAAGCCTTCGCCCTGATCGGTGATCAGCCACTCGGCGTACTCGCGGGTGCTCACCATCTCCACGGTTACGGTGCGTGCTGCCCGCTCAGGATCGAGCTTGCGTTCCTCCACGAGCTGGCGCCACGCGCTGGGGGAAGCGGCGAGTGCCGCGGCCTTGTCCGCGCTTCCGATGCCCAGGTTGCCATGCTCGACGGCGTTGTTCAGCAACTCGACCAGCCCGAGGGTGATGCCCAGCGTCAACGGTCGGTTCCGGCTCATTTCCGCCTCGTTGGCCAGGTAGTCGGCCACCCTGGCGATCACGTGCAGATCGTTGGCGATCTCGACGCTGCAGCGGCGTTCCCGCACGAACTCCGGCAGGGCGGTAGGCGCTTCGCGAGCTGCGACGATCTCCTCGAACTTGCGGAGCATCGGGATGAGCTCCGCATGGCGCACCGGCTTGCGAAGATAGTCGTTGGCGCGAAGGCGCAGAGCGCGGATGGCGTGGTCCTCCGTGCCGAACGCCGTGTTGATGATCACGATGGTGTCAATGCCTTCGTCGCGAATGGCCCCCAGCACGTCCAGCCCGTCCATGCCGGGCAACTGAATGTCGAGGAGCACGATATGGGGCTCCCAGTCGCGAACGAGATCGAGGCCGCTCAGGCCGTCCTCCGCCGAGCGCATTTCATAGCCGAGGCTCTTTACCGTCTCTTCCATGAACCGGCGCGAACCGGGGTCATCCTCAACAATCGCCACTTTCATAAGCCGCCTCCGAATGAGCCGCACGCATATGCCGTCCGACAATGCGAACGACCTCGTTCACTATTATGCTCGGCTGAACCGGCCGGAGCAAGCAATCGTCGCATCCGCTGTCCTCTGCCTGCGCCGCGCGCTCGTCTGAGCCGTCCGAGGTAATGAAGACCACAGCGATATTGCGCAGACGCGTGTCGGCGCGCAGGCGAGCCGCCAGCGCGAGGGCCTCTTCCTCGTGCTCAATCAGGTCCAGCACGACAGCGTCCGGCGCGTCTGATCCACAACGCGTGGCTGCCTCCTCGCAGGAGGTCGCCCGCACGACCCTATGCTGGATGGCGCGAAACGCCGTCTCCAGCACCTGAGCGGATTGGTTATCGTCCGACACGAGCAATATGCGGAGCTGACCGACGGTGGAAGGCGACGGCTCCGCGGTCGCGGCCTGATGCCGATCTTCTGCAGGCATCGGCTTGGCGGGGAGTGTGAACCTGAAAGTGGTTCCTTCTCCCTGCGCGCTTTCGACGGTGATCGTGCCGCCATGCAACTCCACAAGGCGCTTCGTCAGGGCGAGGCCGATGCCTGTGCCGCCCATCGCCTGATCTCGCCGACGGTTCGCCTGGTAGAACTCCTCAAAGATGTGGGGCAGATCGGTTGCCGCGATGCCGCAACCCGTATCGCTCACGGATATGCGCACCCAATCGTCGTCGACCTGCTCCGTCTGGATCGAAATGGCTCCGCCTGATGGCGTGAACTTGACGGCGTTGCTGAGCAGGTTCAGCATAATCTGCCGCGCCTTCTGCAGGTCAGCATAGAGCAAGCCCACGCGCGGATCATGTTCGACGTGGAGATGCAGACGCTTCTCGCGAGTCTGGGCCGCCAGCATGCCGCACACGCTCTCACAGATGAGACTGGGAGGAAATGGCGACGGCTCGAGCACGACCGATCCAGAGTCAATGCGCGCCAGATCGAGCAGGTCGCCGATCATCTGGAGCAGATGCGTGCCCGCGGACTCAATCTCCTGCACGTAGGACATCTGCTGTGCCGTGAGGTGTCCGCAGAAGCCCGAGGTCAGCATATCGGTGAAGCCGAGGATGGAGTTCAGCGGCGTGCGCAGCTCGTGGCTCATGTGGCGAAGGAACTGGCTCTTGTGCCTGCTGGCCTCCTCCAGCCGTACGACGGTGTCCTCGAGCGTCGCCACCGTCGCCTGCAGCTCGGCGGTGCGCTGCTTGACGGTTTCCTCGAGCCGGTCGCGCTGCGCGGCTATCTCCGCCTGCAACTGGTTGCGCTCGGTCACATCGCGCAGGAAAGCCTGCACCACCGATCGGTTCTCCGCCACGCGCACTATGGTGGCGGACATGTCCACTTCGGCTGTGGTGCCGTCGGGGCGCTCGATCACAAGCTCGATCTGCGCGCGGTTGGCGGGAGCGCGCGGCCCATCGTTGACCGCGCTCACGCCTCCGCCGCCCAGTGAAGCGATGCGCCTGACGAACTGCTCGCGCGTCGCGCTGGGGACCAGATCGGCTCCGGGGCTGCCCACAATGTCGGCCAAATCCCGGCCGAACAGCACGGCGGCTCGGGGATTGGCTTCCAGAACGACTCCGGTCTCGGCGTCCAGCACCATGACCGCCTCGACGGCCTGTTCGAACAGGGCCTTGTAGCGCGTCTCGGTCTGATGGTACAGGTCCTCTACCTCGGCCTTAGCCTGAACCGTCTGCTTCTGCTCCAGCGCTCGTTCGATGGCGGGCCCGAGGCGCACCAGGCTGGACTTCAGCACATAGTCGGTCACCCCCCGGTTCATCAGGGCGGCGGCTTCCTCTTCGGGGATCTTGCCGGAGACGAGGACGAACGGTGTCGCCTGATCGGTAGCCCGCAGGATCTCCATGGCGCGCACGCCGCTGAATCGAGGCAGGCTGTAGTCGGCGATGACGACGTCGGGACCTTTCGCCAGCTCGCGAAGGAACTGCTCTTCCGTCTCCACTCTCACCCAGTCGACGCTGTACTGGTGACGAAGCTCCACCACCATGAGCTCGGCGTCCATCTCGCGGTCCTCGACGATAAGGGCCTTCAGGGGCTTGCGCATTATGGGGTCTCCGCGGGATGCCCCTCGATCGCTTCGGCATCCGGTCTTGGCATGCGGGCTCCGACCTCTTTGCGCCAGGTTGCCAGCTTGTCCCGGAGACGCCGGGTGTCCTCTGGACGCCGCACGCTCAGGTCGTCGGTCTCGCCCGGATCGGCGGCAAGGTCGTAGAGCTCGCATGTGCCGTCTTCGAAGTTCTCGATCAGCTTCAGTCGCCCCTCGCGGATGGCTCCGCTGGGAGGGCATCCCTGATTGCTGTAGTGAGGATAGTGCCAGTAGAGGTCGCGCTGCGGCGCGCTCTGCTCGTTCCTCAGGATGGACGTGATGTCGAGTCCGTCGCAGTGAAGCTCGGGCCGCTGCGACATGCCAGCCATCGAGAGCATCGTGGGGAACAGGTCGTTGGAGATCACCGGTTCATGCGTCACGGCGCCGGGTCGGGTAACGCCCGGCCATCGAACGATCAGCGGTACACGGATGCCGCCTTCATGGAGCCAGCCCTTGCCTCCCGCCAGCGGACGGTTCGACGTTGGCGTGCCCTCGGACGTGGACAGCCCGCCGTTGTCTGACGTGAACACGATGACCGTCTTGTCGTAGAGACCGAGCGACTTCAGCTCAGCGACGATGCGCGCCAGACCCTCATCGGCGCTCGCGATCATGCCGGCATACACCGGCTGGTTCTGCTTGACCCGAACGCGGCGACCGCGCCAGTCTTCAAACTCCGGGCCGGCATCCTGCGGCATGTGCCGCAGCTTCTCGGTAAAGTGTCGGGTCCAGTGGTCGCGCGATTGCTGGGGATTGTGCACGGCGTAGTGGGACAGGTAGACGAAGAACGGTCGCGACGCATTCCGACGGATGAATCGGATGGTCTCATCGGTCAGGCGATCCGTCAGGTACTCGTCCGGCTGTCCGGGCGTGATCGGCACTCGCACCGAACTGTCGCCATATGGCCAGAAATAGCTGGGGGGATGCCCGAGATGACAGCCCCCTATGTTGACGTCGAAGCCCTGATGCTCCGGATAATAGGGTTCGGGACCGAGGTGCCATTTGCCGATCGACGCGCTGACGAAGCCTGCCTCGCGCAGACACTCCGCGACGGTCACTTCTTCAAGGGGCAGATGCTCGACGTATTCGGCAGGCAGCAGCTTGCCGCGCCTGCGCCCCACCAGATAGTCGGTCAGTCCGATCCTGGCCGGGTAGCGACCGGTCATGATGCTGGCCCTTGTCGGCGAGCACACCGGGCATGCGGCGTACGCGTCGGTGAACAGCATGCCCTCGCGCGCAAGCTGGTCGACCGCAGGCGTCTCATAGAACGTGCTGCCATAGCACCCGAGATCCCGTTGCCCCATATCGTCCATCAACACCATGAGGATGTTCATGCTCCGGCCTCCTTGCGGGCGCGACGGAGCCGGAGCGACAAGGGCACAGAGCCCGGCTGCGAGACACTCACGGCGGGTCATAGCTGGCACAGGACGTACCTCATCCATCGCTTTCGGCACCATTGTAGTCACGCATCAGCTCCGGTGCAATACCGCACGCGCGCTGCGATGCGCGAAACCCGTTGGACTGCTATTCGTCTACACCCACATGAACACCTTCCGCCTTGCCGCCATTGCGGCTATCATCACCGTTTGCCTGTCGTCCACTGCCCGGGCTCAGAGGCAAGAGCTTCGGTTCAGCTTCATGGGGGCTGATGCTGGCGCGAACGTCTACGAGGCCAAGCCGGACGGCTCGTTCGTATCCGAGACCACGCTGAACCTGGCAGGAACCGCCATCACGAGCAAGCTGTCCGGGATCTGCAAGGACGGTCTTCTGACGGAATACACCATCGAACAGACCCTCGGAGGCGCGACGGTGAAGATCGTCGCTCGCGAGGGCAAAGCCACGCTGGAGACCAACGCCAAGGGCGCCCCTACCAACACGCCGCGGGAGTATAAGCCGTCCCGCGTGTTCTTTTCCAACTTCCATCCGGCGCTCAGCGCCTCGCTGGCCCAGGCCTACACCGATCCGGCGTCCGGCTCACAGAAGCTGGACGCGTTCCTGCTCGACGGCGCCACGACCATGGCGGTGGAGGTCATCGGTCGGCCGGCACGAGCCGTTGACGTGCAGGGACGCCGGGTGACGGCCCGCGCCTATCAGGTCCGCTTCCCCACAGTTGACATGGACCTGTACGTCACCGAGGATGGCCAGACCGTGGCCTGGGATGTGCCCGCTCAGATGATCAAGGCTGTCGCTCCCGGCTGGGAGGGCCTCGTCGTGGATCCCACGACGAAGATGCCCGAGCTCAGTCAGCCGACCTTCAAGGTCACGACGGAGAAGGCCGTCAAGGTGAAAATGCGCGACGGCGTCGAGCTCGTCCATGGCATGGCCCGACCGACCGAAGAGGGAAGGTACCCGGTCATCCTCGTGCGGACCCCCTATGGCCGAGGCCAATACATGGCGATGAGCGAGTGGTGGGCGAAGCGGGGTTACGTCTACATCGCGCAGGACGTGCGCGGACGCGGCGATAGCTCGGGTGACTGGGAGCCGTTTGTCCATGAGCGCGCCGACGGTTACGATACCCTCGACTGGATTAGCAAGCAGCCCTGGTGCAACGGCTCGGTGGGCATGATCGGAGGCAGCTACGTAGGCTGGGTCCAGTGGTGGGCCGCGGTCGAGGGGCACCCGGCGCTGAAGTGCATTGTGCCGCAAGTGTCGCCGCCCGACCCGTTCTTCAACTTTCCCATTGACCACGGCGTTCCGTTCCTGTATGGCGGAGTCTGGTGGGCCGTCGTTGTGAAGGACAAAGGCGAGCTCACCGAACTGCCGAAGATCGAGAACCTCGAGGGCTTCAGGGCGCTGCCCATCAGCAAGGTGGACGATGCCGTCCTCGGCAAGGACGTACCCTTCGTGAACCGGTGGTGGGAGGCCCGAACGCCGGCCGACTTCGGCGCCGCGAACTTCATGGCCGATCTGAAAAAGGTGCGCATACCCGCGCTCCACATCAGCGGCTGGTGGGATGGCGACGGCATCGGCACCAGACTGAACTGGGCGGCCATGCGGAAGCTCGGTCGGACCAACCAGTGGCTCATCTACGGACCATGGACCCACGCGTTCAACTCGGCCTCGCGGCTTGGCGACGTTGACTATGGCCCGGCAGCCATCCTCGAACTCGATAGCGTCTACCTTCGGTGGTTCGACACATGGCTCAAAGGCAAGCAGGTCGGTCTGGACAAGACGCCCCGGGTGCGCGTGTTCGTGACGGGCGAGAACAGGTGGATGGACCTCGATGATTGGCCGGCAGGCGCCTCAAGAGAGAGCGTGCTCTACCTGAGTTCCGACGGCCCTGCCAACCATCACAACAGCGTCGGCAAGCTTGTGCCCGCGCGGCCTCCTGCCGGTCAGGAACCCGATCGCTACACCTACAACCCGGCGCGGGCCACCATTCCCAAAGACCTCGGGAACATGGACACCAGCGAGGCGAGCACCGTGGTGAAGTTCGAGCCGGACGACCAGGACTCATTGATCTACAAGACCGAGCCGCTGGCCGCGCCCCTGATCATGACCGGTCCGGTGGACATAGAGCTGTTCATCGCGAGCTCGGCGGTGGACACCGACTTCCACGCCACCGTAGTGGACATTGACGAGAAGGGCGAGATGCGGGCCATCGGCCGCGGCGGGAAGATCCGCGCCCGGTTCCATCGGAGCTTCGACAAGCCCGAGCTGCTGAAGCCGGGCAAGACCTATAAGGTCACCATAGCCCACTGGGACGTGGCCCATCGGTTCGCTGCCGGTCACCGGATCGGACTTATCATCAGCTCCGACGGCTTCCCTCTCTATGCCCGCAACCTCGGTACCGGCAAGCCGGACTCGACAGCGACGCGCATGGTGGCGCAGAGCAACGCGGTCTACCATGACGCGAAGCGCCCCAGTGCGCTCCGGTTCAGGACAATGCCGCTGCCGTAGGAGCCGGCCGCGTCTCAAGAACGCCTGATGCCCGCAACCGTCGCGGGGCGAGCCGTGGATGGCCGCTCGGCCTCGGCGGGGATCAGGCGTTCGCCGTTCGCCAGGGGCGATGCAACGGCCCTCTGGCGCGATCAGATGTGGACGAGCGGATTCACGGCTCAGTCGGCGAGCGTTACCTTCTCTCCAGTCCGGATGCTCTCTTTGATGGCGACAGTGACCGCCACGGAACGGGCAGCGTCTTCGCCGGTGACAAGAGGCTCCGATCCAGTGCGCACGCACTCGAGGAAGTGGGCGATCTCGCGGTCGAAGCAGTCATCGGGAGGGACCTGCTCGGCTTCTGGTTGGTCGGGAGCGCTGCGCAGAGCCATCCACCAGTTCACGGGCACGTCGAAGCGACCGCTGAATCGGGCCTCGCCGCCGGTGCAGGCGAAGAAGAAGTGCTCGTCGGCGAAGCCCCATTCCGAGGCCTGACCGAGCCCCATTGCTGCGATGGCGCCGTTCTGGAACCGGAGGCTCACCGAAGCCGTGTCAATCTGCGGCGCGCGCTCGGGGTTAAACAGATTGCCGCCCACTGCCATGACCGAGGCCACTTCGCCGATGAGATAGCGCAGGGCATCCACCGCATGGATCGAGTTCTCCTGCAGCGGTCCGCCGCCATCCTCCTCGGCCCAGAACCAATCCATGGGAACGCGCCCAAGGGCATACTTCACGACCGCCCATCGGATGGGGCCAAGCTCGGCCTGGGTCAGCGCCTTGAGCCGCGCAACCAGCGGATGGAACCGTTTCTTCTGGGCGATCATGAGACGCACGCCGGCGTCCCGACACGCCGCCGCCATGGCAGTGCAGTCGGCGACCGTCGGCGCCATAGGCTTCTCGCAGAGCACATGGACCCCCGCGGCTGCCGCTGCCTGCGTGAGCTCGCAATGGGATGCCGGAGGCGTGCAGATGCTCACGGCATCGAGCCGCTCTGTCTCAAGCATCCTGCGGGCGTCCGTGTAGGGGCGCGCGTTCCATTGTGTCGCGCAGTCCGCCAGTCGCACAGCGTCCGTATCCGCGACTGCCGCAATCTCGACATCGGGCATGGCGGCATAGGACTGCAGATGCCGTCTGCCCACTCCCAACCCGATAACTGCCACACGAAGTCTGCCCATCCCGAACCTTTCTCGACCCTGCGCAGCATCATTGCCGCGCGCAGCCTATTGTCGCTCGCTCTGGCGGGGACTTCCCCGTCCGGCGCTGAGAGTCCTGCCTTCGATGCGGTTGCGCGATGAGGGCGCTTCGCAGGTGCGCCCTGAAGGGGCGCGATTGTTCAGGCCGGTGCGTCAGCCCCGGTCAAGCGACGGCGACCACGCTCTCATCCAACGTTGATGATGGGGGAGGAAACGCGGCGCGGCATCCCCGGCCCTACGGGCCGGTCTGAACAATGTCGGCACTTCAGACCGCCCGCCCGCCGGTGATTGAGCCGGCGCGAAGCGCCGTGTCGAAATCAAGGCGGGCTGCGTGCGCACCACGCAGGGGCGTAGCAGCCGGACGATGTTGCGATCACATGATGCAAGGTCACGACCTGCTGGTACGCCCGTGTCTCCGACGCGTCCGAGGGCGTCACGGTTGTCCTGGCGATCATGCCGGACATGGGCGAACCAACCGCGAGCTGCCGCGTCCCTCTTCACGGCGGCGCCGCTCGGCGGTTAATTCACCCCTACGGTCCCTATGATCGAGTGCACCACGGTAGACGACAACGCCCCCACGTCATCGCGAGCGAAGCGACGCGATCCCGGGCAGCCCACGCCGATCCGATCCGACGACCTGTGA
>JAAYVH010000064.1 GCA_012517255.1 Chthonomonadales bacterium
GCCCCAGCGGCATCCAGGCGATTCTCGATGAGCCGGTTCAGGGCATGCATGTAGGCTCGCGCGCTGGCCACGCAGATGTCGGAATGCGAGCCGCGACCGGTGTAGATATCCCCGTTGCTCCGGATACGAATGGTTACCTCCGCAAGCGCGTCTATGCCCTCGGTTACCGCCTGGATCGAGAACTCGATCAGCTCGTTCTCCACCCGTGTCACGCGGTTGATGGCTCTGTAGATGGCATCCACCGGCCCCGTGCCGTGATCTGAGTCCACCATGACCTGGCCGCCCGGTCCGCGCAACTGAACCGTAGCCGTCGGAATGCTGTGGTCCCCGCACGATACCTGCACCTGGAGCAGCTCGTAGCTGACACGCACCGACGAGGTCTCGTCAGCCACGATCACCTCAAGATCCTCGTCATGCACCATCTTCTTGCGGTCGGCAACCTGCAGGAACCGCTCGTAGACGCGGTCGAGCTGGGTCTCGTCGAGATCGTAGCCGAGCTGCTGCAAGCGATGCTTGAGCGCGTGACGTCCCGACCGAGCAGTCAACAGTATGCGGCTCTCCGGGATGCCGACATCTCGCGGGTCAATGATCTCGTAGGTGCTGCGCTCCTTTAGCACTCCGTCCTGATGGATCCCGGATGAGTGCGCGAAGGCATTCGCTCCGACGATGGCTTTGTTAGGCTGCACAAGAATGCCCGTCAGGTTGGAAACAAGACGACTTGTCTTGTAGATCTCCTGCGTCACGATGCCCGTCGTCACCCCGAACACGTCGGCACGGACGCGCAGCGCCATCACGACTTCTTCGAGGCTTGTGTTGCCCGCGCGCTCGCCGATCCCGTTGATCGTGCATTCGACCTGCCTGGCGCCTGCCGCAACCCCTGCCAACGCGTTGGCTGCTGCGAGTCCCAGGTCGTCATGGCAATGGACCGACACCGTCGCCTTGCCTATGTTCGGTACCCGAGCCATCACGCTGCCAATGAGCGCTCCGAACTCGGCCGGAGTCGTGTAACCCGTGGTATCGGGGATGTTGATGACCGTTGCGCCGGCGTCAATCACCGCCTCGATTACCCGGCACAGGTAATCGGGATCGGCGCGGCCGGCGTCCTCCAGGAAGTACTCAACATCCTCCACATAGCGCCGCGCATGCTTCACCGCGGCGATGCCCTGCTCCATCGCCGCCTCGCGCGAGAGGTTGAGCTTATGTGCCAGGTGATTGTCGGAAACCCCGAGCCCGGTGTGGATCCGAGGCCGGACGGCGTCCTTGAGCGCCTCGGCTGCCACGTCAATGTCGTTGGGACGAGCGCGCGCCAGGCCGCACACCGTGGCATTGCGAACGGCCTTGCTGACAGCCTGTACTGCATGGAAGTCGCCCGGCGACGAGATCGGGAACCCCGCCTCGATGACGTCCACTCCCAACCGCTCCAACTGGCGGGCGATCTCCAGCTTCTCCTGAACGTTAAGCGACGCCCCCGGCGATTGCTCGCCATCGCGCAGTGTGGTGTCGAAGATGAAAACCCGGTCAGCCACGCCTGCGTCCTTCACGCCTCATCCTTCGCTACCCAGCTCATCATGGCCCGGAGTCGAGCGCCGACCTGTTCGATCAGGTGATCCTCGTAGCGGCGAGCCAACGCGCGAAAGACGGGCCTGCCGGCGCGGGTCTCCAGAATCCACTCGCGTGCGAAGGCGCCCGTCTGCACCTCCTCCAGCACCTGGCGCATCCGCTCGCGCACCGACGCGTCTATGAGACGCGGTCCTCGCGTCATGTCGCCGTACTGAGCGGTATCCGAGATGGAATAGCGCATCCCTGCTATGCCGGATTCGTACATCAGGTCAACGATCAGCTTGAGCTCATGGAGACACTCGAAGTAGGCGATCTCTGGCTGATATCCGGCGGCTACGAGAGTTTCGAAGCCGGCCTTGACCAACGAGGTAGCGCCGCCGCAGAGCACGGCCTGCTCGCCGAACAGGTCGGTCTCGGTCTCCTCGCGGAACGTCGTCTCCAGCACGCCAGCGCGGGTGCTGCCGATGCCGCTGGCCCAGGCCAGGGCCAGCTTGTGGGCGTTGCCCGTGGCATCCTGATGAACGGCGATGAGGGCCGGTACACCCTTGCCTTCCGTGTAGATCCTGCGCACGAGATGGCCCGGCCCCTTTGGCGCAACCATAAACACGTCAACGTCGGCTGGCGGCACGATCTGCCCGTAATGGATGTTGAACCCGTGGCCGAACGCTAGCGCTTTGCCGGCCTTCATGCCGTCGCGCACAGACTCGTTGTAGAGGGCGGCCTGAAACTCGTCATTGACCAGCAGCATCACCACGTCGGCGGCTTCGGCGGCGGCGCGCACGTCCAGCACCTCGAACCCTGCCTTGCGAGCAGCTTCCCAGCTCCGACCCGGCCGAGCCCCGATCGTCACAGTGAAGCCGCTGTCGCGCAGGTTCAGTGCGTGCGCATGCCCCTGACTCCCATATCCGATGACCGCAATGCGCTTCTCACGCAAGACGGCGGTATCAACATCCTGTTCGTAGTACACCTTCGTTGGCATTGTTTCTCCCCTGTATGTCACCTGCAGCGCGGCTCTATGGACGCTCTGTCGGCATCAACTCTGCCATGGCGTTCTCGGCCACATCTGGGCGCGCGGCTCGCCGGCTCGCAGGTCGTTGAGCACAGTCTTCACCATCTCAAGAAGCCCGGTCGGCGTGAACGGCTTCACCAGATAGCCGTCAGCGCCTGCGCGCCACGCACGCGTCAGATCGTGATCACCGTCCCGAGCCGTGACAATGACGATGCGAATGCTGCATGTCGCCGTTGCCGACTTCAGACGCCTCAGCGTCTCGAAACCATCCATGTTCGGCATGGCGACGTCCAGCAGAACCAGATCGGGCCGGTCCCGCTCGATGGCGGCGAGCGCCTCCATGCCGTCGGTTGCCACAAGCACCTCGTAGCCTGCGCGGTCCAGGGCGGCCTTTGTGAGCTTGGGGATGTGCTTGTCGTCGTCAACGATCAGTATCTTCTTTGCCACGCAATCCTCCAGCGCTTGCTTCCTGCGTTTGGCCCTCGGCGCCTTGATCATCCCGTCGGCGCATCATGTAACCGTACGCGACGCCCGCAGCGAGACCGAGACCCGTGAAGATGACCAGATTCACGAGCAGGTTCTTGACGCTATCGAGGCCGTAGTGATCCGTCAGCGCATTGTACATGCGCCACAGCAGCCAGTTGGCAACTCCCGCCATCCCGACCGCGAAGCCTCGTAGAGCCGATCTAGCCACAGACCGCGTGCGGAGGCCAAGAACAGCTCCGGCCAGACCGCCGATGATCGGACCTGCGATCGCAAGGACGACAAAGAGACGCTCCACGGCCTCGATCGAGACGAGCTCCCGCATGTCGTCCATCAGTTCAGGCGGTCCTTGATCCCCGGGCCATAGCGATCACACCCGTGCGTACCATCTCTCGTATTCCGTAGCTGCTCAGTAGCTCAGCCATCTTGTCCAGTTTCTCGACGCTGCCTGTCACCTCGATCACGAACGTCCGGTCGCTCATGTCAATGATCCGACCACGAAAGACCTCGACGATCTGCATGATCTCGCCGCGATCCTTGGGCTCCGCCCTCACCTTGATCAGGCCAAGTTCGCGCTCCACCGTTGGAGCATCCACGTAGTCCGCGACCCGGATCACTTCGATCAGCTTGTGGAGCTGCTTGGTGATCTGCTCCAGGACAAGCTGGTCGCCGGCGACGACAATGGTCATGCGCGACACGTCCGGGTCTTCCGTGACCGAGACCGTCAGGGATTCGATATTGTACCCACGGCGAGCGAACAGGCCGGCGACACGGGCGAGCACGCCCGGATGGTTACCCACCAGCGCCGTGATGACATGTGTCTGAGGCGCCCTGCGCGTCAGTGATGCCGCCATCCTCAGCTCCCCCTTTCTGCCGAACTGCCGCCTTTGCGAAGGGCCACAAACTGCTCGAGCACGCGCTCCTCGCGATCGAACGACCACTCCTCGCCTTCCGTGTCCACGGTCACCTTCAGCTCCTCCAGATTCTCCCGAATGCGCATCTCGTCAACGCTCTGTCCTGCCGGGATCATCGGGTAGACGTTCTCCTCGGTGGGCACCACGCAGTCAATCACAACCGGCCGGTCCCTTACTTCGAGGGCCTTGCTCAGAGCGTTGCGAAACTCCTCGGGGGTTTCCGCTCGCAAGCCGAAGCCGCCGTAGGCCTCCGTAAGCTTGACAAAGTCCGGAGACGCCTGAAGGTCCACATGACTGTACCGCTCCTGATAGAACAGCTCCTGCCACTGGCGAACCATACCCAGCGAACGGTTGTTCACGATCGCGACGATGATTGGAAGACCATAGACCGTCGCCGTCATCAGCTCCTGGGTGCACATCTGGAACGAGCCGTCTCCAGAAAGGCACAGCACACGCGTGCCGGGCGACGATACTTGAGCGCCGATCGCAGCAGGCAACCCGAAGCCCATGGTTCCCAGGCCGCCGCTTGTGATCCACTGGTGTGGCCGCCTGCATTTGTAGTACTGCGCGGCCCACATCTGATGCTGGCCCACATCGGTTGTCATGATCGCTTCCCAGTTGGTCGCCTGGCCCATCATCTCGATCACGTACTCGGCGTACAGGCGTCCATCCGACGGGTACACCAGCGGGAACTCCGACTTCCATTCCATGATCTGGTCGTTCCAGGCTGACCATGGCTTCGGTTTGACATGGGGGAGCATCGCCGCCAGCACGGTCTTGATATCGCCGACGATCGGTACCTCCGGCACGCGCACTTTGCCGATCTCGGCAGGGTCCACATCAATGTGGACCACACGGGCTCGGGGCGCGAACCGATCCACCTTGCCGGTCACCCGATCATCGAATCGAGCGCCGATTGCGAACAGCAGGTCACAGTTGTGGACGGCGTGGTTGGCATAGGCGGTGCCGTGCATTCCGAGCATACCGATCGAGAGCGGGTGATGCTCGTCAATGATCCCTTTGCCCATCAAGCTGGTGGTAACCAGCGTGTTGGTGCGTTCGGCCAACTCGCGGACCTCGGCTTCGGCCCCCGAGAGGACGGCGCCGCCGCCCACGTACAGCACCGGACACTGTGCTTCGTCGAGAGCCGCTGCCGCGCGTCTGATTTGCACCTCATGGCCACGCGTTGTCGGCTTGTACGTCGGGATATCGGCCTTGTCGGGATACATGGACGGATCCCATGCCATCTTCGCCAGGCTTACATCCAGCGGAACATCCACCAGGACGGGGCCGGGCCGGCCAGATCGGGCGATGTGGAACGCCTTGCTGATTGTCTCCGGAATCTCCTCGACTCTCTTGACGAGGAAGTTGTGTTTCGTGATGGGAATCGTGATCCCGGTGATGTCCGCCTCCTGAAACGCGTCTTTGCCGATTGCATGGGTCCGAACCTGCCCCGTGATCGCGACGACCGGAATGGAGTCCATGTAGGCTGTAGCCAGACCTGTGACGAGATTCGTCGCCCCCGGTCCGCTCGTTGCCAGACAGACTCCGACACCGCCCGTGGCTCGCGCGTAACCGTCCGCCATGTGCGCCGCTCCCTGTTCATGGCGCACCAGAATGTGCTCAATCTGCTTCTCGTCGTAGAGGGCGTCGTAGAGTGGCAGGGCCGCGCCTCCGGGATATCCGAACACGTGCCGGACACCTTCCAGCCGGAGACATTCCAACAGAATGCGTGCTCCAGTTTTCATGCTGTCATCGGTTCCCTTTCATGGTCTTGCCGATCACGCCACGCGCCACAGAACGAAAAACCCCTCATCCCAAGGGACGAGAGGTTCACTCACGCGGTACCACCCTTGTAGGGCTCGCCGTCGCGAGAAACGGCGTACTGCGCCCCACTCTAACGCTGTATCGGGCGCACCCGGACCGACCTACTGGGCTACTAAGCCGTTCAGCCGATCAGCTCGGAGGGGAGTTTCCGCCCAGACCCTTATCGCCTCGCACCACCCGGCGACTCTCTGAAACTGAAGTCCGTGCGTACTGGCCTCGTCAACGCAGGCAGATCGGATTGTGACGCTATAATACCCCAACATCCGGAATCGAGAGCGCAATGACAAGGATTGTTTTCGCAGGCGATCTTCAGATCGGCGCCGCGACGGAGCGGCTGGCCATTATCGCCGGTCCATGCATGGCTGAATCCGCGGAGCTTTGTCTGCGCGTCGCCGAGCGCTGTCGTGACATCTGTGCCCGACTCGGGCTCGGATATGTCTTCAAGGCGTCGTTCGACAAGGCAAACCGAACCTCGGTGAACTCCCAGCGCGGCCCGGGCCTCGAAGCCGGCCTTGACATGCTGCAGAAGGTGCGCCGCGAGCTGATGGTCCCGGTCTGCACCGATGTGCATGAGACGTGGCAGGTCGAGCATGTCGCACGTGTCGCCGACATGCTCCAGATTCCGGCGTTTCTATGTCGGCAGACCGATCTGATCCTTGCGTGCGCCCGGTCCGGCAGATGCGTAAACATAAAGAAAGGGCAGTTCATGGCGCCGTGGGACATGCGCAACGCAGTGGAAAAGGTCGTCAGCGTCGGCAATCATAACGTGATTCTGACGGAGCGCGGGACGTCGTTCGGCTACAACGCGCTTGTGTTCGATCCGTGCTCCCTCGCCTTCATGCGAAGCTTCGGCTATCCTGTCTGCATGGACATCACGCACGCCGTGCAGCAGCCTGGCGGCGCCGGCGCTGTGTCGGGCGGCAGACGCGAGATGGTACCCACCATCGCCAGAGCCGCAACGGCCGTGGGAGTGGATGCCCTGTTCATCGAGACGCATCCAGACCCTGAACGCGCTCTATCGGACTCTGCGACGATGATCCCGCTCGACGAGTTGGAGGGACTGCTCCGGCTTGTCCGCGATCTCGATGCGGTCGTTCGACGTGGTGCATCCGAGACGGGAGGAAGCGCCCGCGAGATGGCGAACTGAGCCCATGACTCTTCAACCACCTCGAGCGGTACGATGACGCGCCGCTCCTGACTGAAAGGGAGGACATGACATGGCACAGGATGCCAGGATTCGGATCGGTTTCATCGGAAGCGGCGGCAATGCACGCTATCACATGGGCAGAGTGCTCGAGCTGCCGAACGTCGAGATCGTCGCGCTGGCGGACCCCAACCCGGCCATGCTCGATGCAGCCAAACGGCAGCATACTGCGCTGGCGGACGTGCCGACGTTTGCCGACTTCCACGAGATGCTGGCCAAAGTCGAGATGGATGCGACGGAGATCAGCACGCCTCACACGACTCACAAAGAGCAGATACTGGCCTCGTTCGAGCGGGGCTTGCACGTGCTGTGCGAGAAACCTCTGGTGTGCACCGTCGCCGACGCGCACGAGGTGATCGCTGCACGGGATCGCGCGGGCAAAGTGGCGCTGCTCTCCTATCAGAGGCACTATCAGCCCGAGTTTCGGTATATCCGTGACCGGATAGCGTCGGGCGATCTCGGCGCCGTCACCGTTGTCAGCGCCCTCCAGTGTCAGAACTGGAAGAACGGCACACGGGGTTCCTGGCGTCAGGATCCGGCGCTCTCAGGCGGAGGTCAGTTGAACGATTCGGGCAGTCACCTTCTGGACATCATCCTCTGGATCACAGGCATGTCCGTCGAGACTGTGGCGGCGTTCATTGACAACTGCGGGACGCCCGTGGACATCAACTCGGCTTTGTCCATCCGTTTCCGCGGCGGGGCTCAGGGGAACATCTCCATTGTTGGCGACGCCACCGACTGGCATGAGGACGTTACGATCTGGTGTGAACGAGGCATTCTGTTCATGCGGAATGGCCGGCTGCAGGTTGCCGATGCCGCCGGCCGTTACAGCTTCGACCAGATGCGCGGCGGATCGACTCCCGATCGCAACTTCGTGGCTGCCATCCGGGGCGACGAGGAAGTGCAGTCGCCGTTTGAATGCGGCCTCCGAGTGATCGAGCTCACCGAGGCCGCATGGCGATCCGGCGCGCAGGCCGGCCAGCCTGTAGTGGTGTGATGGCCGTCGAAGGGCGCGACCGGAACCTGCGATCGGCCGCATCGCCGCGCCGCTCCTGGCTCTGGGCGACTGCTGTGTATCTGCTGCTGACCATCGTCGCTGCGGTCTACGTCGCGCCCTTCCTCTGGATGGTTTCCACCTCGCTGAAGCCAGACTCGCAGATCTTCTCGCCCGAGGTCCAATGGATACCCCGGCCCGTTCTGTGGAGCAACTACCCCTCCGCTCTGGCGTCGTTCCCGTTTCTGCTGTACCTCCGCAACACCCTGTGGGTGTGCATCATGACGACGATCGGTACGGTCCTGAGCGCGGCGTTGCCGGCCTACGGGTTCTCACGTCTTCGGTGGCGAGGCCGCGATCCGCTATTCTTCGTGCTGATCTGCACGATCATGCTCCCCGCGCAGGTGACGATGATACCGGTCTTCCTCACCTTTCGCGCATTGGGATGGACCGGAACGTTCCTTCCCCTCATCGTGCCGCCGTTCCTTGGGAGCGCCTTCTCGATCTTCCTGCTGCGCCAGTTCTTCCTGACCATCCCGCAGGAGTTATCCGATGCCGCGCGCATAGACGGCTGTTCGGACCTCGGCATCCTTGCGCGCGTCATCCTTCCGATGGCCAAACCCGCGGTGGCAACGGTAGCTCTGTTCGCGTTCACCGCCGCGTGGATGGATTTCCTGAACCCGCTCGTCTACCTGCACGACGAACGTCAGTACACGCTTGCCATCGGTCTGCAGGCGTTTCTCGGTCGGCATGGCAGCGAGTGGGCGCTGCTCATGGCAGCCGCAACGGTGATCACCCTCCCCATGCTGGTCCTATTCCTGCTGGCCCAGCGGACGTTCATTCGAGGGATCGCCCTGACAGGGCTCAAGGGTTAGACGGGGAGCGTTCAGTCGGTCTCGACGGCCAGCTCAGGCAGCTTCCTGCGACGCTCGGGCGGCAGCAAGTGCTCCATCATGTCGTCTACGGTGACGATCCCCACCAGCCTGGCGTCGTCGTCGAGCACGGGCAGAGCGAGCAGGTTGTACCGATTGAATACGTGAGCTATCTCGTCGGCGTGATCGTGGGCGCTGACGTGTCGAACGTTTCGCACCATCACATCGCCTATGCGGGCCGACGGATCGGCGACGATGAGGTCCCTCAGCGAGAGAACGCCCACCAGCCGTTCATCTTCATCCACCACGTACACGTAGTACACCGTTTCGGCGCTCGGGGCTAGCTCGCGAAGATGGTCAATGGTCTCCTGAGCCGTCATGTCGGCACGGACAGCCACATACTCGGTCGTCATCAGGCCGCCCGCGGTCCCCTCGGCATAGGCGAGGAGCTCCTTTACATCGGCCGCTTCCTCGGGCTCCATGTGGCCCAGGAGCTCCTCTGAGCGGACCTCCGGCAGGTCGCCGAGCACGTCAGCCGCGTCGTCGGGCTCCATCTCCTCCAGAATGTCGGCCGCGCGCTCGTCCTCGAGCTGCTCGATGACCTCCGCCGCCTCTTTGTCCTCCATCTCTTCGATGGTATCCGCGGCAGTCTCGACATCGAGGGCTTCGATGATCTCCGTGCGCTGCTGGGGATCGAGCTGCTCCACGATATCGGCTATGTCGGCCGGGTGGAGGCGCGCGATCTTCTCGTGGGGGACCTTCAGGCGAATGCGCCCGCCGCCGGCGCCGCTGGGCTCCAGCGTCTCCACGTCGTCCCACGCGATCAGTCGTGAATGGAGAGGCTTGCCGACCAGCCGCGCTATGGCCTCGATGGGTGCTGCGACACCGGCCCTGCGCAGCAACGCCCGCAGGCTCGCGTCCACCCCCACGATGCACTG
The DNA here is from genome assembly GCA_012517255.1 of Chthonomonadales bacterium. Classification (GTDB taxonomy): domain Bacteria; phylum Armatimonadota; class Chthonomonadetes; order Chthonomonadales; family CAJBBX01; genus JAAYVH01. Next base: position 9,802 of record JAAYVH010000064.1, read on the forward strand.
ACCTTCGGCACACTCCGCAAGGCGGACATCGTTGACGCGCACGACGCGATAGTCGTGCACGTCCACGATCTGCTTGTCCAGAACGTCGCGGCGCAGGAGGACATCCTCGGGCAAGGGCTCCTCTGATGGCACCTGATCAAGGGACGCGCTGAGACGGATCTCATCGCTATCCAATGAGAGCTCCCGCGCGGGAACCCACAGGGTGCCCTTGTCGGTGGAGACAAGGACGCTGACAAGCAACGGCAACCTGCCGCCCTGACGCGCCGCCGCATCGGCTATTCGCCCGACTGGGAGACCATCCGGGCCGCGGACAGGCCGTCCGAGCAACTCGGAAAGGTACTTGATCACAGGGGCGATTATAGCTGTCTGAACCGACGAAGTCAAACGCGCACAGCGCTACTCGGGTTTGGCAAGGCCTCCCTGGGCTGCACCTCCCATGCGCATCTTGAGCTGCTGGATCGCCATCTGCTTGGCCTGCGGAGGCATCCGCGGGTTGTCCTCGATCTGCTTGATCATCTGCTCAAGCGTCGGTCCCTTCTTCTGCTGCCGTTCCGGGTTCCAAACCGTACTGCGCGCAAACAGCAGGCCGGCAATGATGATCAGCACGATGGCGCCGATTGCCAGGTACTTCTGGTTCATGGTCTCCCTCTCCCGCAGGCCAGTGACGATGAAGCTAGCTCCGATGCGCTCGTCGTGCCCCAAGAGGATGTGATGGGGGCTGCGAGCGCTGCCCCCATCGCGTCGGTGGATATCAGTACGGGTACCAGCCCTGGCTCCGCCACTCGGCGGCACGTCCCACGGGCACGTAGATGTTGCGATACCAGAGGATCGAGCCCTTGCTCATTGCCTTGGCGTGACCGTCGCCGAAGACGACATTGGCCGTGCCGGTGTGACGATAGCGGGGATGCATGCCGCAGCCGGCCCAGACGGCGTCGCCCGAGGCGCCGCCATCGCAGTCAAATGTCTGTTCAATGTCGTTGCCGTCGCGAACGGGCGGGTTACCGATCCATGACACCCAGTCCCACTCCCACGTGGCGAACTGCACCCAGCCCCACGGCCCCTCGGTGCGGCCCTTCTCCATGATGATGATCTTCTCGGCCGGAGCGTCCAGTTCCGCCATGGATACCACGGCGCGAACTCCGTTCTGCGAATCGCACCAGTTGTCAGCGAAGACATCGAGATGCACGCCGTACTTGCAGCTTTGTTCGGGCCCGGGGAACGACGGGCATTTGAACAGGCCATCCACGGACCAATGCGTGCCGTCGCCATACCGCGTGCCGCTCTTGATATAGGGGTAGACGACCGCCGACCAGATCAGTTGGATGCGCCCGTCGCAGCCGCCATACTGCGACATCGGGTAGTACTCATCGTAGTCCTGCATGTACATCATGACGCCGAGGCCGATCTGCTTCTGATTGCTCAGGCAGGTGATGCCTCTGGCCTTCTCACGGGCTTGCGCAAACACAGGGAACAGGATGGCCGCCAGGATCGCGATGATAGCGATCACGACGAGCAGCTCGATGAGGGTGAAGGCCGATTTCTTACTCACCATGCTCTTGATCCTTTCTCGCGCGCGTGCGCGATCGAATGCCGGATGCCTCTCGCGAACGCATCCGGGTCTTGCCAGTGGCCTTGATGAGTGAGGCGCCCGTTGAGGCCGCGCAACGGGGCCTGCGCGTGGACTGGCGGATGTCCAACGACATGGGAAACTGCACAACGGAGGCATCGAACGTGCCGCCTCGAATGCGCTCGAGCAACACGTCTACGGCTGCGCGGCCGATCTCCGGTAAGGGTTGCCGCACCGACGTCAAAGGAGGTATGCACCGGTCGCTGATCTCGGTGGAGTTGAAGCTCACGACCGATACATCTTCCGGAACCGAGAGGCCCGCCACCGGCAACATCTCCGCGACCATGCGAGCCCTGATCTCATCACAGCAGATAACCGCCGTCGGCCTGGGATCGAGCGTCCGAAACCACTCGACTGCATCGCGCACCCACGTCGGCTCCGGAAGGCGCTTCTCATCCCACGCCCGCACCTGCAGTCCGTCCGGTGACAGTCCTGCTTCGACCACGGCTCGCCGGATGCCCGCAAGCCGTTCTCTCCCCCACGAGAGCACGTCGCCCGGATAGAGCACGGCGATCCGAGTATGCCCGAGTTCCACCAGGTGCCGAGCGGCGAGGTAGCCTCCGCTCTCGTTGTCGCAGTCGACCGACAGGCAGCGCTCGTCGTCCGTGCGGAATGAAACGCACACGAGAGGAAACTCGGCTTCGATGAGGGCAGGCGTCAGTTCGTCGGACACGAACCGACTGATCTGCAGCACGCCGTCCACGGCCCCGCCGGTTATGTCGGCGAACAGGCTGCGCCAGGTAGTGTAGTGGGCAGAGAGCAGCAGAACATTTCGATCATGCTCCGTAGCGCGCCGAATGATGCCGGCCAGAATCTCGGCGAAGTACGTATCGTTCGTCGAGAAGCTTTCGGGCTGATTGAGCACGATGCCGATGCGGCGGGTGCGTCCCGTGGCAAGCGCGCGAGCCGCGATATGCGGACGGTAATGTAGTCTGCGGGCGGCATCCAACACCCTCTGCTGCGTCTCGGCCGGTATGGATTCGCAGCGGTCGTTGAGGACGAACGACGCCGTAGTCGGCGAGACGCCCGCTGCCTTTGCCACATCGCTGAGCCGAACGCGAGACGTTGCCACCCTGCCCCTCTCAGGTGACCGACCGCCGTCCATCGGGTCGGTAATGCGCTTCAGTAATGCGGATTACTAATGCGCTTTACTACTATACAGCAGGTTATCGGCGGTGTCAAGGCGTCTGTGGCACACAACTGACAGATGGCGTGGCGGCGGCAACCGCGATCGGCGCTAGCCAAGAATGGCGGCCAGGGCTTTGTCCTGCGCGCTTCGGAACTGCTCGTCGTAGAGGTTCTTATAGACGCCGGGCCTGTGAACCAGCTCCTCGTGTCTCCCGATGTCAACGATCCGACCCTGATCGAGCACCACAATCCTGTCGGCATGCATGATGGTCGACAGCCTGTGGGCGATCACGAAGTTCGTGCGACCTTTCATCACTTGCTCGAGGGCCGCCTGCACATTGGCTTCGGTCTCAGAGTCCAACGCCGAAGTGGCGTCGTCCAGTATCAGGATGCGAGGATTGGTCAGCGTCGCGCGAGCGATGGCGAGGCGTTGCTTCTGGCCCACGGAGAGCTTGACGCCGTCTTCGCCGATCTTTGTGTTATAGCCGTCCGGAAGGCTCACTATGAAGTCGTGCAGGTCGGCGTTGCGCGCAGCCCTCTCGATCTCCTCGTCCGTCGCGTCATGGTTGCCGTAGGCGATGTTCTCTTTGATGGTCACCGAGAACAGCAGCGACTCCTGAGTGACGTACCCGATCTGACGGCGAATGGACTCGAGTCGGATCTGCCGGACATCAATGCCGTCTATCAGCACCGATCCGTCGGTGACATCGTAGAAGCGGGCGATCAGGTTGACCATGGTGGTCTTGCCCGCCCCCGAAGGTCCTACGATAGCGATCACTTCGCCAGGTTCGACTGCCAGGTCAATGTTGTGCAGCACCGGCTTCTCCGGATCGTAGCCAAAGGTGACATTGCGGAACTCCACGGCCCCGGGCATGTCTCGGATCGGCACGGCATCCGGCGCATCCATGATCTCGGGACGAGTGTCGAGCATCTCGAACACCCGGTCAATGGCTGCTCCGGCCCATTGTGCCTGAATGTTGAAGTCCACGAGGCGCAGCGCAGGACCGTAGAGGTAGCCGATATAGCCGACGAAAGCTATCAGTTCTCCCGGCTGAAGTTGTCGGTTCAGGACGAGCACGGCGCCGTACCAGTAGATCAGTCCGGTCCCGCCGGCGCTGATGATCGTCACGAACAAGCCCAGAATGCGATTGAGCTTGGCCTGCGTCATCCCCAAGCGGAAGTTGTCGGCCACGGTTGTCATGAAGTGGTCGACCTCGTACTCCTCGCGATGGAAGGCCTTCACCACCGTGATGCCGGCGATCTTCTCCTGCAGGGCTCCGATCAGGGCATCCCACTTCTCGCGAAGCTCAACGCTCAGCGCGCGGATGCGCTTCAGGAACAGCTTGTAGATACCGACGTACGTTGGCACCACAACCACCGCAATCCACGCGAGCCGCCACTCCATATGGAACACGACGGGCAACACCACGAACAGCGTCAGAATGTCGGTGATGAGCGTTACAAAGCCGCCCGTGACCATGTACTGGATGACGTTGATGTCGTCGATGACCCGGGCCATGATTTTGCCCGTCTGGCGCTTGTCGTAGTAGCTGAGAGACAGGCGGTTCAGATGACGATACGACTGGAATCGGAGGTCGAACACGATTCGCTGACCCAGCCATCCCAGCAGGTAGTTGAGTCCGAAGCTGACAAGACCGCGAAACGCGTAGAGACCAACGATCAGCCAGAACACCACGTTGAGCATGCGCCAGAGCTTGCCGGGCAGGACTTCGTCGAGCACATACTGCGTGATGCGAGGCATGGGCAGCGTCGAGGCGGTCACAAGAGCCATCAGGATGACGGCCAGCGCAACGCGGGACCGATAGGGCTTCAGGTATCCGAGAAGCCGTCCGAGATTGCTCATCCGGCCATCTCCGCGCGTTCGGCCTCAGCCGATGCGGCAGCTTCGGCACGCTGCTCGTCGAGGGCGGCCTTGAACTGCTGAGTGTACAGGCCGGCGTAGATGCCTCCCTGCTCCAATAGCTCGAGGTGACTGCCGGCCTCCCGAATGACTCCCTTCTCCATCACCACGATCATGTCGGCCTTGACGATGGTGGAAAGGCGATGGGCGATGACGAATGAGGTCCTGCCCTGCATCAGGCGCTCGAGCGCCTCCTGGATGAGCGTCTCGGTCTCGCTGTCGAGAGAGGAAGTTGCCTCGTCAAGTACCAGGATGCGAGGATCCGACAGAATGGCTCTGGCTATGGCAATGCGCTGTTTTTCGCCGCCCGACAGCTTGACGCCCTCCTCACCGATGCGCGTGTCATAGCCTTTCGGGAGCGCCTCTATCACATGAGCCACATTGGCAGCGCGCGCAGCCTCGGCCACCTCCTCATCGGTCGCCTCGAGCCTCCCGTAGCGGATGTTCTCGCGGATGGTGGTGTTGAACAGGATGGTCTCCTGAATCACCACACCCACCTGGCGCCGCAACGAGGCAAGCGTGACATCCCGGATGTCGTGTCCGTCCACGAGGATCGCACCGCCCGTGACATCGTAATGCCTGGACAGAAGGTTGATCATGGTGGTCTTGCCTGAACCTGATTGGCCAACGAATGCCACCATCTGCCCGGGCTTGACGCTAAGAGACACTCCTTTGATCACGGGCTGTCCCGGCTCATATTCGAACCAGACGTCCCTGTACTCGACAGCCCCCTGAATGACCGGCAGCTCTATCGCGGTTGGCTTATCCTTGATATTCGGCTCGGTGTCGAGGGTGCCGAAGATGCGCGTCAGTGCGGCGTTGGTGCGGGCGATCTGATCGTTGATCTGGATCAGGCGGAGGATGGGGCCGTACAGGTAGCCCGTGATAAACGAAACGAACGCGATCAGCGAACCCGGGGTCAGGTGGCCGGCCATTACCTGCCTGCCTCCAACGAGCATGATAATGGCGATGCCAAGACCGCTGCCGATGAACTCTGCCAGCGTCCAGAGCCGCGTGCCGAGCATGCCCTGATTCACATTCAGCTCGAGCAGATTCCGATTCTGACCGACGAACTGTCGGACCTCAAAGCGCTCCTTGGCGTAGGACTTGACGACCAGGGCTCCGGCCAGTCGCTCCTGCAGATCGCCCAGCATGATGTCGCGCTCTTCGCGTATCTCATCCGCTCGCTGCTTGATCTTGCCGATGTGCGCCAGGTAGTTGAGGATGTAGAGGGGAAAAACCGACAGTGACCAGCACGCGAGGTACCAGTTCATGTTGAAGACGATCGCCAACACCGCGATGAGCGTCACCAGATCCGAGACCAGGGTCACGAAGCCGCCGCTAATGAGCTGATCCAGCGTCGCAACGTCGTTGGTAATGTTCGACATGAGCTTGCCGGTCTGGTTCTTCTCGAAGAAACCCAGAGATAGCGTCTGCATGTGCGCGTAGAGCTTCCGGCGCATGTCGTACTTGAACCGCTGGCCCAGATAGGTGACGGTCAGCGAGAGACCCGCTCCCACCAGAGAGCTGGCCAGAGACACGCCGACATAGGCGAGGAAGAACAGGTGGATGGGAAACGGCTTGCGGGCCACAAGGTGATCCACCAGATAGCGGACGATCAGGGGTCCGGGCAACCCGAGGCCGGCTGTGCACGCCGTGAGGAACACGACAAGCATGAGCACGCGCCAGTAGCGTTTGACCTCGTGGAACAGCCGGACCAGATTACGCACGGCTGCCTACTCCGGGAAGCCTGCATCTGACGGGCGCAGTCAGATGGCCCCCGCGTTCCAGGCCCTGCCCCACGAACTCGAGCCAGTCCCGCAACGGCCCGGCGTGGCCGTGTTTGGGATGGCGTGAGGTAACAGAGGGATTGCGCTCCGTGCCTTGAGCGCCAATGGTACAGACCGTCGTGAGCGCCTCGCGTGCGCACACATGCAGGTGCGCCAGTGTCTCGTTCACGGTGAGCGAACCGGTACTACCAGAATGCCGAGAGTCTACCTCAGTACAACTGCTCGCATGCTACCCAACGCCGGACGATTTGCCACCGATTTCTGCACGCGATGCCTGCTCGATCCGCTAAGACGTCAGCGCCGCCCGCGCAGCCGCTATCTGGATCTTCACCGCGTCGGTTCCCGTACCGCCCTGAACCGACCGAGACGCGATGGAGTGCTCTACGGTAAGACCTGCAAGGTCCAGCCCGCGGGCCTCAGGTGCTAGCTCGGCTATCTGCTCAGAGCTCAGGTCCTCCAGCCCGATTCCACGCGCGATACAGGTACGAACCAGACGACCGACGACGCCATGCGCGTCGCGAAATGCCATGCCGCCTCGCACCAACGCATCGGCAAGGTCCGTCGCAGTCGAGAAGTCGCGCCGCATTGCCGTCTGCATCCGTTCAGCATGAAACGCCGCCGTCCGTATCGTCAAGGTCAGCGCCGGTACTGTCACCAGTACAGTGTCAACCGCATCGAAAACCGCCTCCTTGTCTTCCTGCATGTCCTTGTTGTAGGCAAGCGGAAGCCCTTTCATCGTGGTCAGAAGCGACACGGCGTCGCCGATCACGCGCCCTGCTTTGCCGCGGGCGAGCTCGGCAATGTCGGGGTTCTTCTTCTGCGGCATGATGCTGCTGCCGGTCGTGACAGCATCGCTGAGGGTCACGAAACCGAACTCCTGACTGCTCCAGAGAACCAGCTCCTCCCCCAGCCGCGAGCAGTGCACCATGAGAATGGCCGCAGCCATGAGGAACTCCATTAGGAAGTCACGGTCTGAGACAGCATCAAGACTGTTTTCGCTGACCCTCTCAAAGCCGAGGGCCTCAGCCACCATCTGCCGATCCACGGGGAATGACGTTCCCGCGAGCGCCCCGGCTCCCAACGGCAAGACAGACGTTCGGCGTTCAGCGTCCATCAGTCGCTCGCGATCGCGCTGAAGCATCCAGAAGTACGCCAGGAGATGGTGCGATAGGAGGATGGGCTGAGCATGCTGCAGATGCGTGAATCCCGGCATGATCACCCCGAGCTCACGCTCGGCGGTCTCGAGCAGCGCGCGCTGGAGTTCGGCAACGGCGGCGCGGATCTCGCCCACCACGCGGCGCATGTACATCCGCATGTCGGTCGCCACCTGATCGTTGCGCGAACGGGCGGTGTGCAGCTTTCCGGCGACCGGTCCGATCCGTGCCCTCAGAAGCGACTCGACGGCTGTGTGGACGTCCTCGGCCCCGGGATCGAAGGCGATCGAGCCGTCTGCGAGGCCCGCCAGTATCTCGCGCAGGCCTGCGACGATGAGATCCGCTTCCGAGGCCGGGATGATGCCGGTGCGGCCCAGCATGGACGCGTGAGCGATGCTGCCCTCGATGTCCTCCCGCCAGAGGCGGGCATCGAAGGCCAGCGAGTTGTTCAGCCGCTCGATGAGAGGATCTGTCTCAGCCTCAAAGCGACCTCCCCACAGCTTGGCCGCAGGCTGATCGGTCATGTGCGGTCGCGATCCTTGAGCATCCAGTACATGCGCCCCTGCAGGCCGTGGAGCTTCACCATTCCCTCGCTCTCCGACTGATCGAAGGTCTTGCTGTCGAACGATGCGAGGTCCTCATTGTAGAGCGCCCAGGCGCTGCGGCGCCCGATCACCGTGGCAGAGCCTTTGAGCAGACGCACGATGACCTCGCCGGTGACCCTCTCCTGAATCCGATTGATGAACGCTTCGAGGGCATCCTTGAGCGGATCGAACCACAGCCCCTTGTACGCCAGCTCACCCCACTCCCTGTCCACCGACGCTTTGAACTTCAGCTCGCCCTGCGTGGCAACCAGCGCTTCCAGCGCGCGATGAGCCGTGAGAAGCACGACAGCCCCTGGGCATTCGTAGTTCTCCCGGACCTTCAGGCCCAGCATACGGTCTTCCATGATGTCCACACGGCCAACGCCGTGGGCGCCGGCCAGAGCGTTCACCTTCAGCACGAGATCGAGCGCCTCGAGCCGCTCGCCATCCAGGCTCACCGGCACGCCGTTCTCGAATCCAACGGTCAGGATGCACGGATCATCCGGGGCGTCCGCTACGCTGCGGGTCCACTGGAATATCTCCTCCGGCGGCGCGTAGTCGGGCTCTTCCAGCCGCCCTCCTTCGATGCTTCGTCCCCAGAGGTTCTCGTCAATGCTCCAGATGCGGTCGCGGGTCTGCGAGACGTTCAGCCCGTGGGCCGCCGCATACTCGATCTCCTCGCTGCGCGTCCAGGGCTCCCGTGTGCCGTCGGGCTTGAGCCGCCCCTCGCGCATCGGGGCAATGATCCGGATATCGGGCGTCAGGGTCCGCATGACATACTCGATGCGGAACTGATCGTTGCCCTTGCCGGTGCAGCCATGGGCGTAGGCATCGGCACCCACTCTGCGCGCCACCTCCACCGCCTTGAGGGATATCAGAGGCCGAGCGATGGAAGTCGAGATCGGGTAGCCCTGGTAGTCCCCGTTCGCCTTGACCGCAGGCCAGCAGTAGCGCTCCACAAACTCAGACCGCGCATCAACGGTGTAGTGCTCCGTCGCAAGGGCGGCGGCGCGGGCTTCCGCCTGGGCGATGTCGTCGCGCGGCTGCCCAACGTCCACTGTCACGGTCACGACTCGATCGAACCCGTACTCCTCACGCATGAGAGGTATGCACACGGACGTATCGAGTCCGCCGGAATACACAAGCACAACAGTTGACATTGCGATCGTACCTTTCTCTCTGGCGGGCGTCTGTTTCGGCGGACCTGCCCTATGGCCCGATGAGCAGCGCCAGCACGGCCTTCTGGGCATGCAGACGGTTTTCAGCCTGGTCTAGCGCTGCCGACTGCGGCCCGTCGAGCACCTCGTCGGTCACTTCCTCGCCGCGATGGGCGGGCAGGCAGTGCAGGAAGATGGCCCTGGCGCCGGCTCTTCGCATGAGATCAGCGTTCACCTGATAGGGCGCGAATACGGCCTTCCGCTGCGATGCTTCAGCCTCCTGACCCATGCTCGCCCACACGTCAGTGTAGACTACGTCGGCGTCGGCAACGGCCTCATAGGGATTGCCGGTGACACGAATGGCTCCGGGATCGTGGGCCAGACTGCGGGCCTTCTCCACGATCGCGGCATCCGGCTCGTAGCCGGTGGGGCACGCTGCGATCACCGACGCTCCGGTCAGTGCGGCTCCGAGCATCAGCGAGTGCGCCACGTTGTTGCCATCACCGACCCAGGCAATGCGCACGCCGTCCAGGCGCCCGAGGCGCTCACGGATGGTGAGCAGGTCGGCGAGCGTCTGACACGGATGCTCCACATCGCTCAGCGCGTTGATGACAGGGATTGCGCAGTTGTCACGCATCTCCACGAGCGCCGAGTGGTCATACACACGGGCCATGATGGCGCTGACCCACCGCCCCAGGTTTCGGGCCACATCAGCAACGCTCTCGCGCTTACCCAGACCGATTTCGGTCGGCCCAAGAACGATGGGGATTCCTCCCAGCTCCCGCATGCCGAGCTCGAACGTCACACGTGTGCGAAGACTGGGTTTCTCGAAGATCATCGCCAGCGACCGCGTTCCGTTCCACAGCGGCGCTGCGCCCGTGCCGCGCGCACCCTTGAGAGCCGCTGCGAGGTCAAGAACGCCGGTGACCTGATGCGCATCCAGATCAGCGATAGAAATCAGACTCCGCCCTCTGAGCTCGAGGGAGTCGTAGCGGACCGCCGCCCAGGTCGGCGATGGCGTGGTTCGGCCCTCGTTCGTCGAGTCTTGCCCCATGACGTTTGGATCCTTGCTCTTGCGTCGCGCGGTTCATGCCCGCAGGGGGTTAGTTTACCGCACCAACGGCTGCCGGACAGCCCCGCTCACAGGCCAACCTGCCGGTCCGACGCGTCTATACTATACAGGCCGTGTGTTCGCCGGGAGTCGTGGCGCGAATAGGCGGCTGCATGACCGCCTGGCGCAGGGAGCCGCAATGCTGACATCATACCGCCTTGCTGCGATTGACCTCGACGAGACGCTGATCGCCAAAGACGGATCCGTTCCGCCGCGCAATGCCGAAGCGGTCGCTCGACTGCGGCAGGCCGGCGTGCTTTGCGTGATTGCAAGCGGACGGATGCATCAGGCCACGCTCCGCTTCGCAGAGGCGCTCGACCTCATGAGCCCCATCATCTCCTACAACGGGGCGATGATCCGTGATCGCGCAACGGACGAGATATGGCGCCACGTCACGGTTCCGCCCGATCTGGCCTCGGAGATCGTTCGGTTCTGCGCTGACAATGGCTACCACCTGAACTACTATCTCGACGACCACCTGTACGTGGCGGAAGTCGGCGAGTGGGCCATGCTCTACCATCGCCATACGGGATCGAAGATGGAGCCCGTCGGCGATCTGACCAGGCTTGAGGGCACACGTCCGACCAAGATGATCCTCATTGACCGACCGGCCGAGGCAGACCGTCTGTACGAGGTGATGTCGCAACGCTATGGCGGCCGCCTGTACATCACGCGGACCAATCCCGAGTATCTCGAGTTTATGGCAGCCGGCTGCGACAAGGGAGTGGCTCTGCGCGAGCTTGCGGACCGCCTGCAGGTCCCAAGGGAGCAGACACTAGCATTCGGCGACGGCGGAAACGACCTTCCGATGATCCAATGGGCCGGCTTTTCCGTTGCCGTGGCATCGGGCAAAGAAGCCGTGCGACGGGCGGCATCCTGGATTGCGCCTCCCTGCGATGCCGACGGCTTCGCCGTCGCTGTTGACGCCATTCTGGATGGCCGCATCGGCTAGCCAGACCAGACGTTGCCAGAAGGAGAGCTGCCATGGACTTTCCATCGCGACTGAGCCGGCTTGTTCGGACAAGCAGCTCTGAGATCTACCTGATCTGGTCCGGTGATCGCCGGGTAGGCCAGGTTGATGTGCACTTCGCCCACGACACGATCCACGCCACGATCATCCTCGAAGCAGATTTCAGCTATGCGGAAGAGGAGCAACTCATCGCTCAGATAGATGAACAGGTTGTCGAGAGCTATCTCCCGCGCTTTGAACGAGACGATTTCGTGGCGCATGTCTTCCGCGCCGAGCAGATCAACCGGTACACGGATGCCTCCGGAGCTGTCGAGGACCTCGAGGACATGGAGGAAGTCGAAGGTGCCGATGAGATGGAAGAGATCGAGGACGAGCCAGACTACGACAACCTCGAGCGACTCTTCGAGGACAGTGACGAGGATGCCGACGACACGCCCGGCATGCCCGACCTGCCGGACGACGACGACTATGACCCGTTTCGCGAAGACTGAATGGTGACAGGCGCTCCGGAGCCCATTGCGGCGCTGAACCGCATTCGGATCGTCGAAAACCACGAGCCGTTGGTTGATCTCCGCGTCGTATGCCCGCACATCGTTGTGCTTGCCCGAGCGCGCCCCTTCGTTCGGGTGCGGGTTGCGGAGATGCTCAACACCGTCCCGCCGAGGCTGCCTCATGGGCTACGACTGCGTATCAGCACGGCGCTTCGAACAATAGACGATCAACGGCGGCACTGGGACTCTTTCTACCACCACATGCGCGCCGAGCATCCCGAATGGCCGCTCTCGGCGCTGCACCGCGCGACCGACCGTTTCTTCGCGCCGTATGATCAGCCGGCGCCTCCAGGCCATTGCACCGGCGCCGCCGTCGATGTGCAGATCATTGACGCGAACGGCGCCCCCCTCGACATGGTGTCGCCCCTCAGCGGATGGGAGGCCGCCCCAACGGACGTTGCGGGCCTATCCGAGCAAGCCGCGGCCAATCGGCGACTGCTGGTCCAGTCCATGCTCGAGGCCGGTTTCTCCAACTGCAGAGACGAGTACTGGCACTATTCCTACGGGGACTCGGCGTGGGCGGTGAGGACAGGCCGTCGCGAGTGCTGCTACGGCCTCGTGAAGCCTCCGCCCCTATCTGCGCTCGGGGGCCAGTGCTGAGTCACCTATCCGGAGCAGCGGGGACCTTGCGCGCGAAGCCCCGAGACAACCGCGCGTAGCTTCGCCTCAGCTCGCCGACCAGCCGACGCACCCGTGCCCTCTGCCGCGCATCCATCGCTGCCAGCATGTCGCGACACACGAACGCCGTGCACTCCACGGGGCGCAGATCGTCCGGGAAGGTGCACCCGTGCGAACGGAGGAATGGGCATGGAACCGACAAGGGCTCGCCGTCGAGAACGAGAGCCGACGTGGCCTGAGCGATGGCGATCATCACTGGATCGTCACGGTCGTCGCCATCCTCGCGCCATCCCCCGGCCTGCGCCAGCAGCACATCAACCGGTCCCACCCGGGCAGGGACGCGGCAACATGGGTTCGGGCACGTCGCACAAAGCCGAGCCGTCAGGCCCGCAAACTCATTGCGCAGGGCACGCTGGGCCTTTCGATAGTCGTCGAACGCCCCCATCGGCCTTCCTGTCTAGCCCGGCGGCTGGTTCTGGAGCCACGTGTCCCAGTCTGTCACGCGCGACAACGCCGTGCTGGAGTACGAGATCAGATACGATGCGGGACTCGGCAGGTACACGGCCAGACCGTGGGAGTTGGGGTGCAGGTTGCCGTGGGCTTCGGCAATGACAGCGCTCGCGACTGCCTCCTGCAATCGGGATGCGGCCGTCTGCAGAGCCGGCGTCGTCACGCCTGTACGCACTAGCTCCGCATAATGCCACAGATCCTTGTTGTCGCGGTAGAGGTAGGACTCCGCGTTCTGTCGGGCGCTGATGAGCGCAGCGGCATTTTCGGCGCCGTAGAACTGCAGCGACTTCGCGAAGGCATCAAGGCGCTCGGCCACCGTCTGCATGCGCGATAGGTCCACGGCAGACTGCGTGATGTTGCTGAACGGGCCGTAACTCTCCACGGTCCGGTTAACGATCTGGGTCGCGAACTGCTCCGGCGTCATCGTCGGCGACGCCGCCAGGTCCTTCAAGAACGCATCATAGACGTAACCCTCCCCCGGAGGGCTTTCCTCGGAGCCGACCATGAGCTTGGCCATGTCGCGGACTTCGTAGGCCACCTCTGTCATCTGCATCAGCGAGGCATCGAAGATGAGCAGGTCCATCTTGGGGGATGTGTTCAGAGCTTGCGGAAGCTCCCAGGTCTGGATCTCGTTGCCCGTCGAATCGTCGATGGAAACCGACCGGACAGCCCGTCCGGCGGCCCGCGTACTGCGCCACCCTGCGCCGTGATCCCATATCACGAGGGCATACCTGTCGGCCGGATACCGCTGCTGCGTCCAGCGGATGAACGCATTCAGCTCGCGCCAGTCGCCCATATCAACGTTGGGTCCCATCTCCTGCACGAGCTGAGAGCCGATCGTGCTGGTGTTCTGATCGCGGGTGATGTAGTAGCGCCTCGTGCCAATCCACGCGGGGTTGCCGCATGTCGTGCAGTTGGCCTGCTTCCACTGAACGACGATATTGAGATCGGCGGACGAGCCGACTTTTTCCATCTGATTGACATTCAGCGGCCCGAACTGCTGAAGATCGTTCGCGGCGTTGATGAACACCATGAACGTCCACTTGGCGCGCGTCGTGCGTGATAGCGGCAGACTGAGCGCCACGGACTGTCCGTTCAGTCGGGTGATCTCCAGCGTTGCGTCGGCCCGCAAGACCGTGACCTTGCCGACCGTATCGCCGGACGCCGAAGACAGCGCTCCGGTGCCGCTCACCGTGACCGCCGACGCACCGTTAACCGTGGATGTGTTCACCCACAGCGCCCCGTGCCCGCTGGCATCCAGGGTCAGAAGAGCCGCATCGCCGCCCTCATCGTGCAGGTAGGTGCCAATGAGGTCCATCGGCGTCGCCGTGCCCTGCGGAGCTGCATGCGCAGTTACACTGAAGAGCGTGGAGCCCGAGCGGCGCACAACGCACGTGATCGCGTCGCCCGATGCCGAGGCGTTGCCCTCGAACTGAAGCAGCCCGTCCGGCGTCTGAGCGAAGAACTGATCGTTCGGACCGAACGCGCCCTGCGCGCCTGCCCATGACGGGATCGAAGAGGCGTCGCGCACTATCAGGGTAAATCGACCGACGGTATCCACGCTGACATAGAGCGCCCGATCAGGCCCCTCAGCGCTGAAGGAACGTCCCCTGTATCCCGCGGACTTGCCGCCGCCGCCGCACCCGACAAGCGTCGCTGCAACAAGGGAGACGAGCAGGCAGACGACCACCGACCGACGTCGGTATGACTTCATGGGCTCCACCTCATCCAAGCTAATGCCGACTCGCGGCAACGCGGATCGGCTGCCACGCGAACAGTGCTCATACCGGCGCCAGAACCGGAACCGTTCCCGCGACATGAGCGCTGCGCCGAACGCCTGACACGCTCGGCGCAGTTGCGTTCCGCTACTGCAGCGACAGGCGCTGTAGAGCCGCCGAAGCCACCTTCTTGGTTTCCGGATCGCCGTTTGCGCTCAGTTGCTTCAAAGCTTCAAGAGCGTTCTGTGACTTGTTGCGTGCCAGGGACTCCACGGCCCATTTGCCGGCTGCAGGCTGGCTGGTGGCGATGCTCAGCACATCAGGCACGGACTCCGCCCCCTGCTTGGCAAGCGCCACGGCAGCGAGGAACCCCGTACCGGCGGGCCCTGCAAGCATACGAACCAGTGAAGGACGTGCGGGTGCGCCGATTCGCGACAGTGCGTCTGCGCATGCCGCGGCAACAGCCCCCTCGCGATCGTTCATACCAGCGGCCAGCGCGGGTACGGCTGGCCCGTTCCTGGGAAATCCGAGCGCGCGAGCGGCCTCGGTGCGCACTTCGACCGCTGGGTCACGAAGCGCCGGCAGCAAGGCCGCGTTCACGGAAGGCGTCGCAATGGCCCCCAATGCCTCGATCGCCCGTATGCGTGTGCGTGCTGCCGGGTCGCCTATGGCGCGGGTCAGCGCCGGGATGGCCGGCTGTCCGGCGTGCGCAAGTCCGTCAACTGCTGCCACCTGGACCTTGAGATCGTCGTCGCTCAGAGCCTTGACGAGCGTGGCTATGGCAGTCGGCGTGCCTATGCGGCCGAGGCCGACGGCAGCCTGTGCACGAGCCTCGTTGTCATCGTCCTTGTTGTTGATCGCCTCGGTCAGCGCGGCCTCGCCAGACGGATGAGCTATCAGCGCAATGGCGCCGATGGCGACGCGCCGCACCTGGGCGCTCCGCTTGTGCATCGCGTCAACGAGTTGCGGCACCGGCGTCGGGCTGCCGACCTTGCCCAGGGCCTCGGCGGCGCCCGAACAGACGCCGTCATCGGCGTCGGCAAGGAGCGGGAGCAACGCCTTCACACACTCCTCTCGGCGCGAGGCCAATGCGCCCAGCACATCGCCGCCCGGTCCCCGTGCGGCAGCATTGGCCTTCATCCCCTCCACAACCTTGGGGACGATCTGATCAGCCACCGAGCCGTTGCGCATGGCAAGGGCATCCCGCAAGACGTTCGGGTCGGCGTCTGGAAGGGCACGCTGGAGCAGCTTCATCGCCACATCCTGATCGTCTTGCCCCAGGATCTGCAGCAAGGCAATGCACACCTTGCGCACATTGCTGTCGCCGTCCGCCGTACCCGTCACGATTCCCTGAAGGTTATCGGCTGATTTGGTGCCGATCCGCACAAGCGCGAGGGCAATGCGATCACGCACGGGCCTGTCCGGATCCTTCAGAAAGGCGACGGCTTGCGTGACAGCCTCCTTCTCGCCCCAGTCTTCGAGCGCCTGAACGATGCGGATGCGTCGTGCTACGCTCTCGCCCGTGATGGCGTCCATGAACTGCTCCATCTTGACCAGTTCCTTGGCAGCCGCGACGCGGGCCTTGCTGTCGTTCCCCGCCATGGAGTTCACCAGGAAGGCCATATGACGGCTGTGTCGGACTGCTAGCCCGACCACCACAGCGACGATGGCCACAAAGATGGCATAGTTCAGGAACTTTCGATTCATGCGGATACCCCCTCTCTGTGGTTTCCACAGAGGCGCGCCCGTCTCCTGCTCGCGACTGGCGCAGCCATCACTTCGTCGCCTTCAGCAGCCGGACCTCTTCAGCCAGCCGATTCCTTTCGGATACTGACAGAAAGAGCAGCACCGCCAGCACCATGCATAGAGCGGCCAGCGCCATGGCTAACGCCGTCGGCCACGGCGATCGCGATCGCCGACGTCGCCGTGGCGAGCTTCGCGTGTCGTCGGCGGGAACTGCCGCCTCCACGTCGTTGCCAGCAGCCACCTGATAGGGGACATACTCTGCGCCCCTGCACACCGCCACACCGATGTTATCAACCCCGCCGGCGCTGTTGGCCTCGGCGACCAGTCTGATGCATGCATCACTTGCGGTCGGCGCCTCGGCAAGCACCGCTGCTATGCGCCGATCTCGCACCATATTGGTAAGCCCATCGGTGCAGAGCAGCAGCGCGTCACGCGGACCGAGACGAGTCAGCTCGAGATCCGCATCAACCGTCCGCGACAACCCTATTCCGCGCGTGATGACAGTGCCGAACCGTCCCTCAACGCCGACGTCGTCGCCCGTGACTACCTCCTGAATGAGCGAATGGTCGGCGGTAATCTGGCTCATCGCGCCGTCCGATAGGAGGTAGGCGCGAGAGTCGCCGGCGTGGCAGATGAGGACCGTGCCGCCGGTGACGAGAGCCGCCACACACGTCGTTCCCATGCCCCGGAGATCAGGGTCCTCCTGCGCGCGCTTCCACACGGCGAGATTGGCGGCGGCAGTGGCGTCACGAAGCGCCTGGGCAAGCTGCTCCTGCGTGGGAGAGTCGGGCAGCTCCCGGAGCGTTTGCACGAGGGTGGTCGGCAGCACTTCCGCGGCGATCAGGCTCGCCGTGTCGCCTCGGCGATTGGCCCCCATGCCATCGGCAACCATCAGAAACGCATCGGCTCGGTTGCCCAGCGCCTCCCTGTCGGCAGTCACGCAGCGGTCGCAGTTGATGTTGCGAGCGCGTCCAGGATCCGTTAGAAATGCTATGTCGAGCTGTGATGCCATGGGCGGCTATATATCCGGGTAGACGAACAAGCGTACAACGCGGCAGCGACGAATGCAGACCGGCATTAGCGGCGGTCCAGATCCCGCTTGATGAGCCAGGCGACGTACAGGGCAAACGCCACGATCAGCGCCAGATAGCCGAAGCGGAGTACGCCCATGACGACGTTCATCAGGTGCCCATCGTAGCACGCTCGCATGGACAGCGTCAAGATAATCGGAAGCCGGCAGGAGACGCGGGTCCTGGCCGACGAATACATGGGCCAACCACAGGTTCCGACATGGACATGCCATCGTTCAGCTCGACAAGCGCTGTTAGCCGCCGTGAGCTCATGACGGCGGCAGGCGGGACCGCGGTGGGCGCACTGACAGGAGGCGAGAGGATGGCAGATCGTGATCTGGACGAGGGGCTCGACAGCGACATCGCGGCGCGCGTGCGCCGCACTCCGTTGGTAGATACGCATGAGCATCTCGTCGAGGAGAGCTCACGCACCGACTGGAAGCCGGGCGGGATGATCACCTGCGACGACTGGTCGGTGCTGTTCATGCACTACATCGATTCCGATCTCATCGTGGCCGGTATGCCGCCCGCCGACCGTGCCGCCCTCACCTCGCCCGACCTCGACACGCGCCGCAAGTGGCAGATGCTGGAGCCGTGGTGGCCCGCCGTGCGGAACACAGGCTACGGGCTTGCGGTTCGGTTCGCCGTCGAGGCGCTCTATGGGATACGGGACCTGAACGGCACCACGGTGAAGCTGATGGAGGATCGCTACCGAACCACTGTCAAACCCGGGTTCTACAAGCGACTGCTCACAACCATTGCGGGCATCGAGTCGTGTCAGGTCAACTCGCTGGAAAAGCCCTTCATGCCGACGGCACAGCCGACGCTCCTCATGCAGGACATCTCGCTCCTGAGCCTGCACAGCCCCGAACAATGGCGCGCCAACGCCGAGCACGCGAACATGAGGGTGAGCGACCTGGGCGACTACCACGCAGTACTCGATTGGTGGTTTGCGACCTACGGCCCCTACGCCGTCGCCGTCAAGACTCAGGCAGCATACGGCCGCAGGCTCGACTTCGAGGACGTTCCCGCTGAAGCCGCCGCGCCGATCTTCACTCGTCTCGTGGAGGGTGGCCAGATCTCACCACCCGAGCGCAAGAAGCTCGAAGATCATCTCTTCTGGTATGGCGTCCGCAAGGCGACCGCCATGAACCTGCCCGTCAAACTGCACACGGGCTACTATGCGGGCCACAACGGCATGCCGATGGACCGAGTCGCCGCCAATCCATCCGACGTCACCGAGATTCTGCGACGCGCGCCAGATACCACCTTCGTGATCATGCACATCGGCTATCCCTTCTGGCAGGAGATGGTGGCAATCGCCAAGCACTGGCACAATGCCGTCATAGACATGTGCTGGGCCTGGATCATCGATCCGGCGTCCTCGGTTCGCTTCTTGCAGACGTTCCTGACGACCGCGCCCTGCAACAAGGTCCTGACGTTCGGTGGCGATTTCATCCCTGTCGAACCGGTGGTCGGTCACTCCATGGTGGCGCGGCGAGGCATCGCGCTAGCGTTAACGGGTCTGGTCCGAGACGGATGGATGTCGCGGCCGCAGGCCGTCGAGCTGGTCGAAACACTCATGCGAGGCAACGCGCGCCGGATCTTCCGTCTTGCCGACAAGGCCAGGCTGCTCGAAAACGCGCCGTGGCTGAAGCAAGAGTGGCCGACGCGCACGTCCTAGACCCGGCAGCATCGCAGCGTCAGCTCAGGTTGACGATACAGGCGGTTTCCATGCCATCCACCTGACGGATCTGCGCCAGCAGCTCCGGCGCGACCGGATCGTCAAGGATGAGCACCATGAGCGCGAGCCCGCCCTCCTGCTTCCGTCCCACGTCCATCCCGGCGATGTTCACATTGTTGCGTCCGAGCAGCGTGCCCACCGCACCGATGGTGCCGGGTCGGTCCCTGTGCGTCGTCATCAGGAGTATGCCGTCGGGCACGAAGCTTACCTCGTAGCCGTCTACCTCCACCACACGCTGCTGGCGGCGCCCAAACGCCGTACCGGACACCGACCGTTGCGACGTCCCCGAACCGACGGTCACCGACACCAGCGCGCTGTACTCGCCGCGGGAGGGCGTGCTGCTCTCAGTGACGCGAATGCCGCGAGCTTCGGCGAGCATGGGAGCGTTCACCATGTTGACCGCATCGGACAGAATCGGCGTCAGCAGACCGGCCAGCACCGAGCGTGTGATCATTCCCGTCGGATGGTCGCCGAAATCGCCCGCGTAGCGAACGTCAACGACCTCTACCGGACCCGATGCCCCCCCGCCTGCTACCGCAAGCTGGCCCACGAGACTGCCCATCCGACGCCCCAGGTCGAGATAGGGCTTGAGCGCTTCGTAGGTCTCGGCAGGCAGATTAGGCAGGTTCACCGGCGACCGGGCCGGCCTGCCCTCGAGCACGTCGCACACCTGCTCGGCGACATCCAGCGCCACGGCGACCTGCGCCTGCTCCGTTGAGGCGCCGAGATGCGGCGTTACGACGGCTGCATCCAACTGGACCAGCGGGTTGTCGGGGCCGACGGGCTCCTCAGAGAAGACGTCGAAGGCGGCGCCGGCAACGTGGCCCGACTGAATGGCATCCGCCAGCGCGCGCTCATCCACGATGCCGCCGCGGGCGCAGTTGATGATTCGGACGCCCGGCTTCATGCGCGCCAGTTCCCGGCTCCCGATCATGCCCTTGGTCGCGTCTGTCAGGGGCACATGCAGAGAGATGAAATCCGCCGACCGCAGTACGTTGTCGAGAGCCATGAGCGTAACGCCGTGCTGCTCGGCGAGACTGGCGTTGGCGAACGGATCATGCGCGATCACCTTCATCCCGAACGCGCGACAACGCCGAGCGACTTCGAGGCCAATGCGCCCCAGGCCCACGATGCCGATCGTCCTGCCGTAGACCTCCGTGCCGACGAACCGCTTCCGATCCCATACTCCCGCTCGCAGGGCCGCGTCGGCCTGCGGGATGCGGCGAGCCAGCGATAGCATCAACGCAACGGTCAGCTCGGCCGCCGCCGTTGTGTTGCCATGCGGCGAGTTGACCACCAGAATGCCTCGCCCCGTCGCCGCCTCGACATCAATGTTGTCGACGCCGACGCCCGCGCGCCCTACGACCCGCAGCCGGTTCCCGGCTTCGAGTACCCGAGCGGTGACCCGGGTCTCGCTGCGAACTACGAGAGCATCATAGTCTCCGACGATCTGGATGAGATCGTTCTCGCCCAGTTTGGGGCGCACATCTACATCGGCGTGCTGACGAAGCAGTGCGATCCCTTCCTGCGCAATGGGATCGGCAACGAGGACCTTGGCCATCTCTCACCTCCAGAAGACCGTAGGATACCCTGTGCGCGATCGTGCAAAGTGCGACGGATGGACGCCTCACGACCGCCACAGAGCCTGTCTGGCGCACATCCTTGCATACGCGGCCGCGGACAGAGTCGTCCGAAAGAGCCCGGGTCCTTGACGTGCGCCGGTTCACTCAAGTACTCTAGACTGTCTGACCAGCCACAGGCAGGGGTTTGCCTGCGTCGGCGCCAGCGGGCACTGCAGGGCGCCAACGGAACACCATGCCACAGGACGGCGTCGGTATAGCAGACAGCGCGCAACAGCACTGCCTGCGTTGAGGGGAGCGTCTCGCCATGGATCGTGCCGGAACACGGGCCATCACGTTGATCGAGCTTCTGACCGTCATTGGGATCATCGCGGTCCTCGTCGCGATCATTTTCCCGGTCTTCAGTCGCGTTCGCGAGCAGGCTCGCGTGACTTCCTGCATCTCGAACATGCAGGAGATCCACGTGAAGATCAGCCTGTACGCTCAGGACTATGACGCGTATCCGCCCGTGCTGCTGGGCCTGCCCGAGAACGCAGACGGCTCGCGATGGCAGCCAGGCGGCGGACCGCCTGCGCCTGCCTCTAGCCTCAAGCACGGCTATCTGTACCCGGCCTATGTCCGGGATTTGAACGTATTCCACTGCCCCAACAACGGCATCACAGATCAGACGGTCGTCGTCAACGCGGTCTTCCCGAGCGGAGCCGGCTTCTCGGGGGCGGCCACCTATGCCACTCACGACATTCCCGGGCCGAATCCGCTCGACCCGATCCCCTATCATGCGTTTAACAGCTACGACATCACCGTTGCGTTGGGTCAGCCTGGCGTCTATCAGGTGGTCTACAGCCGCGACTGGACCAACGCCGAAGGGCGCGGCATAGACACGCGAACCGACAACCCCAAC
Source organism: Chthonomonadales bacterium (assembly GCA_012517255.1). Taxonomy (GTDB): domain Bacteria; phylum Armatimonadota; class Chthonomonadetes; order Chthonomonadales; family CAJBBX01; genus JAAYVH01. The sequence goes on from JAAYVH010000064.1 coordinate 31,682, forward strand.
CAGTTGAAGTACCCGAATCCGCCTCTGGACAAGACCATTATCACCTGGTGCAACCAGCATGTGCAATCGGGCGGCGACAAGGCGACTGTGCTCTTTGCCAACGGCACCGCTCGGCCGGTCTTTTCGCGCGACATGCAGAACAGATCCTGGAACTACGCAGGCGACTGACCGTACCCGAGGCGTGCCGCCCCAATCCCATGGAGGCGACCTGTACGACGGTTCGTATCGTGTTCGAGAAGACCGGTCCGGCGCGCTGGATTGGCCACCTCGACGTGATGCGCGCATTTGAGCGTGCTTTCCGCCGCGCGAGCATCTCCATTGCGCTCACCCAAGGTCACAACCCTCGTCCACGGCTTCGTTTCGTGTTCCCCGCCAGCGTCGGGCTCGTGTGTCGGGCCGACATCGTATTCGCCGATGTAGAATCGGACCCAGCGGAGATCACCCCGGAGCGCCTGAATGGCTCGCTGCCGCCGGGTCTCATGGCTCGCGCCGTTGAGCCCGTTTCGCCAGCCGACCGCAAGTCGGCGCTCGCCGCCTACGAGTTCGCCGAGTACCGCATAGCGCTGACTCTCCACGACGAGGTAAGCTTTGATGAGATGTGTGCGGTTGCGCGCCGCGTCCTGGATCGCGACCGTATCACAGTCGCGAGGTCCGGCAGCGCCGGAGACCGCGACGTAGACATTCGACCGTTCATCGCAGATCTGCGAGCCGAACGTTCACAACCGGCCGGTGCAGTCTTCACGGCGCTCGCGCACTTCGGCAGCGAGGGAACCGTCAAACACTCGGAGCTCGGACAGATACTGCGGGCCGAAGTCGGGCATGCTGAGATAGGCATGATCGAGCGCACCGGTCTCCTGAGCAGCGCCGAAGCGACGGCGGCGCGATCAGCGCCGACATAAGGCTTTTCATGGACACCAACCTGACAAAGGACATCTACGTCAATGTCGGCGAACGCGAGACGCGTATAGCCGTTGTGGAAGACGGACGGTTAACCGAACTCCACATCGAGCGCGGCGAGCGGATCGTCGGCAGCCTCTACAAAGCCCGCATCGAGAACGTGCTGACCGGTATGGACGCCGCGTTCGTGGATATCGGGCTTGGCCGCAATGCCTTCCTGCATGTCGGCGACGTTCTGCCGAGCATCGCAGCCGAGAGCGCGGGCAAGGATGCCGATGCTGATGACGGCTCCGAGCGCGATGACGACGGCGAAGGCGAAGCCGATGCCGACCATCCTTCGAGTCATCGGCGTCTGTTGCGACGGTCGCAGCGCAAGCAGCAGCGCATAGGCCAGATACTCAAACGGGGCCAGGAGCTTCTGGTTCAGGTCACCAAGGGACCGCGGGGAAGCAAGGGAGCGAGAGTCTCAACCCTGATCTCCCTGCCGGGCAGATACCTCGTGCTCATGCCGGAGTCCGATACCGTCGGAGTGAGCCGGAAGGTTGAGGAACGGAGCGAGCGCGAGCGACTGAGGAGGATCGGGGAGCGCCTACGCCGCCCTGGATTCGGCGTGATCCTCCGCACGGAAGCTGAGGACAAGGCCGAGGCCGATCTGGCAGCAGATGCCGAGTACCTGTATAACCTGTGGAACCAGATACTCGCGTCGGCGCGCAAGGCAAAAGGCCCGACGCTCATCCATCGTGATCTGTCGCTGGTCAGCAAGGCCATCCGGGACATTTTCGGCTCCGATGTGCGCAAGCTCGTCCTGGACGACCCCGACGAGTACGAGAGGGTCCATGAACTGCTGGCGACCGTTTCGCCCAAACTGCGGGGGAGAATCCACCTGTACACGGGCGAGGTACCGTGCTTCACGCATTTCGGGCTCGAGGCCGAGATCGAGCGGAGCCTCAAGCGCAAGGTCTGGCTCAAGTCGGGCGGGCACCTCATCTTCGATGTCACCGAAGCCCTGACCGTTGTGGATGTGAACACGGGCAAGTTCACCGGCGGCTCGAATCTGGCGGAGACGATCGTAAAGACGAACGTTGAGGCCGCCACGGAAATAGCGCGTCAGCTTCGCCTGCGCGACATCGGCGGGATCATCGTCATCGATTTCATCGACATGGCGAGCAGCCATGATCGCCAACAGGTCCTCTCCGCCCTCGAGGCCGCCCTCAAACGTGATAAGGCTCGCACCAAGATCTCGGCCATCAGCGCTCTCGGCCTCGTGGAAATGACGCGCAAGCGGACCTCCGAGACGGTTGCCGATTTCCTGGGAGAGCCCTGCGCGTACTGTGGCGGCCGGGGCTCGGTGCCATCCTGCGAGACCATCAGCATGGCCATCGAGAGAGAGATCATGGGAATCGCTCTCAAGAAGCAGCGAGGGTCAGACGCAGTCCTGGTGCGCTGCAGCCCGGGCGCCGCAGAGGTGCTTATTGGCGAACATGGCGAGAATGTCGAACGGCTCGAACAACTGACCCATCTCGCCATCTATGTGCGCAGCAATCCCGACTTGCCGCCGGATCGCTACGAAGTTCGTTCCGCCAGAATGGTGGAGATCGAGCGAGAGATTCCGGCATTGCGACGCGACCAGGTGGTAACGGGCTACCTGTGCAGTTCGCGACTGCAGCCCGATACGGGTGTCGTGGCCTGGGCCGACGGGTTCCTTATCGAGATGGATGACGGCCGGAGAATGATCGGCCAGGAAGCCCGCGTGCGGCTCGGCTCGGTGAGGCGGTGCTGGGCGAACGGCACCCTTGCCGCCGACCGCCGCGCTTGACATTCATCCGGTCTCCTCGGGTATAGTGGTTGGCTGTACGCCCTGTCAGGACCAGCAACGGCGCTGGCGTGCTTGCAGGGATGAATTGCGGGACGCTCCTCTCGGCGTTTGGGGGAGCGTCCCGCTGTGATGAGCAGTCGTTACGCGAGCCGAAATCCGCGGCACAGCATGCGAGGGGGTTGAAGTGTACGCAATCGTGCGTTCTGGGGGCAAGCAGTACAAAGTGGCGCCCAATGCCATCGTGTCCGTCGAGAAGGTCGAACCCGACAAGGACGGGCGCTACACATTCGAGGATGTGCTGCTGGTGTGCGACGATACCGGCGTGCGCATCGGGACACCCCGCGTGCCAGACGCCGCTGTCCAGGCGGAAGTCATCGAGCAGTACCGGGGCAAGAAGGTTCGGGGTTTCACCTACAAGCCGACGAAGAACATCCAGCGGCACTATGGCCACAGGCAGTCTCTCACGCGCGTGAGAGTTGTGGCAATCACGACGGGACAGACGGCAGCGAGTGCCCCGGCGTCGGGCGAGAGCGAGGAGTAGCGATGGCACATAAGAAGGGTGTGGGCAGCTCGCGGAACGGACGCGACAGCAAGCCCAAGATGCTCGGCGTGAAGGAGTTCGCGGGCCAGTCGGTGCGCTGCGGCGCGATCCTGGTTCGACAGCGCGGCACGCCGTTCCGGCCCGGCAAGAACGTAGGGCTCGGCAAGGATCACACGCTGTATGCCCTCGTGGACGGCATCGTGAAGTTCGAGGGCCCCAAGACGGGCCGTCGCGTGAGCGTGTATCCGGTCGTTGAGCCCGAAACAGCCGAGATGGCGTCGGAGGGCCCCGCAGCCTGACCCGTTTTGTCAAGGCGTCCGGCGGTGCGATGACGCCGACAGTGTGTGGGATCATTCGATCGGCCCGGATCCGCATGAGGTCCGGGCCGGTCGTTCCTCTGATAGGCGGGTAACCTCATCATGTTCGTTGACCAGGCCGAGATAGTGGTTGAGGCAGGTGACGGCGGGTCAGGAGCCGCGACATTCCGGCGTGAGAAGTACGTTCCGCGCGGAGGTCCCAGCGGTGGCGACGGCGGCTCGGGCGGCAGCATTGTTCTCGAAGTGGACGAGAACCTCTCGACGTTGCTGGATTTCCGCTACAACCATCAGTACCGAGCTCCACGGGGTGAAGACGGGCAAGCCAAGAAGCGGGCTGGTCGCGACGGCGCCGACCTGATCCTGAAGGTGCCTCCCGGAACAGTGGCAACAGACGTCGAGACCGGCAAGGTGCTCGCAGATCTTGTGGCGCCGGGCCAGCGGGCCATTATCGCCAGAGGGGGCAAAGGGGGCCGCGGCAACCTGCATTTCACCACCTCGGTGCGTCAGGCGCCCAAGTTCGCTGAACTCGGAGAGCCGGGCGAACGTCGCAAGGTTCGGCTCGATCTCAAACTTGTGGCGGATGTCGGCGTGATCGGCCTGCCGAGCGTGGGGAAATCCACGCTCATCGCGGCGGCTTCGGCGGCTCGCCCCAAAATCGCCGACTATCCATTCACGACCCTGGTGCCAAACCTTGGGGTTGTCAGCATCGGCCCGTCTCAGTCCTTTGTCATGGCCGACATGCCAGGCCTCGTGCCAGGCGCCCACCAGGGCGTGGGACTGGGAGACAGGTTCCTTCGGCACATTGACCGCACGCGCGTGCTGGTGCACATGCTGGACGCATCCGGACTGACGGGCCGAGACCTGCTCGCCGATTTCGAAACCATCAACGAGGAGCTGCGCCTCTACGATCCGGCGCTCGCACGGCGGCCGCAAGTGGTGGCGCTCAACAAGATGGACGTGGCAGCGGATCCGAACGCCGCGGAGCGCGCACGAGCCGATCTCGAGGGCCGAGGATTGCGGGTGTTCGCGATCTCTGCGGCGACCCATCAGGGAGTTCACGAGCTCATGCAGGCTCTGTGGCAACTGCTCCAGGAGCATCGCGCCGCTCCCCAGCCAGTGGCCCCGACAGAGCACGTTGTTTTCACCGGACCTCCAGCCGAGGATGAGCGAGCATGGCACGTGCGCCGCGACGCGACCGGCGCCTGGCTGGTTGAAGGACGATCGCTGGAGCGGCTCGTTCAGCGAACCGACCTGAACAACCCTGATGCGGTGGAGCGTCTCCAGCAAACGTTGGAGAGGTCCGGTGTTCACCGGAAACTGCGGGAGCTCGGGGCCAAGCACGAAGACACCGTGCGGATCGGTCAGGCTGAGTTCGTCTTCGACGACGAGGACCTCGAGCGCGCGCGGGGACACAGGCGCAGCGACAGAAAGACATAGGAGGCTGCGATGACAACGTGAGCAGATGCGCAGCCTCCTCGGGAACATCTGCTATAGACTTGGTAGGAGGTTCGGCGGTTCCCGATGTATAGACGCTTGGCTCGCGCGAATCTGCGGTTTTTCGACTTATTCCCCCGAATCAGCAGGTTTTTTTTCGTTGCGGCGTGAAATGACAACCATCTGACCGTGGTCCGAGCCGTCGAGAGGCCGGCATCGGTCGCTCACAGAGGTGCATCTGATTGAGAGCGATAGTCAAGCGGGAGGCGGGTCCCGGCGCAATGATGTGCGCTGTCACCGCGCCGACGATCGTCCGTGCCGATGAGGTACTCCTTCGCCCCTTGCTCACCAGCATCTGCGGAACGGACTACCATGTCTACTCATGGGATGCCTGGTCGGCTGCGCGTGTGCGTCCTCCGCGCATCATGGGCCATGAGTTTGTTGCCGAAGTGGTTGACGTCGGTTCGGATGTCCGAGCGCTGCGCGTCGGGGACCTCGTTTCGGGCGAGTCCCATCGGGTATGCGGCGTTTGCCAGCAGTGTCGGACCGGTGAAGGCCATGTGTGCGCCCAGACTCGCATTTTTGGCGTGGACATTGACGGATGCTTTGCCGAGACCGTATGCGGGCCGGAGGCCAGCCTGTGGCGCAATCCATCGGACATGCCTCCCGACGTTGCGTGCATTCAGGATCCGCTCGGCAACGCTGTGCATGCGGTCATGGCTGGCGACGTAGCAGGGCGATCCTTCGCCATTCTCGGATGCGGTCCCATCGGCCTGATGGCCATCGCTGTCGCCCGCGCTTGCGGCGCCTCCTACGTCGTCGCGACGGACACACGCTCGTATCGCCTCGATCTAGCTCGACAGATGGGCGCCGACGTCGTTCTGGACGCGACAGAGTGCGACGTAGTCGAGGCCATTGGCGACACTCATCCGAACGGAGTGGATGTGGTCCTCGAGATGTCCGGCGCGCCATCGGCCATACAGGCGGCGTTCAACGTTGCCCGCAGAGGCGGTCGCGTTTCCCTCATGGGCATTCCATCACGTCCCGTGGAGCTCGATGTAGCCGAGAGCATGGTCATGAAGGGGCTCGACATTCGCTGCATCGTTGGTCGCAGGCTCTATGGCACGTGGGCCACCATGAGCGCCTTGCTGGGGTCCGGTCGGCTGAACATTGCGCCGGTCATCACCCACCGTCTGCCCTGGACCGACTTTGCGCACGGCATGGACCTCATGGGTCGCGGCCTCTGCGGCAAAGTGGTGCTGGAGATGGACTGATCGGCGATGGCGCCAGCAACGTGAGCGTGCGCAGGCAAGGCACCACGAAGATTGGAGCGGGCTATACCCCGCATAGAGTGAGGGGTTGCCTCCATACGGCAGACCCGGAGAGGAAAGGAACATGAACCCTACCCTTCAGAACTGGCTTTCCGACCAGCTCCAGTCGCTCAAGGATCAGAGTCTGTACAAGCCGCTGGTGGAACTGCAGTCGCCACAGGGCGGCACGATCACGGTAGACGGCAAGCGTGTCGTCAACCTCTCATCCAACAACTATCTCGGCCTCGCCAACCATCCGCGTCTAAAGGAGGCCGCGATTCGTGCGGTTCAGGAGTGGGGCGCTGGCGCCGGAGCCGTCCGCACCATCATCGGCACCATGAGCCTGCACCTCGAGCTGGATCGCAGGCTGGCGCAGTTCAAGCATGTCGAGTCGGCCATTGTATTCCAGTCTGGCTTCACCGCCAACGCCGGCACCATTCCCGCCATCATCACCAAAGAGGACGCCATTATCTCGGATGAACTGAACCATGCCAGCATCATTGACGGTTGCCGTCTGGCGGGGCTGCCATCAGAGCAGCGACCGATCTACAAGCATCGTGACATGGACTCGCTCGAGGAGGTTCTGAAGCGATTCGGCTCCTACCGCAAACGGCTGATCATCACAGACGGCGTGTTCAGCATGGATGGCGACATCGCCCCGCTGGATACGATCGTCGAGCTTGCCGAGCGCTACGATGCTGCGGTCATGGTGGATGACGCCCACGGATCGGGCGTGCTTGGCGGAGGGCGGGGCACGGCGTACCACTTCGGCGTGCATCAGCGCATAGACGTCCAGCTCGGCACACTCTCTAAGGCTGTGGGCGTGATGGGCGGATACATTGCCGGCAGTGCGGCCCTTCGTGACTGGCTGACGCAGCGGTCGCGCCCGTTCCTCTTCAGCACGGCTCATCCGCCGGCGGTGACCGCCGCGATCCTTGCGGCGCTCGACCTCATGGAGACCGACTCGTCGCTCACGGAGAAGCTCTGGGACAACACGCGACACTGGCAGTCCGGGCTCCGGGCCATGGGATTCGATCTCGGCGTCACGCAGACCCCGATCACGCCGGTGGTAGTCGGCGACGAGTCGAAGGCTCAGCAACTCCAGCGCGAGCTGTTCGAGGAAGGCGTGCTCGCGCTGGCGGTGGTGTTCCCGACAGTCGCTCGAGGCAAGGCCCGTGTTCGTACCATGCCGAACGCCTCCCACTCTCTTGCGGAACTCGATCAAGCCCTCGAGGCGTTCGGGAAGGTCGGCCGCCGTCTCGGACTGATCTGAGGCTGATACGGCTCCCGACAGTGGCAGTCGGTGGCAACGCTCCCACTAGGACGCGGCTGTTGACCCGTCGGCGGCTTCTCGGGTCACTGGCGGCGGGACTGTCGGGCGTCGCCGGCGTCGGCGCGTATGCCCGCTGGATTGAGCCGGAGCGCATAGAGCTAACCCGGCGCGATTTGCTCCTCGCGGGCTGGCCTGCCGATCTTCCGCCATTGCGTGTGGGCCATCTCAGTGATCTCCATTGCGACGGAGACCGAGCGCTGGACCGTACGCGCCGCGCTGTCTTGATGCTCATGGCGGCCCGACCCGACATTGTGTTCCTGACCGGCGACTACGTTACGAGCCATGGCGAGCAATGGGCGCCCCGCTGCATAGATGCCCTATCTCCGCTGGCCCAGGCCCCCCTTGGCGCGTTCGCCGTCCGCGGCAACCATGATTGGTGGACTGGCAGCAGCGAAATCGTGGAGCGGGAGTTCAGGCGGATCGGAGTGCCGACGCTCAGCAACGCGGCGGCGCGCGTGCGCGGTCTGGGCAACGTGTGGGTGATTGGCGTCGAATCGCTGGCTACCGGAACGGAGGACATTACGAAGGCCGTCGAGAATGTTCCTTCGGGTGCATTCCGCTTCCTGTTGGTGCATGAGCCTGACTACGCGGACAGTGTCACGGCGCCGGTCGGCCTGCAGTTGTCCGGGCACTCGCACGGTGGTCAGGTACGCGTGCCCGGTCTGCCCGCCTATACGCCGTATGGTGCGCGGAAGTACGTGAGCGGATACTACGAGACGGCTCCGCACCCGGTGTTTGTGACCCGCGGCGTGGGTATGATCGGTGTGCCGTTGCGGTTTCGATGTCCGCCGGAAGCTGCGCTTCTCATCGTAGACCGCGACAGAAGGAACAACGCGCGTCTCTGACGCGTAGGAGAACGCGAGCAACCGATCATTGTCGTCGGCCAGCGACGACAGATCTATTAATGGGAGGTGTGTCCATGGGTGCAGTTGCAGAAGTGACAGCGGCCAACTTCGATCAGGAAGTGCTTCAATCCGACGTTCCGGTTTTGGTGGATTTTTGGGCAACATGGTGTGGACCGTGCCGAATGGTCGCCCCGCACGTTGAGGCGGTCGCCGAGGAGTTCGCCGGCGTTGCCAAGGTTTTCAAGCTTGACGTGGACAAAGAGAGCGAGATCGCGGCCCGTTACGGCATCATGTCCATCCCGACGCTTGTGTACTTCAAGGATGGCAAGGTCGCGGATCAGGTTGTTGGAGCTCAGCCCAAGAAGGCGATTGCCGATCGGCTCCAGAGGCTGGTCGGCTGACGCAGATCGGGGTTGACACCCCGAAACAGATCGAGGTATTCATCTCAATGTGCCGCTGAGACCAGATCTCCGCGGCCTAACTGAACAACGCTGGGGGTGCTGGCTTGCGCCGGCTGAGATTCCGCTTTGGCGGAGAACCCCGAGAACCTGATGCGGGTAATGCCGACGGAGGGAAGCGATGAAGCCATTCATCGAGACGCCGTTGCCTGACCGCCGGGTTCAGGACAACGGCGTCGTTGTCTTGATCCGGCAACGAGTATGCACGCTGCCGGCTCTGGCGCTCCTCCTCGCGGTCCCTATCGCTTCCTCGTCGCGCACCCGAAGGAGCCAGCCATGACAAGATATCGCCAGGCTTTCACCCTGATTGAGCTGCTTGTGGTCATCGCTATCATTGCGATACTGGCAGCGATCCTCTTTCCCGTCTTCGCGCAGGCACGGGAGAAGGCCCGCGAGACCGCGTGCATCTCCAATGCGCGACAGATCGGCCTGCAGGTCCGCATGTACGTGTCGGATTACGACGAAGTCATGCCGATCTTCTACGCTTACAACTCCCAACCGCCGTCCGGCACGCCTGGACACAAGGGCATCGAGCTGCTCATACTCCCCTACGGCAAGAGCAGAGAGCTCTTCCGGTGCCCCAATGACGCCGGAGGACCGGCGGTCGCCGATCCCGACTATGGCTGTCCGGGTCGTCCGAGCTACCACGCTTGCTACGGGTCCAGTTACCGCTTCAGCAAGGGCAGCTTCAGCGTCGTGGCCGGCGAGTCGAGCCAGAACAACGAGATCTACGCGTTCTCGCGCCCGGTCTCAGACGCATCCTTTGCGCTTCCTGCTGAGACCCGCATGATGCGAGACGAGATGTTCCCGTTCTTCACCGAGAGCAAGTACGGCTACGTCCCGGACTACTTCCGCCAGTGGCACGCACGGGGCGGCAGCGTGATCTTCGTGGATGGACACGCACGGTTCACCGTCTCGGCCGGAGCGTTCGATGCCCAGGTCGTGTGCCCCGATGGGCAGCGCAGCGGTGACATCAACCCAGAGACGGGTGAGATGTACTACTGGGGCTGCGATTAGTTAGCCATGAGCTTGCCGGCGCCCGAACCCACAGATCTACAGGAAGCGCTGATCGTCGCCAACGGCGGTCGCGTGGGTTCGGGCCTGCTGCGCAGACTGCACCAGCAAGCCAGGGTCATCATCGCCACGGACGGCGCAGCGTCGCGTCTGCTCCGCCGGGGCATCACGCCCGATTTCGTAGTGGGCGACCTCGATTCCCTGGATCCGGAAGCCCGAAGCCGCATCCCGGCGGCGTCGCTGGTTTACGCGCCGGATCAGGATCGCTGCGATCTCGACAAGGCCATCGAGGTCTCGATAGAGCGCGGCTTCAGGCACATCACCGTCGTCGGCGGGCTTGGACGACGCTGGGACCACAGCCTGACCACGATCAGTCTACTCATCGCCTATGCCGACAAGGCGCGAGTCCGACTGGTTCGCGGCTCGACGGTGATCATGGCGGTCACCGACCGCCTTACCATCTCGGGCTCGGCAGGCGACCGTGTGTCGCTGATCGCCTTCGCGCCGGTCCAAGGGGTCACGCTCACCGGCGTAGCGTGGCCCCTGAACGGCGCAACCCTCCGACCGGGATCACAGGGCGTGAGCAACCGCATGACTCAGGCCGTCGCAGAACTGACCATTGAGAGCGGCTGCGTGGTTGTCTGCCATCACGCCTCGCGGCGCGAGGCCCGGCCGTGACGCGGGCCTCGTTTTCGACGCCGGACCTGATTCTGCTGGGTGTCTATGCCCTGCTCACCCTCTCGATCGGTTTCTGGCGTAGGAAGCGCACCCACGAGGACTTTCTCGTTGCAGGACGCGCTCTCGGTCTGCCGGTGTTCGTAGCCACCGTCGTCGCAACCTGGTACGGCGGCATCCTTGGCGTGGGGGAGATGACCTATCGCTACGGACTCATCAACTGGACCACCCAGGGCCTGCCCTACTACATTATGGCTGTCATCTTCGCGCTTGCGCTTGCGGGCAGGATACGCACTGCTTCGCTCTATACGATCCCCGACAAGCTCGACGAGGCGCATGGACGCGGCGCTGCTCTCGTCGGCGCCGCCTGCGCTTTCATCATGACCACACCGGCGCCCTATGTCCTGATGGTGGGCCAGTTGGTCCATATCGTCACGGGCTGGAACCTGCTGCCATCCATCATTGCGGGCGTGCTGTTCAGCGTCGCATACGTCTATGTCGGCGGCTTTCAGTCGGATGTGCGCATCAACGTTTTCCAGTTCCTGCTGATGTTCGGCGGCTTTCTTGTGGCCCTGCCGATCATCGCCGTGCGATGCGGCGGGCTTGACGGCCTGATCAGCGGGCTTCCGCCTGACCATCTCAAGCTCGATGGAGGGCTTGGTACCGGATACGTTGCCGTCTGGTTCTTCATCGCGATCTGGACGATCGTGGACCCCGGTTTCCACCAGCGCTGCTATGCTGCCCGCACCCCTCAGATCGCGCGGCGTGGCATTCTGCTAGCTGTGCTCTGCTGGATCGTGTTCGATCTTCTGACTACGACGACCGGCCTGTTCGCGCGGGTCGCCTTACCCGGCCTCGAGGGAGCTCAGACCGGGTATGCCTTCCCGCTTCTGGCCGAGAGGCTGCTCCCGCCCGGTATCAAGGGGCTGTTCTACATAGCCATGCTCGCCACGGTAATGTCCACCGTCGTGTCCTACACGTTCCTCGGCGGAATGACCATCGGCAGAGACCTCCTGTGGCGGCTCACTGGCGGTCCCATCGAGCGTGTCACCTCGTTGACCCGCCTCGGTCTCGTGATCACCTCGGCTGTGGCGGTGGTCGTGGCTGTGTCCATTCCTTCGGTGGTGCAGCAGTGGTGGGCGATCGGCACGGTGTGTGTGCCCGCCATGCTTCCTGCCGTCCTCACGAGCTACGCGCCCCGCTGGCGCGTCGGTCCGCTCTGGACGACAGTCGGCATGCTGGCCGGCGGCGGCGTGGCCGCCCTGTGCCTCGCGTCCGCATGGTTGCGCCATGGGCTCGGCGCGGAGATGTCCGACAGTTCGCTGTTCCCGCTGGGGATCCAGCCCATGTACCCGGGGCTTGCTGCCGCAGCCGTGGCCTATGTGCTGGGTCGCCTGGTCGGACGAGGCCGGGCCATGGGAGCCCCATAGCGGGGCATGCAACGAGCTGGCAGTTCAGCTAATCCCGGTGCAGGGCTCGCACGAAGACACGGCCAGGTATGGGACCATCATCGGGAGCGAGTTCGCTTAGCAGCGCTGCCTCGCGCTCGATGGTCTGCACGACGCTGGCGCGATTCATGACGATCTGATTGGAGCCAGTTACCGTCGGGGCGTGCCGCCATGGGATCTCGCCAGTCTCCCCGGCGAGCGCTTCGACAATGGCAGAGCCGTCCGCCCGTCCGTCGCCGATATCGAGCAGCATTCTGCCCACATCGGCGCGTGCCGGATCTCCGGGAGCCCGCACGGTATAGCCGTTCCCCTGAAGATACACGCACAGGGCCACCAAGGCTGTCCGCAGATTGCCGCTCGCGAACGGCCTGCCGTGCGCAAGGGCAACGACGAAATCGGAGCCCTGTCCAAGCACGTCCGTGCTATCCCCGTAGCCATACTGGGCGGCTACGGCTTCCTCCAGCAGTTCATAGTTGAAGGGCTGTTCTTCGCCGCAGATGCGGGCGTTCAGCCAGACCAGATCATGCACGGACAGGTATAGCATGAGCCTTCACCTTCCTCCCGAGACCAGATGGGTGCGCGCGTTGCTCAGCGTCTCCACCGCTTGAGCCGCACGCTCTCCAAGAGCGACCCATGGTCGCGGATATACGCCGATGGACACCGTCGCTATCACACAGACCGCAAGCGCCACTGCGAGCGGCGCCGGTACGCGGATCGGCGTATCTTCATCGGGATCACGGATATACGCTTCAAGCGCCACTCTGAGATAGTAGTAGAGCGCGACGACGCTGATGGCGGCTCCCACTGCGACCAGCAAGACCTGACCTCCGTCCCAACCCGCCGCAAAGAGGTACAGCTTGCCCACGAAGCCTGCCAACGGAGGTATGCCGCCGAGCGAGAAGAGGACTACCAGCGCAGTCAAGGCCAGCAGGGGCGCTCTCCGGTGCAGTCCGCGCAGCGCAACGATCTGATCGGAGCCCGTCGCCTCACCCACGGCGTGAGCCAGCAGGAAGCCGCCGACGTTCGTGAAGGCATACAGGAAGGCATACATCACAATGGATGCGACGGCCAGACGGTTGCCGGGCAGCCAGGCGCCGGCGACGGCCACCAGCATGTATCCCGCCTGCGCGATGCCTGAATATGCCAGCATCCGCTTCAGGTTCCTCTGGGAGATGGCCATCAGATTGCCGGCGATCATCGAAGCCAGCGCAAGGATCACCACAACGGGAACCCATCGGTCACCCGCCACGCCTATGGCGACCAACAGAAACCGCAGGA
>JAAYVH010000065.1 GCA_012517255.1 Chthonomonadales bacterium
CACGGGCGGAGAAGCCGCTTCGCGCGGCGCTCACACGTCATTGCGAGCGAAGCGAAGCAATCCCGAGGGCTTTCGGATGTCTCTTCTGGCGATGCCGATATGCCGATCGGCGTGAACTGCTCGGGATCGCGTCGCTTCGCTCGCGATGACGTGGGCGTTCAGGTGGTCGCCGTTGTCCGGGGGCTTGCGCCGCCCGGCTACCATCCGTCGTCGCTTCGCGACTGTGGGCGCTGGGGCGCCGAAGGCCATCATTCCCGCGAAGGCGGGAATCCACGAACGACCTGTGGGTCCCCGTCAACGGCATGCGGGGATGACGCAGGAGAAGCGTACGCAACGAAGACAGATGAAGGGCGGAGGGAGATATGACGCGTGGCGGGATGACGCATCGTCATACCACCACGATGTCGTCGAGCTCGATGGGACCCTGCCGGCCGAGGCTGCGCACTTTCTCGGCGCAGTCGGCACAGAGCGCATAGATGCGCAGGCTGTCGCCGGCAGCGACGAGCGGCTTCGCTCGGGCCATGATACGCTCGACATCCTCGGGCTCGAGATCGGCTTCGAAGACGCTGTGCTGGATCCGGTCGCCGTAGTCGAGCAGGAACTTCGCCAGCCGCCCGCGCGGCCCATCCTCGCTGATGTCATATGCGATCACGTGCAGTCGTCTTCCGGGCATCACACGTTCCTCCTTGACTTCTCCCTTCGCCCTTCATCTGGGCGTATATGGATTGTAGGGTTCGTCGCCGGTGACGGCAGCGCGCATGCGTTTCGCCTGGGTGCGCAGGGCCTCCCTGAAGCACGTGCGGCCCTCGGATCGGCGGTTGGCCACCTCGGCGAGCATGACGGCGTGGTATGTCTGCAGGTATGCTGCGCGCCCCTCCTCGGTCATGCGGACGCCTCCGTCTTCGGTCGGCTCGAAGTGCTCGACCTGCAGGATGCCGTTGTTTACGAGCCTGAGGGCGATGCGGTCGGCCACTACGGGCCTGAACTCCTCGAGGATATCCAGCGTCAGGGCCGGTCGGCCATACTGTGTCGAGTGGATGAAGCCGAGGTGCGCATCGAGGCCGACGGAGCTGAGGACTCCCGTGATCTCGGCGGTCAGCAGGGCATAGCCGAAGCTCAAGAGGGCATTCACCGGGTCGCGGGGAGGCCTGCGGCTCCGCGCTGTGAATGCAAACTCACGGCGCACCATGGTCCCGAGGGCGGCGAAGTAGGCGCGGGCGGCGGCACCCTCGGCGCCCATACACGCGTCTATGTCGGGCTGGTCGGCCATGGCGTCGGCGAACGAACCGATCTGATCGGCGGCGGCCTGCAGAGCGGGATCGGGGTGGTTGCGGTGATGCCGCAGGATGACATAGCGGCAGTTGCGCAACTTGGCGGCGAGGATTGTGCGCGCCAGATCGAGGCAGAAGGAGGGTTCGTCGGCACGACGGTACTGGGCCCGGCGCAGGGGCACGTTCTTGCCTTCAGCAGGCTCCAGGCGGCCCCGATAGCGGCCGTCGACGCTGAGGAAGTGGGTCTCGATGCCCGCGTCGAGGAGGGCATGCATGGCCGGCGTCGTAAAGTCCACAGGACCGAACAACACGAGCCGCTCGACGTCGCGCAGGCGCACGGATCGGATCTCCTGGCCGTCCTTTCGCACGATGATCCTCGCGCCGGAGCGATGGATCTCGGCGCCCTGTTCATCAATGTACAGGATGGACATGGCAGTTAGCCCCTGATGATGCGAGTCTGCCCCATGCCGCGCATCGTCTCGACGCCCGTGCCGCAGTATTCTGCGAAGCGAGCCAGAGACCAGAGCGCTGCGGCCAGGGGTGCGACCGTCCGGTCGGCTTCGATGATCCGTAACTCGACGTCGCCCACGAATCCGATGAACACACGCTTTCCGTCGAGCCTTGCCGCACGCGTGCCGCCCACGAATGCGCTGATCACGACGGCTTCTTCGACGGCCGAGAGAAGCGCATCGTCGAGGCGCGTATCGGCAAACAGGTTCCAGCGCCCGAACCAACTGCCGACATAGAGCCTCGGGTCTGGCACAACGATGCTGCGCCGCACGGTTCCCGGCTGATGGTGTGCGGTGGGTGTCAGGAGACGCAGCCGGATCGCCGGCTCCGTCGGCAGATCGGCGCTGAGCCCGGCGAATGTGCTGGCGGCAACAATCCGGGCATCTCTCAGGGCATAGCGATCTCGTCCGAGCGTGATGGGGCATCGCAGGCGCGGCAGACCGTCGAGCAGCGGCTGCAGGACCTCATCTGCCGTGACCGATATCTCCACGGCCCATGAGCCGCCAGAGTTGCCGCCGGGTTCCAGCGGCCCCACGGCAATGGGTTTGGGCTGATTGGCATCGTGCAGCCAGCGGCCAAGAGCCGGGTCTGAGCGACCAATGGCGGCAAGGACGACGGCCCGCAGGCCGTCTGCGTGGCGATGGGGACCCGCCGGCTTCGGGCCGTCGAGGACTAAACGAACACGAGCAGGCATGGATGGGTTTCAACTCCTTCCACTGTTCGGGCAGCCTCGTCACTGTTCTGCGCCGAGCGGCTCACATCCTCGTGCGACGCTGGCGGTGCTCCTGGCCGCGATCGGCGGGCGACACCCCGCCAGGACCGACCTCTGAGCCCGAGACAGCGGGCAACGGCACCTCCGTGCAGCGCGATGTCGCGCGCACACTGCGTGCGGAGCACCGCAACGGCCGGCGGAAGAAGGCCTCGCCTGATCAGCGCCGCTCTGACGTCGCTCCAAGCCAGGTCGTGGGCGATTCGCATCGCGATGGCCACGGCGCGGATGGGCGGAACGCCCTCGGCCATGAAAGCGCGCGCCATGGCCTCCGGCGTGACGCTCAGGCACTCGTAGCTGTCATGGTGAGCGGGCAGCGCGGCGGGATCGAGGTGGTCGAGCTGCGTGAACCGTCCCCTGAGGCGTGCAGCTCGGCTGCGCGCCGTGCGCCACGACAGCACGCGATGGATGGTCAGCGCCTCGGCTCTCCGCTCGGCATACGGCTTGGCGCGTAACGCCGGGGTCTGCGCGATGATACGTACCACCCGGTCCGCGGCGTCATAGGCCAGGAGCTCACAGCCGGGAATGGATGGCCAGGCGTGAGCAGCCGTCAGGCTATCGGCCTGACGTATCAGGTCGAGCCAGAGGCGCTCGTACTCGTCTGTGTGTGCGAGGGCAGACATCGCTTGTATCCCTTTCCCATGTCCCCGGGTCCCGATGTAGGCCGACAATGCGCTCACTGCGAGCGTGTCGCTCTCGCCTATTCGGTTGGATCCCTCGCCTCGGCGAGGGGGGACATGGTAGCCCGCCTGAGCGGGCTGGGATTGGCCGCGGCTGGCGGCCTGCGATGCCTGGTGGAAGGCAACAGCGCATTATGACCGAGACCGGCGAAACAGGTCAAGTCTATGCTTGCAGATTCGTGCGGAAGGATACCGGACATCGGCCATCGAATGATGATCTCACAGTCGCGCGTTGTTCGCCCAGTGTTGCATGCGTGGCTCTTCGTGGCGTTGAGATATGGGCGACGGGTGCTCAAAGCGGAGGTTGTTGATGAGTGGCCAGTACCGGCGGATTGTGAGTCTTGTGGGCGAGAACCCGCTGCCCATTTACATGGGTATCGTCCAGTTTCTGCAAGAGGGCGGCGAAGCGGTTCTCGTCTGCTCCAGCGAAACCAAGCCCATGGCGGAGGCGGTTGCTGCCGTCGCGCAGGATCGGGGGAGCTTCAGCTACACGCGACTGGCGAACCCCTTCGATCCGAGGCCGACAGCGGCAGTGCTTGACGGGCTTTTCGCCGAGATGCCGGATGCGCTGCTGAACTTCACGGGCGGCACCAAGGTGATGGCAGCCTACGGTCTGCGTGCGTGGTTGTCGGCGCCTGAGCGAACCATGTATCTGGATGAGCCCTCGAAGCTGTTTCGTTTCGGCAACGGCGTAGAGATTCCGTTGCAGGTCAGGGAGCTCGACATTGACACGCTATGCCGGCTCCACGGCGTGAAGGCCGGCAAAGCAAGTCATCGTCCGCAGGTTCCGTATGAGGACCTTGCGGCGCTGGTGCGCAAGCACAATGCCTTGCCCTGGAGGCAGACGCCGCATTCGAAGGAGACAGTGCCCTGGGAGACGTGGCGCGAGATGCTCTCGGAAGCCGGCAGGGCTGCCCTGGATGGGATAACGCCGCAGCGTCGCAACGAGTACTTCGGCGAGAAGAACGAATGGCTCGAGGAGTTCGTCCGGCAAGCCATGCTGCGACTTAGTCGCGATGGGCGCATTCGCAATGTGCCAGGCAGCGATGCGCTGCTGCATGAAAACGAGGTTGCCAGCGGCGTCCATTTCTTCATCGGCGGTCAGCAGTTCGAAAGCGATGTGATGGCGGTGGTGGATACAGCGCTCCGGTATCTGTCGGTGACAACCGATCCGACGGAGAAGATGAACAAAGCGAAGTCGTTTGAGGCGATGCATCGCGCCCGTCAGATCGGCGGGGACATGGCGCGCTCGTGCGTGGTGTCGCTCGCTCCGACCACATCTGTGGCAAATGCGCGCCGGTCGGTGAATCATGCGCGGCACTACCTCTTTGGGGCGGAGGATCTCCTGCGATGGATCGCGGGGGACGGAACGAGATTGCTGGAGTTCATGACGGAATAACCCACGACGGGCCGCCGAACCTGCGGCCGTGAGGAGGAACTGCAGAGCATGGATTATGTCGGTCTGCTGGACGTGTCAGGCATTCAGGCGTTCATTGGAGGCAGCCACGAACTCACGGAGATTGCGCGGCGATCGCGTTATATCGCCTCGCTCACCGCGACGAACGGTCTCTATGAGCAAGTGGCCGGTCTCACCGGCACGGAACCGATTGTGCTGGCGGGCGGCAATGCTGCTCTGCGTGCACGAGGGTCTGCGGGGCCGCTACTCGAAGCCTTCCGCAAGGTCAGCCGACGGCTCATCGAAGACGGCACAGGGCTGGAGGTTGTGGGGGCGATCCACGAATACGAGCGAGGCACGCTCGCCCGGAGCTATCGAGACGCGTTGGTGGAGCTGGAACGGCGCAAGTTCACTCAGCCGCGCGGTACCGCTTTTGCGCTGAGCGGCATGGAGCCGCCGCGCCCTATGTCAGAGGCTGTCGCCGACGAACCTGAGCGGCTTCGCCTGGACGATCTGTATGAACCATTGCAGTTCGAGCGGATCATCATGCGCGGAGAGAAGGTAGTCGGCCAGGGCAGGGCGGTGAGAGACCGTCTCGACATGATGGGCGTCGTCAGCGTTGACGGGCTCGGCATGGGGCGGCGGCTTATGACCTGGCTTGAGCGTATAGCGGCGGAAGGCCCCTCCGATGACGAGTTCGTGTCGCGGTTTCGCGCATGGTCAACGGGACTGCAGCACCGATGGGACTCTGCCTGGACCTCCGTCCTCGGATCGTTGGACAAGACATTCGCCTCGGCGGACCGCTCGTATGGGCATCCAGTTAAGCGCAGCGAGCGCGTTCAGCTCAAGGAGCATCCTGGCGGCGGCTTCTATCTGCCGTGCAGGCGCATTTATCAGGGCGGCGACGACATGATATTCGTCGCGGACGCCCGTGTGGCGCTGTCCATGACTGCGCTGCTGGCAGCCCAACTGCATGAACCGGTAGAGGAGACCGAGGAGGAGTTTCGATCGCTGAGAGTGTCTGCCGGCGTCGTGTTCGTTGACAGTCATTACCCGTTCAGTCGCGCCCGAGAGCTATCGGAGAGCGTTCGGGCCGCTGCCAAGCGCGCCACCGTCCGACGATCAGGCGGAGAACCGCTGCAGGCCGAGTCGGCCGTCTCGTGGTGGATCAATCGGCAGGGTGCACTGGAGGCCAGAGACGAGCACATCACGATGAAGCCGTACCTGCTGGCTGCTACGGGCGACGGCTCCGGGTTCCTTGCCTGGTCGGACTTTGAAGATCGAATCCTCGGAGGGATGTGGCGCAGCTTCGCCACGGGGCGGAGCAAGCTGAAGGACATACTGGCGGCCGCCGACCAGCGAACGGTGCATGCATCTCACCATGCGAGGGGCACTCGCGGCAGCGCCGGCGCAGCGGCGGTTCAGGCATTGCTGGCGGCGAGGCCGCTCGACAGCGCTCAGGGGCAGACGCTGGACTGGCTGCAGCCGACCCACGATCCCAGCCATGGGTTTGACGTTCAGCGCGAGACGACGCCGCTCCTGGATGCCGGCGAGCTACTGGACATCCACTGGCCGCTGCGGATTGCTGCGTAGGAGGGAACGCTGTGACTGGAACACTCACCATCGAACTCCTGAGCGATGCTTGTTTCAGCATGCCTGCCACGATCAATGTGGCTATGGATACCGAGGCATGCACCGATGAGCTGGGTTTGCCACGCATCCCGGGCAAGACGCTGCACGGGCTCTTGCGCGACACGTGGCTGAGCGCTTCGCCGGCGCTCGATCCAGACCAGTCGCTGGGCTACGCGATCCTGGGCAAGCCCAAGGCGCACGACGGGGCTGGTCTGCTGCGGATCGGCGACGCGCTGATGCCGCCGGAGGTGCGCACACGGGTCGAGTGGGCGCTGAAGCGGAGCGCCAACCCCATGAGCCCGGATGCGGTGCGCGAGGCCTTCTTCGACGGCCGCGTGATGACCAAGATTGACCGCGAGACCGGCGCGCCGGAAACCGATACCCTCCGGAGCGTGCGCGTCGTGCCGCGAGGTACCAAGCTGTATGCGCCGCTGACCGCTTTGGGTAACATCGACCGCGCCTTCCTTGACACATTGCTCTCGTTGACGCGCCACGCGGGCCTGCATCGCAACCGCGGGATGGGGCACATCCGGATGTCGGCAACGTGGGACGTGCCGCAGGACAGCGAGCAGGTGGAGCCGCAAGACATTGGACAGGGCGATCTGCTGCACTATCGTCTCACGCTGACGGCGCCCTGTGTGTTGCATGCGGACAGCCTCGATCCAAACTCATGTTCGACGCTGCGCCATATACCGGGCTCGACTATCCGTGGAGCCGTGGCAGCTGCGCTTGAGAGGATGGGCGACTCGATCGGCATGGATTCGCTCATCGCCAGCGGCCAGGCTGAGTTCTTGAACGCCTATCCCGAAGTGCGTGGGGCTCGCAGCATTCCCACGCCGTGCACTTTTCAGCAGGACAAGCGCGCCGACCTTGATGACGCAGACGAGCTTCCCGAGTCGAACCCCGGGGATGCGGTTGGCAGCCTTTTCCTCGGCTCTGCTCTTGAGGAAGCCCAGCGCCAGCCTCTCCGTGCGGAATACGTTGTCGCTGGGGCCGGCGAGTTCACGGCGGCGAGACCCCGCACCGTACAGAGCGTGCACCAGACGCGGGACAGAGCGACAGGCATCTCCAAGGGGGACGAAAGCACCGTCTACGTGTATGAGGCGTTGGCGCCAGGGGAGAGCTTCCGTGGGTGTATCCGTGCCCCCCGAGAGACTCACGCCGTGCTGCGCGCAATCCTTGAGGAGGCTCCGCTGACACTTGGCAAATCTGCGCGGTCAGGCTATGGGGGCGCGCCGAAGATAGCGGTCATCAACCCGGCGTTTCCGGATGACGAACTCGACAGGCCCTCGCCTCCTGAGTTCCAACCCGGTCAGCGCTTCGCCGTCTGGCTGCTATCCGCCGCTGTTGTGCGCGATCCGCTGACAGGTCAGCACGATCCGTGGGTGATTGGAGAGCTGATCGCCGCCCGACTGGATGGCAAGGCCGATCTGGTCGCGTCGTGCGTGCGAGGCTCTACGGCTAAGGGGTACCGTCGTCAGTGGCGCGCCGAGGTTCCATCGGTTCAGTGCGCTGCAGCCGGATCCGTGCTCGTGTTCAGGGCTACGGCTCACATAGACGCGGCTGATGTCGCGGCGGCCCAGGCGCACCCTGTTGGTGAGCGAACGGCTGACGGATATGGCCGGATTGCCTTCTGGCCGCTCGAGCCGGTCGGGGACGGACGGCTGCATATGAGAAGGAGCGCCGAGCCTTCAGTTAGCGCCGAACCCAGTGGGCGACCTTCACGAGAAGCGCTCGCCGTGCAGCGCTACATTTACGAGGCGATGGCAAAGCGCTGCCTGACCGAACTCGCCACTCTACTGGCTCGAACGGCGACCCAGCTTGTATCGTCCAGCCTTGCTCAGCGGCTCAAGTCGCCGTTGCGCGCGCCCAACTGGGAGGCAACATACGAAGACTGGTTCCACGGTGAGCGAAAGCTGAGACCCAGAGCTATGGATGCCGTCCAACGGTGCAGGCTTGCTGGCCGAACCCTGGACAAGTTCATCTTGCAGGTCTGCGCGCCCAAATGGTCGCCACCATCGGGGCCAGAGGACGGGCTGGAGTGGGCCAGACTGAAGCTGGATGGTCGGCTCGTGCCCGAGGAAGACGCTGACCGGATCTGGTCTGAAGTCATCCACGATCTGCGAGGGTACTTCCTGGAGCGCCTCCTCGGACAGTTGGCGCGGCGGGCCAAGAGATCACCGAGTGCTGCGACGGGGGTGATATAGACGATGGCATACATAGACACCGATGGCAACAGACGCGACCTTCAGGCTCGTTGGACAGTAACCGCCAGGCTGACCACCACAAGCGCCAGCCAGATCGGGGTACAGGAAGGAGATCATGCCGACACAACCTTTGGCCGTGATCGGGAGGGCCGACTGGTCTTGCATGGATCCAATCTAGCAGGCGCACTGAGGTCTGCCCTGAACGATCGGCGCGCTGGTTACCGCAAAGCGCACCAGCGGGCCGAACAGGACCAGGACTGGGCTCGGACGCTGTTTGGCTCCATGGTGGAACGCGAAAGCCCGGCGATAGTCTTCGACAGTGTCTCTGAAAAGGCACCCATCGGCTCGATCCGTGACGGAGTCGCCATAGATCCCGAGCGGCGCACTGCGGCGGACAAGCTCAAATACGATCGTGAGGTCGCGCTTCCCGGGCTTGTTTTCCCCTTACGGATAGATGTGCTGGTCACCAAGGGAACGGACGAAGTCGCCCTGATGACTGATCTGGCAGATGCTTTAGAGGCGCTGGCCGATCAGCGCACAGGAGGCATTCGTCTTGGCGCCAGGAAGAGCCGTGGTCTGGGAAGATGCACCGCCTCCGATTTCCGAGCCATCCGGTACGACCTGACAACGGGTGACGGGTGGCGCGCCTATGCGGCGAGCGATCCGGAGCATCCCACAGCTCATGTGGCAGCGTTTCCTACCCCTCGCGAGGCCATCGAAGCAGTCATAACGTTACCGGCAAGCGCCGAGGACAAACGGGTCGAGGCGGTATTCACCTTCAGCCTGCGCGTCAAGGGAACGCTCATCATCAGGAGTCCCGGTACTGCTCCGACCGACCCGGATGCCGTCCATTTGAGCGAACAGGGAGCCAGCATTGTAAGCGGCAGTTCGCTTGCAGGAGTCCTGAGGGCCCACGCAACGCGGGTGGTGAACACTCTCGACAAGATCGGGCGCCTCGCTCCGGGTACGCATGAGATCGTCGGCGACATCTTCGGCCCATCACCGCAGGCCGTGAGGGACGGCACCCCGCCGCGGGCCAGCAGGCTCATTGTTGATGAGGCCGTCGTGGAAGAGGCGCGCTCGCACCGCCATACGCGCGTGAAGATTGACCGCTTCACAGGCGGGGCGGTGGATACGGCCCTGTTCGAGGAGATGCCTGCAGTGAAGGGTAATGTGTCATTCCGAGCGCGCCTGCAGAATCCATGTCCCGCAGAGGTTGGTCTGCTGGTTCTGGTCGCGCGGGATGTGCTGATGGGTCTGGTCCCAATCGGTGGAGAGGCTGCCGTTGGTCGCGGTACGGTGACCGGATCGGCGGAACTGGCGATGAACGGCGATGTACTCGAGATACCATCGCCTAAGTCCCAGGGAGACGTGGACAGGCTGCAGACCTATGTGGACGCCCTGGTAAAGAACGGAGATTCCCGGCAATGAACATGCAGCAGGTTCTGGGGGCCGAGATCACCCCTTTGGATAGCGAACAGGCGCATCAGTGTGTCGCCTGGGTGATCGGCGCGGCTGACACTGGCCCTGACGCCGTTGCCGATGCGCGCTGGGCGGTGTTGCAGTGCGATCTGTCTTTCGTGTGGGCGATCAGGCAGGTCGATCATTGGATACTGGCCTCAGACGTCGCTCCGGAGGTCAGGAAACCAGAGGTACCCGCCCTGTGCGAGATGCGCCTGTTCGGCAAGACCGCCGAGGCGCTCATATGGAGGAGGCCATCAGGACTGACCGGACGGTTGCTTCGTGACTCAGCAGTCTCGATCTCGCCTGATCACGCTCCGATAGACCAGGTAGCGCCGTTCTGCAGCGCGAACGACCCTCAAGCTACCGAAGACCTCGGGGATGGGTTCGTCATCCGCACTCTGCCAAACGGTCGGGCCATCGTCGCTCCGGCGGGTGCGAACCTGCTGGTGAGGCAATACCTGAGCGAGGATCTGGGCCTGCTGCGCATTGCAGCGACCAGGTTTGTGGAGGTGAGATGAAATGCCGCATGCCAGGACACCCTACAACTTCGTGCCTGTGGGCGACAGAATCGTCCCGGCGGAGAAGATAGACGGCAAGTACCCCTTTGAGGAACAGGACTTCCTGCATCCAGACAGGAACACAGGCTGGCTCGACATTCAGATAACCACGCTTACCCCACTATACACGCGGGGGGCAAAGAAGCCAAACGACATCAGCGAGGATGCCGCAGAGGACTACTTCCACTACGGTGATCGAAGGCCCATCCTGCCGGGGAGCAGTCTGCGCGGCATGGTTCGCTCCGTCTTTGAGGCGATGACCATGAGTCGCATGGAGTTCCTCAGTGATCGGAGGCTCTTCTATCGCAGTTTCGCTGAAGCCGCAGGCAACATTCGTGCACTCTACCAATCACGTTTCACGAAGGACCGCCTGTGCGCCGGTCAGCTCATCGAAAGGGACGGCCGGCTGTATCTGCTCGTCTCCGAGGCGGCGCCCAAAGGTTTCGTACTGGTCAGTGCATCGGAGGTGCGCGCTGACTGGCAGCGGCGCGGCATGCACGAATACCCGGCGCCTCGTGACGTGCAGGTGACGACTACTAGCCAGCAGCACCGGATGCTGGGCGTTGCCGTCGCCCGCCTTCAGGGCAGCATCCCCGGATGGCTCATTGTGCCCGGCAGGGACGTGCCAAAGAAAGGCGGCGCTCAGCGGAAGTGGTTTCAGGTGATTCTCAAACCCGAAGGCCAGAGATGTCGCGAGTATGCCGTCCCGAAGGACGTCTATGAGGACTACCTGAACTGGGGAGCGATGGCCCACGGGAACCGGTTCAAGACCCCCAAAGCGCCGCGTTTCTTGGGGCATAGGGCGCCGGCGTTTGCGCTCCTCAGCTCCGATGGCAAACAGGTCGAGGCTATCGGCGCTAACATGATGATGCATCTGCGTTACGAGACCAGCATTGGCAAGGCGTATGAACGCTCGCTCACGCCGGGGTCCGCCAACGTTGACGTTGACATGGCTCAGTCGGTGTTCGGGCGCGTGCGCGAAGGGAACGATGCCAAGCGCACGGACCAGATTCGCAGCCGCGTCTTTTTCCAGGATGCCATCTGCAATCAGGTTGCTCCCGCAGTTCTGCTGGACCCGGGAAACCCGGTCAAGGTGCCCGACGTCCTGTCCGGCCCCAAACCGACGGCCTTTCAGGTCTACCTGCGCCAGGATGCCAGAGACCTGGCGCACTGGGATAGCAAGAGCGCAACGATCGCCGGCCGCAAGATGTACTGGCACCGCTCTCCTTCGGCCGCAGCCGGTGCTTTGAAACCCGATGTGCCGGAGGGCGTGTCGGACACTCAGATAACAAGGATCACCCCTCTCAAGGCTGGACTGACCTTCAAAGCGCGAATCCGATTCGAAAACCTCACCGACGCTGAGCTTGGTGCTCTCTACGCGTCCGTTCACCTTCCCTCTGGGATGGCGCACAAGTTCGGCATGGGAAAGAACATGGGTCTGGGCTCAGTGAGGGTTGATGTGACCGATGCCGTGCTCGTTGATGTACGTGCGCGGTATCTAGCGGCAGGATCTGACGTCGGTCTGGTGGCAGGCGATGCAGTCCGTGAGCGTCTCATCCAGGCGTACGGGGCTTTCGTTCGCCTTCTGTTCAGAAACAGCACCACCTTGTGGGCCAACCGGCGGATGATAGCGCTGGCCGCCATGCTTTCATGGGACGGGCGCCCGAGCGACGATGAGACCCAGCAGGTGGGCTTCAGTGACCAATGGAAGTACCGCTGGACGCTGCAATCTCCGACGGTGCTCGGACGATCCCACGGGATCATGGACGTACTCCCGGTCAGTCCGTCCTCAGATGTTGAAGGCGGTGAGCCGGACGATGGTCGGCCGTTGGCCCGCGCAAATGACGATCCGCCCAGCAGGCCGCGGCCTGCAGGGGCCCATGTAGGCGACAGAGTGCCCGGTCAACTGGTTGCAAAAAGCCCCGCGGGAACCGGGACGGTTCTTCTTGACGATGGCACCGAAGTTAAGGGCGTCCCGGGCTTATACGGCTGTCGGGTTGGCGAGACGTACAGGTTCAAAGTCATTGACGTGGGGGGTGACGGGAAAGTCAGGAAACTCGTGCGAGCGTAGGCACGACGGAGGAATAAGTGCGCGTCCTTGGTTTGGAGGTCGAAGGCCTCTTTGGTCTTTGGGATCACAGGTTCGAGCTTGATCGAGACGAACACGTCACGATTATCTATGGCCGAAACGGCGTCGGCAAGACTACGCTCTTGAGGCTCGTTCAAGCATTCATTGATCGCAACTGGTGGTACGTGGCCGATACCCGATTCGATCGTCTGTCCGTAGTCTCCGATGACAACAGACGTCTCTGCGTACGGAGATCCAGGTTTGATCAAGTCCCAGATGCAGACCGACAGTCATGCATCGAGCTGACACTGTCGTTCGAAGAAAGCGACAACGTGCTCGAGAGGGACATCATTCGGCTCGATCCACCACCGAGCCTGGTAGAAGAGATAACGGAACTCGCCGAGTCGTCTGGCCTGCAACTCAGACGAGAGGGACCAATCCACTGGGTGGACCCCGCGAATGGAAGAGTCTGGTTCTATGGCGACATCCTCGCTGAGCTTGGAGCGTGGGAGATCACCTATCCCCATCGCGATGCGGCAGACCGTCCTTGGCTAGCTGATGCGGTGGGCGGACTGCGCGCTCACTATCTCGGACCGGACCGGGTTCTTGGCGCCTCTCCATGGTACCACGACAAACCTGAGCGGGTTCGGTCGTTTCGGACTGCCGAAGGATGGGCATCCGAGATCAGGGAGCGTCTTGTCAGCGCGCGCGCGGCTTATGCCAAGCACGCTCAGGAACTTGACGCCACATTCCCGTCGCGCGTGTTGGAGGCGATGAGTGCCACTACTGCCCGGCCTGCTTCGCTGTCGGCACTCCTTGACCTGATGGACGGAGTGAACCGAAGGCGCAATCGACTTGCCGAGGTCGGCCTTCTCGAGGCGACTACATCCGATCTGGCAGGTGACCTATCGTGGGTTCAGTCAGATGCTGGGGCCTTGGCGCTGCTCAATGTCTACCTTAGTGATGCACTCGACAAGTTGGATTGCGTGGCTGATCTCGATGCGGCGTTGTCGGGTCTCGTCGAACAGGTGAACGAGAGGCTCATTCGGTCTCGACTTGCCATCGACCGCGATCGAGGACTGAGCATTGTCAACCAAGCGGGTGTTCGGATACCCCCGGGACGCCTGTCGTCGGGCGAGCAACACATGCTCGTGATGATGGCGGAGTTGTACCTCCGGGCACAGCCAGGCGACCTGCTGCTCATAGATGAGCCTGAGCTCTCACAGCATGTAGAGTGGCAGAAGGCTTTCGTAGAGCACCTCATCGGCCATGCACAAGCGCTACGCTTTGACGCTATCGTGGCGACCCATTCACCGGACATTGTTCAGGGGCATCGTGCACTGCTGCGGGGTCTAGGAGAGTCTCCGGAGACGGATAGCGATGCCTGATCCGAGCACGCTCCGCACATCAGAGGCGCATGTTACCGTTGCTCAATTCATCCGGGACAGGCCGTTTGTCTACGTGGAGGGGCCAAGCGATCGCCGAGCCTATCGGAAGTTCTTCGCAATCAGGGAAGCCCAAATAGAGTTCATCCCGACACGTGGCAAGAACGGCTTGATCGACGCCATGCGAAAGTCAGAAACCCATTGGGCTGTTGGCATCGTTGATGCTGACTTTGATCGCGTGTCAGGTGCTACCGATGCGTACCCCGATAACATTGTTCCGACAGACTGCCATGATTTCGAGGCCACGGTTCTGCGCAGCCCCGCCGTTGAGACTCTGGTTGACGAACATAGGATCCGGGTACCAGGACTTGGTCTGCATGAGCTCGAAGAGAGTGCCGAATGGTTGCGGAACACGCTCCTTGGGTTAGCTCTCCCAATCGGGCGACTTCGTTGGCATTCCCTGAGGAATAACTGGAGTGTGGGCTTCAATGAACTGCCCTACAGGGATTTGGCACTGCTGGATGTCTGGAAGCCCAACACAGACGAGATCGCCGGCTGCATGTACAGGCGACTCAACCCTCGGATAGGAGTGAAGCCCGATGACTTGCTAAGACTTGCTGTCACACGACTGGACAATGAAGACCCATGGCAGGTCTGTTGCGGACACGATCTCACGGGGTTTCTTGCGGTCTACATGACGGAGATGAGCGAGGAGCGCAAACTGCACTCGAGAGATGATGTGGAGCAAGAGCTTCGGTCCAGTTACGACAGTCTGCACTTTCGCGAGTCTGAGCTCTATTGCAGACTGTGGAAATGGTCGCTTACTTACGGCTGGCCGCTGCTCAAGGTCGATGCAAGCACGTGCCTGCATCCTGCCAACGTAATCTGCGGCCGCGAGAACGGCTGCTCTTTGCAGCCTGGTGTCGCGTCGTAGCATGTTGGCGATTGTTTGGCGGGCGAGGCTCCAGGAGTGATGTTTTGCCCGACGCTCGCAGTTCAACGTGAGCGATGGCACAGCTGCTGCGTTGCGGTGGTATAGCGAACAACGACCGCACGCATCACTCCAAGGGTGCGTGAGCATCACTCGCTCATCCAACGTGTCGGGAGACGACAGCCAGGTCCATCGGGGGACACTCGGTATCCTCCTCGTGTCCACCAACACCCGTGAACGTGATTACTCAAGACCGAGCGCTATGCCGACTCGGTGAGGCGATCGCCGACGACGTCAGTGTAATCCGCCTGATCGGAGGTGTGCTTCTCGAGAGACATTGCGAGCGGCAGATCCTGCTGCGGCAATCTCGAGTCCACGGACGTTCTTCCACCACTCAGCGAGACATGACCGTGGCAGTCCCTACTTGACCAGACCATCAAGCAATGCATGGCTGTCCGGTATGGGTGTGGTATCATCAATCTGAACTCCTGCTTTCACAGAAGCTGACCGGACCGCCGAGCGTGAAAGCGGCGATTTCGAGCTTGTTTTGACTGCCTGCCTGTCACGCAGGAGGCCGCGAGTTCAAGTCTCGTCATCCCCGCCATTTTTCGCGTAGCAAGGCAAACGTTGATCTCATTCTGATAGCCCGCCTTGGCGTCTCTGCTGATCCCTCGAAGATGGCGGCGAGCGCTTCGATGTGGGCGGTCTGCGCGCCTTTTTCGTTGCTTTAGCGCGGCTATGCCCCTTCCTCGACCCGGGTACCGTCGCGGGCCACCGTGAAACACGTCCACTCGCTTGTCACGGCTGTTGGCTCGTGGTGGGTCAAAGAGGCGAGCCTTCGCGCCAACCCCCAGTGCCGCATGCCGGCACCGGTCCCCCGTGACAACGGCATTGATACCTGCTCCGATGATGATCTCGCATGCCTGCTGGAGACAGCACGAAAAAGCCGCAACGCGGCGAGGGACCTGGCCATCCTCCGTCTCCTGCCGGAATCAGGCATCCGTGCCTCGGGTACCGCAGGCATCGCCGATCCATTGCAACATCCCGTGGCTCAGATTCGCTTAGAAAACTGGCTCACTTCTCGCTGAGATTCCGCACGGTCGGTCAGTAGCTGGTCGGTGGAGCCGACAAGCCGTGCATCCCCGTTCGGGCGCAGTAACGACAATACCTCTGGTAGCCGGTGCGACGAGGGCCATCTGGCGATCATTGATGCCTACCTCAGGGGCGCGAGAACGCCAGAGACGAGCACGAGGGCAGACAACGTGAGCACGAGATCCGCGAAGACGCAGAGTGAGGTCAGTACGATGCACCGCAATCAGCCGAGTGGCGGCTCCGGGAACCACGCCGAAGTATCAATCTGCCCGCAGTAGATGTACTGCAGTCCAGTTCCATCGTCGCGCCCAACGGGTGTGAACATGGCCCCGTACTCGTTCACATAGAAGCGACCCCCCAGAGACCCGCGGACAGCCGCAACGGGATGTGCAGCCCGTGCGGCCAACGAGCGATCACCAAGGACGCGCCCGAGCTGCACTCGGCGGGTCATGTTGGGCCGCACGTCGGGCGGATCGGTATCCGTCAGAGCCGGGGTCTCGTAGTGGATATCGCTGCCACCCGCGGACAGTACATAGGGTATTCCCGGGCGGGGCCCCAACCACTGTGTCCCGGGGGTGAGCGCCTTGCCGTCGGCGTCGACCGGTCGCGTCACAAGCATGCGACCTTCATATTCGAACTTGAGGTCGCCGTCGAACCTCCCGCACGAATAGTACACAGAACCTGTGCCCATCCCCTTGCTAGCAGCGATGGGGACGATCACGTGCCGGAACTCGTTGATGTAGAAGGGACCACCTGGCGGGTTACCCAAGGAGGCTCGTAGTTCGTTTGTGCGCTCCACCAAGTCAGCCACTGTGCCCTCGACTGCCAAGAAAGTAAGGCCATCACCAGCGTCGTAGAGTACCGTGACCTGCCAACAACCGTCCACGATCCGCACGGCGTACTTGGCAAGTCGGCTGACGTTCTGCGGCCAAACGCCGCGATACAGCGAACGCGATGTCATCGCTTGCGTTCCCCTATCCATGCACTCCAGTCTCCCCATAGATCGGCGGCGATGTGACCAACGTAGAGACACCGCCAAGCACCGTTCCTTTCTCTGCGCTTAGTAATGATATGCCCGTTGGCTGTTACCCTCACCCTGCCGCCGGACTCAGCAGGACGGCACTTGGCAAACCCTTGCGCGAGCATCGAACCGGCTATCCCAAGGCGCGCGGTCCTCTCGATCCGACCGTGTCGGTCTTGCTGGTACCAGGTGCACCTGATGGACCCATCGGCCACCGCTAGGTAGCACTCCAGTCCGGTAGTGTCGGGTCCGGGCCACGGTCCGCCAATGTGTGTGGTCTTGGGGCTAGAGAGGTCGAAAACGACTCCGTCTGGAGATCGTAGCACCACGGGCCCGCTCCACACACCGATCAGGACCCGCTGGCCGGTCTGGGTGTCCTGAAGCGGCTTGATCGCGTACCCGTTAGGCAAGAGGAGTACTCGGCCGCCGCGCCAGATTGGCAGGACCGCAGCGGCCACAGCCCGAGCTCCAGGACCGCAGGCGGTCCAGAACTCGCGTCCGCTGTTGGTGGTCACCCACGTTCCAAACTGGCCGTAGTGGAACCGGAAGCCAGAGTAGTTTCCGCGTGCTGGCGAGAACGGTCCGTTCCAGGCAGGGTAGGGTTGGCGACAAGGCGTGAACGAGAAGCTCATTCCGGGAACTCCAGTGCAGGTAGCGGTGCCTTGAACTCCACACGATTGCCACCGATCTCAACCCAGTATTTCGTGTTACCGTCCCAATACAAGTGGCGGATGCGGTATCCGCGTTCGCGCTCAATGCCCGCCATCCACTGTAGAAGGTCCTCGACAACGTGAGCGGGTCCGCACGCGAAGCGCTGCAGTCGTCCCCGGTCCGCATACTGCTTCGAGATAGCGCGGCGGCCGGACACACGGACTATCGCGTAACGCGTTACGCTTGGCGAGCATCGGCGTGGCAGGGCGAGAGTGCCCACATACTGCCAGTCACCGCCCCTGCCCGGCCGGCTGCCGGTACGGCAGATCACGTGACCGGCAGGGGTCAGCCGTGCACGCCGAAACGGGCTGGTGGCGATAATGCGGTCGATCAGCTCTCTGCGTGCACGTACGAGTGTATCGTCCTCGAAACGGAGATTGCCTTCTTGATCGACCCGCAGCTCCCGACCGTGTGTCTGTCCGGGATAGGGGGCGCCAGGCTTCAGGTCCGTTATCGGCACCTCAGAGGCGGCTGGCCTGTATAAGCGAGGCGGACCTGGCTCGCCGATCAGACCATCGGCCCATTCTTCCTGCTGCCCGGGGCGCCAACGCCAGTAGCGGTTCCGTTCCGCACCGATCACGTTCTCCCAGTCCGCCTTTTCATAGATGGCTTCGTCCTCAGTGTCGGCCACGTAGAGTACCACGATACGGGCGACGCGACCAGGTTCCTTCTGGCGGAGCATTCGCCCCAGGCTTTGGATCCGCTGCCGGACCGAGCTCGACGACGCGGCTATGATGCCAACGTCCGCAGAGGGAACATTGAAGCCTTCGATGAGTGACTTGGCGGAGATCACCACCCGGGCGACTCCCGATCGAAACGCGCCAATCGCCTCCACCCGGAGCCCGTCAGGCAGCTCGCTGTGCTCTAGTACAACGGGGAGCCCTTCCGCCTCGGCCAGCAGGTAGATTCGCTCGATCTCAGCGATCCGCTCATGAAACACGATCACGCGGCTCTCCGGGTCCGTGACAGCGTCCTTGAGGAGCGCTAGAACCGCTGAGATGCGAGATTCTGCTCGGTACAGCAGGTCCTTACGCCGGTTGCTAAGGCCGATGAATCGCTCCGCTAGGTCCGCGTACTGTCCGCTGCGGCTTGCCTGGGTCTGACACCACGCCAGGAATCCCTGCCGCGACCTGCTCTTACCGTGCAATGGCTGCAGTTCCTTCCTGAGGTCAGATATCTCGCGGCTCAGTTGTGCGTGTTCGGTGGTTTCGGCCGGGTTCAGCGGCAAGCCAACGTGCCACACCTCGAACGGAGTAAGTAGGCCGGCCTCATAGCTCGCGCGCAGGGAAAAGTCAAACACAATCGGCCCCAGCGCGCGACCAACGGTGCCACGGGCGTATGCTTCGTCGCTAGGCAAGCCCTCGTCGATGCCCTCTTGCTCGGGTGTGGCGGACAGACCCAATGTGTACCGCGGCTTGGAGGCGAAGATCCGCCGAGCCTGTTCTGCCGATGCGCGATGGCATTCATCTACAACGAGCAGCAGATGCTCGCTCCACCCGCCCTTGCGCACGTAGTCGGGCAGTCGGTCGCGGGCAGAGTTGATGACGCAGATGAGGATCCGGACCGCATCAGGCGGCGGCACCTCACGTCCTCCACCCATCAGACCTACATAATGCTCAGGCACGTTACCTCGCTTGACCTCGTCATGCCATTGGTGCATGAGCGGTATCGTCGGGACCACGATGACAAGCCGCAGATCGGGGTCGTGCTCGTTCTGCAGCGCTTGCGCCGCAGCCAGTGCGAGCAGGGTCTTGCCGCCACCTGTCGCCACCTTGACCGTGCCGCGTCGCACAGGAAGCCACTTCTTGAGGCACTTCTCCTGCCACTCGTAGAGCTGGATGCCTTCAGGCACTAGGCGCCACTTAGTCGGCGGCTGCGAGATCTCCTGGCCTGCCATTCTCTCTGAGCCGCCATCTGGGAGGGGCCTGCTAGCTCGCTCCGCCATGGACCGTCTGGTCCACAACTGAAGTAGCTTCAGAAGGTGCAAGTCGGTGAACAAGTCAGCGAGTTCGTGATTCGTCATGCGGTAATCCGAGCCCCTTCCACCAAATGAGTGCGGCCTACCCCTGACGCTCGCATCAACAGCATACCGGGTGTGTGTTCAGCCTTGAAACTCGACACGTGAGAGCATCTCTGCGAGGTCGTCGTTAACGTTGGTGACGCCGAAGCCCGGTTCGCACTCAAGGCGCCAGGGCACACAGTATATACGGTCGGCGTCGTCCGCATCGACTTGCTCGGCGCCAGGATGTGGCCCTCTGGCCTGTTCGACGAATCGAGTACCTCGTTCCTCGTGTCTCTGACCGTGTCAGCCCCCGAAACGCGTCGCTTTACCTCAGCGAAGCCTCGCGTGCCCGCATCAGGACAGTTTACCAAGCGGCAGCGCCCTGTAATGTCGCTACGTCTGGACACCGGTCCTCTAGACCCCGTAGTACTCCCGGTACCACGCCACGAACCTGCGCACGCCTTCGCGTATGGGCGTTGCGGGGCGAAAGCCTGTGTCTCGCATGAGGTCGTCGACGTCGGCCCAGGTCGCAGGTACGTCGCCGGGCTGCATGGGCATGAGCCGCTTCTCGGCCTCGCGGCCCAGAGCTTCCTCGATGGCGCCGACGAACTCCACGAGCTCGACGGGCTGATTGTTGCCGATGTTGTAGACGCGATAGGGAGCGCGGCTGGTGCCGGGATCCGGGTGGTCGCCGGACCAGTCGGATGAGCCCCGGGGAATGCGGTCGAGGGTTCTGACAACGCCCTCGACGATGTCGTCTATGTAGGTGAAGTCCCGGCGCATGCGGCCCTCGTTGTAGATCTCGATGGGGCGGCCCTCGAGGATGGCGCGCGTGAAGAGGAACAAGGCCATGTCGGGCCGTCCCCAGGGACCGTAGACGGTGAAGAAGCGCAGGCCGGTGGTCGGAAGGCCATACAGATGGCTGTAGGTATGAGCCATCAGCTCGTTGGCCTTCTTGGTGGCGGCGTAGAGGCTCACGGGATGGTCCACGTTGTGATGGACCGAGAAGGGCATCAGCGTGTTGGCGCCGTAGACGGAGCTGGAGGATGCATAGACGAGGTGCTCGACCTTGCCATGCCGGCAGCACTCGAGGATGTTGACGAATCCCACGAGGTTGCTCTGGACATACGCATGGGGGTTCTGCAGCGAGTAGCGCACGCCTGCCTGGGCCGCCAGATGAACCACGCCGCGCGGGAGGTCCCGGGCAAACACGTCCTGGAGCGCCTTCAGGTCGGCCACATCGGCGCGAACGAAGGTGAACCCGTCGCGGCCCGTCAGCCGAGCCAGCCGCGCCTCTTTGAGCGACACCTCATAGTAGTCATTCATGTTGTCGAGACCGACAACGGCGTCGCCCCGAGCGAGCAGCGCCTCGCAGGTGTGGTAGCCGATGAAACCAGCAGCGCCAGTTACGAGAATGGGCGCCATCTGCGTGATTCCCTCCCGTTCCCTCCCCAGCGACGGGTGAGGGGTATCTGATGTTCATATCGTGCGCTATGCCCCGAGAGCCGCGGCCCGGGATGCTGCCGGTCCGTGCGACGGGACGATGCGTCGCCGTTCTACCTGCTCGTTGCGCGCCGCATCCGCGCCACATAGGCGCGAAGCCGCCACGGCATGACAAAGGACTCCCAGAGCACCGTCAACGTCATCTTGGACTGCCCGCGACGCCGGTCGGTGAAGACGATCGGCTCCTCGCATATGCGCAGGCCCGCGCAATAGGCGCGCACCGCTAACTCTACCTGAATGCTGTACCCTGCCGATGCGACATCCTCCAGGTGGAGCTTGCGCAGCGCCTCCGCGCGCCAGGCGCGATAGCCTGCCGTGATGTCGGCGATGCCCATACCGGTGACAGTCTGTGCATACCGGTTGGCGAACTTGCTGAGCCAGAGCCGATGGGCGGCCCACCCTTCGACGCCGCCTCCCGGGCAATACCGGGATCCGATCACGAGATCGGCATGCTCCAACGCCGCCAGCAGC
Source organism: Chthonomonadales bacterium (assembly GCA_012517255.1). GTDB lineage: Bacteria > Armatimonadota > Chthonomonadetes > Chthonomonadales > CAJBBX01 > JAAYVH01. The sequence continues at coordinate 21,671 of JAAYVH010000065.1, forward strand.
GCCGGTATGGCTGCCGGATCGTGCGAGAGATCGGCGTCCATCTGGACCACGGCCTCGTAGCCGGCGTCGAGCGCGGCTCGGAACCCCTCGGCGTAGGCTCGACCCAGACCGCGCGGGCCCGATCGAGACAGGACGCGACAACCGGGCCGGCCCGCAAACGCCTGCTCGGCCAATCGAGCGGTGCCGTCGGCGGATTGATCGTCTACGATCATGATGTGCGCCATAGGGG
>JAAYVH010000066.1 GCA_012517255.1 Chthonomonadales bacterium
AACCAGACCGTTGCGGAGGCAGTTGTTGCGAAAGATATCGGCGAAGGAGGGCGCGATGATCGCCCGGAAGCCGAACTCCCGGATCGCCCATGGAGCGTGCTCGCGCGAGGAGCCGCACCCGAAGTTCCGCCCCGCCACCAGAATGGAGGCGCCAGCATACGCCGGTCGGTTCAGCACGAAGTCCGGGTTCGGCGTTCCGTCCGGCATGTAGCGCCAGTCGTAGAACAGCACCTCGCCGAACCCGGTTCGTCCGATGCGCTTGAGAAACTGCTTCGGTACGATCTGGTCTGTGTCAACGTTGGCGCGATCGAGCGGCGCCGCCAGGCCTGTGTGTCGTACAAATGCTTCCACTCAGTCCTCCACGCTCCACGTGCGGACATCCACGATATGCCCGGCTATGGCGGCCGCCGCGGCCATCTCGGGGCTCATCAAATGCGTGCGCCCTCCCTTGCCCTGGCGTCCTTCGAAGTTGCGATTGGATGATGAGGCGCATCGCTCGCCGGGCAAGAGGAAGTCGGGGTTCATGCCGAGGCACATGGAACAGCCCGGTTCGCGCCACTCGAAGCCTGCTTCGACAAAGATGAGACCCAGTCCCTCAGCCTCTGCCTGGCGCTTGACCTCCATCGAGCCCGGAACCACCAGCGCGGTCACCCCGCTGGCCACACGTCGTCCTCGGGCGATCCTTGCTGCCGCGCGCAGATCCTCAAGCCGACCGTTCGTACAGGACCCGATGAACACGCGCGTGATCGCAATCTCGCCTATCGGGGCGCCCGGCTGCAGTCCCATGTAGGCGAGGGCGCGCTCGGCCGCGTCCCGCTCTCCGGCAGTCGGGAGGCGCGTGGGATCGGGCACGCGGCCCGTCACAGGAGCCACCTGGCCGGGACTGGTACCCCACGTAACCTGCGGAGCCAGGCCCTCAACGGCGATGGTCACCGATCGGTCAAAGGCCGCATCCGGATCCGTCGGCAGGCTGCGCCAGTACTCGGTTGCTGCCTTCCAGTCGTTGCCGCTCGGAGCATAGGGTCGATCCTTCAGATACGCAAAGGTCACGTCGTCCGGCGCGATCATTCCGGCGCGAGCGCCCGCCTCGATGGACATATTGCAGACGGTCATGCGGCCTTCCATGCTCAGCTCGCGGATCGGCTGGCCGGTGTACTCAACGGCGTATCCGGTGGCCCCATCCGTGCCAATCTGCCCGATGATGCCGAGGATAAGGTCCTTGGCAGACACACCCAGCGGCGTCTCGCCCGTGAGACGGATCTCCATCGTCGGAGGCCTGTCCTGGGGCAGGCACTGCGTGGCCAGCACGTGCTCGACCTCCGAGGTGCCGATGCCGAATGCCAGCGCCCCGAATGCCCCATGCGTCGCCGTATGACTGTCACCGCAGACGATGGTCATTCCCGGCTGCGTGAGGCCCAGCTCGGGTCCGATCACGTGCACTATTCCCTGTCGCTGATGATGCAGATCGAACAACGTTATGCCGAACTCGTCGCAGTTTGCGGCCAGCGCTTCCACCTGCGCCTTGCTGACCGGGTCGGCTATGGCAAGATGACGATCCCGAGTCGGCACGTTGTGATCCACGGTCGCCAGGGTCAGATCGGGCCTCCGAACCGTCCGGCCATTCATCCTCAGGCCGTCGAAAGCCTGTGGCGACGTGACCTCGTGCAGCAGATGGAGATCGATGTACAGGAGCGCCGGCTCGCCAGCAGTCTCGCGGACTGCGTGAGCAGCCCAGATCTTCTCCAGCATGGTCCTCGGCTGTGCCATCACACTTGCTCCATCGCCCCGGCCCCAGCGGCATCCAGGCGATTCTCGATGAGCCGGTTCAGGGCATGCATGTAGGCTCGCGCGCTGGCCACGCAGATGTCGGAATGCGAGCCGCGACCGGTGTAGATATCCCCGTTGCTCCGGATACGAATGGTGACCTCCGCAAGGGCGTCTATGCCCTCGGTTACCGCCTGGATAGAGAACTCGATCAGCTCGTTCTCCACCCGTGTCACGCGGTTGATGGCTCGGTAGATGGCATCCACCGGCCCCGTGCCGTGATCTGAGTCCACCATGACCTGGCCGCCCGGGCCGCGCAACTGAACCGTGGCCGTCGGAATGCTGTGGTCCCCGCACGATACCTGCACCTGGAGCAGCTCGTAGCTGACACGCACCGACGAGGTCTCGTCAGCCACGATCACCTCAAGATCCTCGTCATGCACCATCTTCTTGCGGTC
>JAAYVH010000067.1 GCA_012517255.1 Chthonomonadales bacterium
ATCTCCTCTTCGGCATGACGCAGCAGGATCGCCAATCGAAAGAGCGTACCTGACGGTTCTTCTGCTCGGTCACGCTCTGCGAGCGCATCCGGCGCGAGCAGTCTCATCGTTTCCCTTAGCCGCCCTACTGCCCTCTCTAGCGGAGTCTCGATCTCGGACCACACCTGGGGCGGCAGCGGCGTGAGGCGCTGGCCGTTGGTGGGACTGCGCCCCTTGCTGCCGATCTCGGTCATGTCACGAACGATCTCCTCGAGCGACGACAGCCCGGCGCACAGATGGCCTCGATGAGCGTCGGTCATGGCTGATCTCCCCTGTTGGTCATGAAGTCGAGCGCTCTCGCAGCAGCCTCGCGGACACTCGCGTTCCGGTCAGCGAGCGCGGCTTGCAGAGCCGTCGCCGCTTCGGCCCCGCCGATCTTGCCGAGAGCCTCTGCGGCTCGGATGCGGTCGGTCAGGTAGGAGCTCTGCAGAACACCCGCCAGCGCCGGTATGGCAGACGGATCACCGAGCTTGCCCAGGGCCGTCGCGGCCTCCTCGATGGCTCCAAGATCGCGCGCGTGCACCATCAGTTCCATCAACGGTCGCAGCGCGCTGCGATCCCGCCTTTCCCCGAGAATCCAGGCAGCCCGCGGCGCGACCGTCGGTTCAGGATGCCCAAGCGCCCAGATGAGGCCGGATGCGTAGTCGCGCTCCGGAATGAGGTCCAGTTCAGCGCCGCACCGTGAGCAGATCCGCGCCTCCTTTCCGTTCGCGGCGTAGCATGCAGGGCAGTATACGGTGTTCACGGACGCGTGCCTCCCTCGTCCTGTCTCAGGATGCCATTGCGCGCCCCCGCGCACAGCTCGATAGCCCGAATCCAGCTGTCCCGCTCCCCGCCCATGGGCTCGCCCCGATGCTCCACTTGGTGCTTTCGCATATAGGTGTTCAGGTGATCGGCCAGCTCGGTCAGCCTGGCGAGAAATCGCTCCGCGAGCCACCGGGCCGCATCAGGTCCGGTGCAGGCAGCCATGAGAGCCTCGAAGTGGGGCCGACAAGCGCCGTCACTGCCTTCGTAGGCGCACGCGAGATCACCCTCGAATCCCTCCTGTGTGACGTCTTCGAGGAAAACACTCAGAGTGTAGTTCTCGCTATCTTGCTGGCGCGAGCATGCAAGACACGTGCCGATGACCCGCGACGCTTCGACACACCGTTGAGGTCGAACAACGACCGAAGCGTCGGAAAGCACGGAGCCAAGGTCCGTACGAAGCCGCTGCACGACGGTCGCATACAGGATGGCAACGCCCAGTCCATCATTGCCCTCAGCGCGGGCGATATGCTGCAGCATCCATGCGTGGGCATGGCAGAAGCCCCGGGTTTCGGCCAGTCGCCGATGGATATCCGGAGCAGTCGCATACTCATAGAGCAACGTGCTCAGGTAACGCCGTGTGCGGCCACGAGCGATGCGGCAGAACGGGCACCCCTTACCAGAGCAGGCCTGCCGAAACTCGGCGGTGAACAGCGCGTCGGCCATGGCTCAGCCGTCCTCCGCGGCCGTCCGAGCCCCCGAGCACTTGCTGGCGGCGCGCCGCACGCAGTCACGCTCATTGCCGAACGGCTCGCCGCCAAAGCGGTAGTCCGACTTGCGGATAAACTCCCTGAGATCGCTTGCCAGCGCATCGAGCCTGATTACTTCGTTCGCCACTACCAGGTCGAGCACAGAATCGGCGCTGACGTCAACCAGCATCTCCACATGCCGGATGCACAGGCCGTCGCTCGCAGCATAGGCCGATTGAACCGCGGGGTCCACGAGATAGTCAGCCAGCGTTCGCACATACGTCGCCGCCCTGACCAACTCGTCCTCGCATGCGGGGCAAACTGCCAGAGCCCTCCCTCCGGGGCCACTTCCTCGCCTCCGCAGGCGCTCGAGCGCGTGCTCCACCACGTCCTGATAGATCAGTGCCAGGCCCAGCGCGGCGCCGCGAGCCGCCGCGACATCCCCATGGCCTTTGCAGAATCCCAGAGAGCGACGGATGCGCAGCCGGATCTCCGGATCGTTGACCATCTCGCGGAATAGCGAGTCGAACCAACCGACCGTGCCCTCGGCCAGGAGCGCACAAACAGGGCATCCGGGTCGTTCGAGAGCGTCAAGAAGGCGGTGGTAAGCGATGTGCCGGTCTACGCCGCTGGAAGCGTGTCGGGCGAACCTCTTGTGACGCATGAATCGCCGGAGCAGCGCTGCGCCGTGGCTGATAAACCCGCAGGATCGGGACTCTGCGGCGATGGCCCCGCCTCTTATTCGCTCACCTCGGTTCATTGCTCGCTCCAAAGCACAATAGCTCCCGCCGAACGCCATCGCGTGCCGGTCAGGAGCCATTAGCTCGGGCAGAGCGGTTCGGGCATGCGCCCTGGCGGCCTCCATCGCCGTTTCCATTATGGCACACGGGGGCCGGCGCCACGCAGGATGAAGATACGGCCATCGCGAACAGAATGAATGGACGCTCGAACATTGAAAGTGAGGATATGGAGATGAACGTGCTCGTCGTAATGGGATCGGCTCTGCTCGCCTGCACAGCGCTGGCAACCGCCAGGGCTCAGCAACGTTTCCTCGTGCGTCCCGGCGAGGTGCTGGGCGAGATTGACCGACGCATCTACGGGCAGTTCCTCGAGCATATCTATCACTCGGTCGAAGACGGACTGTATGGTGAGCTCGTCCAGAACAGGGCCTTCACAGGCACTACCTGGTTCACGCGGACTGGAGACACTCTGAAGCTGACCGCACCCGAGACCGACATCAAGACCGTGATCGGCGATCGCACGTGGACGGACTATGAGTTCGCGCTGAGCGCCCGGAAGACCAGCGGAGCCGAAGGCTTCCTGATCCTGGTCCGCGCGAGCGATGATCGCAACTTCTACTGGTGGAACCTTGGCGGATGGGGCAACACCGCCCATCAGCTCGAACGGGAAGTGAACGATCAGCGCGTTCCGATCGGTCCCCGAGTGCGCGGCAGCATTGAGGCGGGCCGCTGGTACCGGATTCGCATGAGGGTCGAAGGCGACCACATTCAGGGATGGGTTGACGACGAGCTGATCCTTGACATGCGCGACGGCACGCACAGATCCGGCGGAGTCGGCGTTGGCTTCTGGGCGACCTGCGGCGAGTTCAAGGACATGAAGGTCACCGATCTCAGAGGCAACACGCTTCCGCTGTCGCTTGCCGATATGCCCACCGAGTTCGATCTCCCGTCCGAGTGGAAACCGTGGCCCGATCGGAGAACGACTGCGCAGCTGGTCGAAGAGCCCGAATCCCCCAACACGGGGCTTGCGGCACGTGTCACGCTGGATGGATCGCGTCGGGGCATCGCGCAAGGGCGTGTCCATGCTGTCCAGGGCAAGCGGTATCCGGGGGTTGTGTGGTGCCGAGCGGATGGCGACGTCCGCGGGCTGTCCGTACGCCTGGTCGGTTCGGATGGAACCGAGCTGGCGCGCCAGTCGCTCAAGAACCCGGGCAAGACCTACGCCGAGCGCAAGTTCTCGCTGTCTCCCAGGAAGACCGACCCGCACGCCATGCTGGTGGTATCCGCCGAGGGCACCGGCTCGCTCTTCCTGGACATGGTTTCAATGACGCGCAGCGACTATGTCGCCACCGGATGCAGGAGCGACCTGCTGGAGGCCGTCAAAGCGCTCAAGCCGCCGATCATTCGCTGGCCGGGCGGCTGCTTCGCATCCATCTATCGCTGGAAGCGCGCCATCGGCCCCCAACGCGAGCGAAAGCCGTTCAACAACTACGTGTGGGGCGAGTGGGACTCGTGCGGCTTCGGCATAGACGAGTACATGCGCATGTGCCGCGTGGTCGGCGCGGAGCCCATGGTAGTGGTCAACCTCGGCAGCTGGGACGATCCGGCCAAAGAGGATGAGTACATCCGGGAGGCGCTGGAATGGATCGAGTACTGTAACGGAGATGTGACAACGCCCATGGGAGCATTGCGCGCAGCGAACGGCCATCCGGAGCCCTACAACGTCGTCCACTGGGAGATGGACAACGAGACATGGGGGCTGGGAGTCGAGCGCTACGGCCGCCTCGTGGCCAAGGTGGCTGCCCAGATCCGCGCACGGTGGCCGGGATTGCTCATCCATGCCTGCACGTTCTGGGAGAAGGAAGATCCTCGGCTCCTGGAGCTATGCGGTCGGTACATTGACTTCATCAGTTATCACTTCTACGAGAACCCCGACAACTATGCCACGGCTCCGGCGTCGTTCGAAGCCCTGTGGCAGCGCTATGCGAAGATCATTGCGGCAAGCCCGAATCCGAAGGTTCGACTGTCGGTGACAGAATGGAACGCCCAGAGCACCGATTGGCGCACCGGCCTGTTTGCCGGCGGCTATCTCAACGTGATGGAACGTTCCGCAGATGTTATCAAGGTGGCCACGCCGGCGCTGTTCCTGCGGCGAGTGGATGCGCCGGCGTGGGACAATGCCTTCATCAATCACGATCATCTCTCGTGGTACCCGGCGCCCAACTACGTTGTGATGAAGCTCTTCCACGATCACTTCCAGCCGTTGCGCGTGGCAGCCGACACGCCAGAAGCGCTCAACGTCTCGGCCACCCGTAGCAGGGATGGCAGTCGCGTGGTTGTGAAGATCGTCAATGCAGGGAACGCCGCTATCGAGACGACGATCGAGATGGATACGACCTATGCCGCGCGCCAGGCACGAGCATGGCAGGTTTCGGCTGAGCTGGCCGACCGCAACACGCTGGCGGAGCCATCTCGAATCGCGCCGCACGAGGTCAAGACATCCCTCAGCCGCAATAGACTCCCGATGGTCTTCCCGCCACGGTCGGTGACCGTGATCGAGGTGACGGGCCGTTTGGCGCAATGACCCGAGCCGCGACCTACCATGATGCCGGTCTGACGTCACGGAGTTCGACGCGGACCGTGCGCATGCACGGCTCCATGTCGGAGCGCTGAGCCATGCACAATCGCGGACGCCTGCTCATCGCATGTTCGGACCGACCGGGGATCGTGGCTGCCATCGCCCGATTCCTGTTCGAGTGCGGCGCGAACATCGTTCACTCGGATCAGCACTCAACGGATCCGTGGGGCGGTCAGTTTCTCATGCGAGTTGACTTCGAACTGCCCGATCTGGTGCGCCGAACTCCCGAGCTTGTTCGCGACTTCGATCGAAAGGTGGCCACGCCGTTCGCCATGAGCTGGCGTCTGGCCCATGCTGGGCGACGCAAGCGGCTGGCTGTCTTCGTATCGCGCGAGGAGCATTGCCTCCTGGAGCTACTCTGGCAGCAGCGATCGGGCGACCTGCAGGCAGACGTCGTAGCCGTCATCAGCAACCATCCCGACCTCGAGCCCGTCGCCGCTCAGTGGAATGTACCGTTCCACCATGTTCCCGTCCAGGCATCCGACCGAGGGGCCGCCGAGGCGCAGCACAACGAGATACTGTCCGACGGCATAGACGCCGTGATCCTCGCCCGCTACATGCAGATCGTTTCGGCGGCATTCGTCGAACGCTGGCGCAATCGGATCATCAACATCCACCATAGCTTCTTGCCGGCGTTCGTGGGGGCCAAGCCGTACACGCAGGCGTACGAGCGGGGCGTCAAGCTCATCGGCGCGACGGCTCACTACGTGACGGAGGAGCTCGACGCCGGTCCCATCATCGAACAGGACGTCCAACGCGTAGATCACCGCCATCGGGCGGCCGACCTGCGGCGGATCGGGCGGCAGGTCGAGCGCATGGTGCTGGCTCGCGCCGTGCGCTGGCACGTCGAGGATCGCGTCCTCGTGCACGGCAACAAGACCGTTGTTTTCGATTGACCGCGCCGAGTGTGGGCGGATCAAGCGCTGAGCTCCGCCAACGAGCGGAACACGCCATCGCCCGATTGCGCCCACACTGCCGGACCATGCCCGTAGGGGCGAATCAACCGCCGAGCGGAACCGCCATGAAGAGGAACGCGGCAGCACGCGGTTGGTTCGCCCACGACGATCAATGACGCCGTCATCTGACGGACAAGGGCGTACCAGCCGGTAGGAGCCTCATGCCGTCTGATTGCGGCAGTGGTCGTCCGGCTGATACGCCGCTAAAGGGTGCGCACGCAGCCCGCCGGTGATTGAGCCGGCGCGAAGCGCCGTGTCGAAATCATGGCGGGCGATGTTCGTCCGGATGGCGGTGGTTCGGCCTGAAGGGCCGACGTTGTTCAGACCGGCCCGCAGGGC
>JAAYVH010000068.1 GCA_012517255.1 Chthonomonadales bacterium
AGCTATGCCCGTCAGGGCAATTCGATTGGTATCCCAGGGACGTCGTGTAGCTATTATCACGTTCAGCGTCGTGAGTAACTTGCGGATACAGGCAACCATGGCCACCTTGAACGGCTTACCTTCCTTCCGTAAGCGATAATAATACGGCGAGATGACGGGGTTGTACCGGATTCCGGCCAAGACTCCGATATACAGGGCGCAACGGACGGGGGCTCTTCCACCCCAGATGCATCGGTGTCCCTGATGCTTGCCGGAATCATTGTTGAATGGGGCGACCCCCACAAGCGCCGCGATCTTTCTGCGATTGAGGCTTCCGAGTTCCGGCAGTTCCGCCAACAGCGTGTATGTGATCACGGGCCCCACTCCGGGCACGGAACGTAGGAGCGATTCAGACTCAGCCCACTGAGCGTTGCTCGCTATGATCTTGTCCAACACCTCGTCGAGTTCGCTCCGTTGGGATTCCAGATACGTAATGTGCGCCTCGATACCGGCCTTCACTGCCCCGCGAGCCTGGTGACATCGGTTCTTCTCGGCCGCGATCATCTCGGCGATCTGCTGGCGGCGGGTCACCGTATCCCGGAGTTCTCTCTGATCACGATCGGGCATCGGACGGATTTCAGGCTGTTCCTTCCAAGCGTACCGGGCCAGCACTCCGGCGTCCAGGCGATCCGTCTTGGCCAGTATCTTCCTTGCTTTCGCGTACAATCGTATCGCGCGAGGGTTCACCACGACTGTGGGGAGTCCGACGTCATTCAGCGCAACTGCTGCGTCGCGTTGGTATCCTCCCGTGTCTTCCAATACGATCAACGTGGGAGCTAACTCTCTTAAGTACTCTACGAGTTCGTCAATCCCACAAGGATCGTTCGAAAACCTGCGGGAAGAAGGTTGGGGCATCGTGGCGATGTCCAATGTGTCTTTCGAAACATCGATGCCGACGTACACTTTGTCTGTCTCTGCCATTGTGGTATCCTTTGTTTGTGTGTGTTTGCCGCGTCCCGGTCTTGCTGATGCGAGCTCCCAGAACCTGGGGCTCGGGCAACTGTTCGGGATCGAAAGGCAATGGCGTGTCGATCGCGCTGAGCGACGGACTCTGACCGTTCCGAGAATGATACGATCTGCCACGCCACGGGTCCAGGCCGATCGATTCGGCCTATTACACTTAGCCGACTACTCGGCCTGGACCTACACTCCACAACATACAAGAATGACAGGCCTTGACGCTCAACCGATGAAGTAGTTGGTACAGATGGTTCAGAATCCGCCCGATGAGATCCTTATGCGCCGGTCACGTTCCCCGCTTGCGATGCCCGATTCCGCTCGGATCAAGCGCGCCCAATTTGCTCGAATGCGCGTGGCAGATCGCCAATGCCAGCGCGTCGGCCACGTCGTCCGGTTTCGGCGGGGCGTCCAGGCCCAGGATGCGCGTCACCATAAACTGCACCTGCTGTTTCTCGGCGACTCCATAGCCCACAACCGCCATCTTCACCTGCATCGGGGTGTATTCCGTCACCGGTATCGACGCCCTCGCCGCGGCCAGCAACAGCACGCCGGACGCGCGGCTGACGTTCAGCATCGTGTTGACATTTCGCCCGAAAAAGAGATGCTCCACGGCAATCGCGTCCGGACGATGCTCGGCCAGCAGGGCTTCCGCCGCGTTGAACAGGCTGTTCAGGCGCGCCACCTCGGCCTCGCGTTTGCTGGTCTCCAGCGTTCCCGAAGCCACCACCTCAAGCCGGCCGTTTTCGTATCGGATCAATCCGTAACCGGTGATGGCGGTACCGGGATCGAGACCCAACACGAGCATCAGCCGGCCTCGCCCGTTCCCGTCAGCGACACCCCGGACACAGACGTCAGCGTGCCGTCCATCGACGGTTGGTAAATGGTCGTTCCGTCCACTGTCGGCCAGGCGAACTGCAGGCCGGCGCCGGTTTTGTACTGGAACACGGGCTCGCCGTTCGCGGCGTTGTAGGCGCGCAGACCACCGAACAGGTTATTGCACACCACCAGCCGGTTCGTGTAGGTCGGGCGGCAGTCATACGTCGTCTCGCCCATCTTCGTTTTCCAAGCCAGCGAACCGTCGTTCAGGTTCAACGCAAACAGATCGCCGCTCAGGTTGGCCAGAAAAACGCGGCGCCCGTCGGAGGTCGGCGAAGCGTAGGCGGCGCTACCTTCTTCCATGCGGTGTCCCCACACGGTTTCGCCGGTTTCGGTGTCCAGCGCCAGAACATGGAAGGCGGCCTTGTCGGCGGGCACGATTGCCGCGGTTGTGATGACCTTGCCGTCCACCACACAAGGCGATGACACCGCCGGTGAGAAGAAGATGGAAGTGCCGATGCGCTTGCTCCAATTCAGCGTTCCGGTGGAGGCGTTGATTGCGTAGAACGTGTTGTCCCACGCGCCGACAAAAACCACACCGTCCACCACGGCCGGGCGAGCCTGCGCGTGCATCTTCATCGGGTAGGCCCACAGCTTCTTGCCGGTTTTCAGGTCCAGGCAGTACAGGTTATGGTCGCCCGAGGCGACAAACACGCGTCCCCCGGATACGGCCGTGTGCCCCTGGATGGGACCGGTCGTTGGGAAAGCCCATACTTTCTTGCCGGTTTTGGTGTCAACGGCGTAAACACTTCGATCCGTGCTTCCGAAAACAACCAGACTGCCGCTGACGGCGGGCGCGCCGATGACGGCGCCCCTGGTCGCGAAGGTCCATTTCTTCTTCATCGCCGCCTTGTCGACGCTGTACAGTTTGCCGTCCCAGCCGCCCACATATACCGATGTCGCGTCAACGGCGCACGGTCCCTGCAGGGCCGTTACGGCATCGAATACCCGTACCGGGTTATTACCTTGGGCAACGGGCAGATCGATGACGTTTACCCAGATGCTTCCGTCCGGCTCCACAGCACGCACCGCCAATGTGTGGCGTCCCGGAACCAGTTCGGCCTCGGGTAGCGTGAAGCGGTACGTGCCGGCGGACGCGGCGGTGATGGCGTGCCAATTACTGTCACCCGGCCTCTGATGATGGTCGATGGCGTACTCCACCTTCGAGACACGGCCATTTGTGTTGGTGACACGCACCTCGAACGTCCGGTCAGCCACTGCGCCTACGGGCTTTAGAGTCACACCGATCGGCGAGCGCTTCAGAGGTATCGAGGCGACGAGCTTTTTGTCCTGACCGTAGAGCTTGTCGTAAACCTTCATCTCGGAGTCCGTGAATTCGTACAGCGTATAACCGCCGTTCTCGTTCATGGCGCCTTTGGTCATGTGGCACACAACGCCGTTGACGATCCAGTTCTTGAAGATGTGCCCGTGTCCGTTGGCGAAAAGGACCACGTTGTACGGGGCGATGTCGCGCCACAACTCGACGTCGCCGGTCTGGTACGTGCTGTCGGGATACATCGGAGGCTGGTGCGTGAAGAGCACGGCAGGCGTGCCGGGCGGGTCCTTCTTAAGTTCGCCGACAATCCAGCGGCGGGTGTCGCCGGAGATCGCGCCGTGATGCTCCAGCCAGATCGCCGAGTTCCAACCGATGAACCGAACGCCGTTCTTCACAAACGAAATGTTTGGCTTGCCGAGCATCTCGGCAAAGCGGTTGATGCTCTGGTCCGCCCATCTCGACTCGTGGTTGCCGGGCGTGCTGTACACGGGCACCGCCGAAGCCTTGATGTTCTCCTTGTACAGGTTGAACTCGTCAGCACTTCCCATCTCCGTGATGTCGCCGGTGTGCAGAACAAACGCCGGTTGCGGCGTGGTGGCGCTGATCTCCTTCAGGATGTTCTTCAGGTTTTCGTCGAACTTCGTCTGGCGAACCGCCATGTGTGTGTCCGAGATATGCGCGAAGGTGAACGGCGTCACCGCCGATCCCGCGTTTCCGACGGCAATGGTCATCAGCATTCCGGTTATCCAGGTTTTCATCATTCGTTTCCTCGGGTCTCGGCGACAGCCCGCATGGCGGCGGTCGCGGCCTTCTTGAAGTGGGTCATCTCTTCTTCACCGTGAGCCAGCGAGAAGAACAGAGCCTCAAATTGCGACGGGGGCAGGTGCACTCCCTCGTTCAGCATGGCGTGGAAGAACGCGGCGAACCGTTTGGTGTCGCTGGTTTTCGCCGTTTCGTAGTCGCGAACGGGGCCGGGCGTGAAAAAGACGGTCAGCATCGAACCGGCGCGGTTGACACAAACGGGCACCCCGGCGTCGGCGGCGGCGCGCCCTAAAGCATCTTCAGCCATTGCGCCGGTTGATTCCAGCCGTTCGAACGCATCCGGAATCGTCCGTATCGCTTTCAATTGTGCCAGTCCGGCGGCCACGGCCACGGGATTGCCGCTCAGCGTCCCCGCCTGATAAACCTGGCCGGCGGGCGCCACATGACTCATGATGTCCTTCCTGCCCGCGTACGCGGCCAGAGGGAATCCGCCGCCGACAATCTTGCCGAGCGTGGTCAGGTCCGGCCGTATAACGTATAGTTCCTGCGCGCCTCCGGCCGATACCCGGAATCCCGTCATCACTTCATCGAAAATCAACAATGCGCCATTGTCAAATGTCACTTTGCGCAGGGAATCGAGGAATCCCGGTTCCGGCGGAACGACACCCATATTGCCTGCTACCGGTTCCACCAGCACCGCGGCGATTTCCGATCCGTGAGTGCCGAACAACCTCTGCACGGCAGAGACATCGTTGTAGGGGGCGAGCAGGGTGTCCGAGGCGGCGCCCCTGGTCACTCCGGGCGATGAGGGCAGACTGAAAGTAGCCACTCCCGATCCCGCGGCGGCCAGAAGCGCATCCGCGTGCCCGTGGTAGCAACCCTCGAACTTGACGATCTTTTCGCGTCCCGTGAAACCGCGCGCCAGCCGCACCGCCGACATCACCGCCTCGGTGCCACTGCATACCAGGCGCACCATCTCCGCGGACGGCACCCACCGGCAGATCTCTTCCGCGAACAGGACCTCGGCTTCGGTCGGCGCTCCGAATGTCGTGCCCATCGACGCGGTCCGCGTGACAGCCTCAATCACCGCGGGGTGCGCGTGGCCGAGCAACAACGGTCCCCACGATCCGATGCAGTCCAGATAGCGGTTGCCGTCCGCGTCCCACATCCAGGCGCCTTCGCCCCGGACGATGAAACGCGGCGTCCCTCCGACTCCGCCGAACGCGCGGACAGGGCTGTTCACACCACCGGGTATGCAGGTCAACGCCTGCCGGTAAAGGACTTCCGATTTCGCAGTGTTCATGACGCTCCCGTGTACACGGCGACCGCCGTGAACAGAAATAAACAGATGCTGACGTATCCGTTTACGGTGAAGAACGCCGCGTCCACCCGGGTAATATCATCGGGCTGGACCAGCGTGTGCTCCCACCACAGCAATCCGGCGGCGACGACCACGCCAATCCAGTAAACGGCATTCAGCCCGGCGGTGTATCCGAACATCGACAGAAACACAACACTCAACCCGTGCAGTAACGCCGATATCATCAACGCTCGCCCGGGTCCCACCCGCGCCGGGATGGAATGCAATCCCTGTTTCCGGTCGAACTCAATGTCCTGCAACGAGTAGATGATGTCGAAACCCGCCACCCAAGTGAGCACGGCCGCGGCCAGCCACACACTCGGCCACCCGATTTCTCCCCGAACGGCTATCCACGCTCCCACAGGCGCGATTCCAAGCGACAATCCGAGGAACAGGTGCGACCACTGGGTGAACCTCTTGGTAAGCGAGTATCCCCAGATGACAATCAGGGCGACCGGCGACAGCAGTAGAGCGAGCCTGTTCAGCATGGCGGCGGCGAGAATGAAAAAACCGGTTGCGATGAGGAGTGTCGCGAACGCTGAAGCAACGGAGATTTCGCCCGTCGCAACCGCCCGGTTCGCTGTTCTCGGATTGATGGCGTCGATCCTGCGGTCCACGATGCGGTTGAACGTCATCGCCGAGGACCGGGCGCCCACCATCGCCACGAGGATCCAGAAAAGCGTTTCAAACGGAATCTGCCCGTTCGCGGCCGCGAGGGCGCTCATCAGCGCAAACGGCAGGGCGAAGACCGTATGCTGGATCTTCACCATCTCCATCAAGGCACATGCCTTGTTCCAGGCGCGCTGAACGTGGTGTCTCACGCTTTCATTTTAGGACACACGCTCCCCCTCAAGGCACCCCGCTATCATGAACGCAAAACGCAAGGAGTGGCCGTATGTCCGTTCTCAACCTGATCGGCAACACACCATTGATACCTCTGTACTTCAAGGAGGAGGACAAACGCATCCTCGCCAAATGCGAGTTCCTCAATCCCAGCGGAAGCATCAAGGACCGGATCGCGAAGCACGTCATCACCAAGGCAATTGAAACCGGCGACCTCCGGCCGGGTATGACCATCCTGGAATGCAGTAGCGGAAACACGGGCATCGCGATGAGCATGGTCGGCGCCGCCTGCGGCTATCCCGTGCACATCGTGATGTCCGAGCACGCCAGCATCGAGCGCCGAAAAATCATCGAGGCTTTCGGCGGCCAGGTGACGCCCTTCGAGGAGCGACTGGGCATGATGGAGTACTGGAAAGGCGTGGAGATCACCCGCCGGATGGCGGAAGAAGATCCTCGCTACTTCCTTCCGCGCCAGTTTGAGAATCCCGAAAACGCCCTGGACCACGAGATTTACACGGGCCCGGAGATCCTGCGCCAGGTACCTGTGCCGATTGACGCGTTCGTGGCCGGCTACGGAACAGGCGGAACACTGATGGGCATCGGCAGAGCGCTGAAGAAGGCAAACCCGCGCACACTGATAGTAGCCATGGAACCCTCTGAATCGGCCCTTCTGGCCGGGGAAGCGCCCTGCATGCACTCCATCGAGGGCATCGGCGACGGTTTCATTCCGCCGCTCCTAAACGTCAGCGCCATTGAAGAGACCATCAAGGTCAGCAGTGACGATGCGATGACCATGACCAAACGGCTGATGCAGGAGTACGGACTGCCGGTCGGCACGTCCTCGGGCGCCAACGTGGTCGCCTCTTTGCGGATACTGGAATCACTCGGCCCGGGTAGCATTGTGGTAACCGTTTTATGCGACCGGTCGGAGCGGTATTTCTCCACCCGCCTGTTCTCGCCTCCATATCCGGTCTCATTCGACCGCAAATAGGCGAAAACCGGTGGAAGTGACAAAAATGGTAATCATTTTTATGCGCACGCGAAATGGTTGCCGTGCGGAACTGAATCGCGTATAATATCGTTGAGTGAGTGGACGCCAAACGGGCGCAAGCCCGTGTTCCGCACAAACGACAGCCAGGAACGTTTATCACCAAGCGTGGAGACGTTCAACGATTGAATCGGGCATCCGCCGGAGCACCCGGGTACGGGTCAACCGGAAGATTCGCGTTTCATTCGTTGGCATGGTTTGTGCACACTCAAATGGATGCGAGGTTCATGCCTCGCGCTAGGCATTGCGGGTTTCCCGCACTGACGAGTATCGCGACGGTCGGGTACAGGGCCGTCCAGAAAGGAATCGTCTTATGAAGAGATTCTTGACCAGTCTAATTGGCGTTGGCCTCGCGCTCAGCATCGCTGGGTCTGCCTTCGCCGTGACCTTCAACTACTCGGCATCTTCACCCAGTAGCCCGTTGCTCCCGACGGTGAACAATGGTAGCACCCAGTTGGCTCTGGATCCCCAGAGCAACACGGGACTCGACACCACGACGGACATTGTTGTGGCCAATC
>JAAYVH010000069.1 GCA_012517255.1 Chthonomonadales bacterium
CGGGCAGCGCACCTCGGAGGCAACCTCACCCACACCGTCGCCCGCAAACACCAGGCCCTCAGAGCCGGAGCGCTGCAGCCCGTAGACGCATTCACAGCATGAACAACCACAAAACGTGACACGCACCCGGGGAAGCCGAAGGGCAGGACACTCGTCGGCACGCAGCGAACTCAGGGAGCGATGGACCCAGCTTCTTCCCCCGTAAGCGCCCGCCGGGGCATCCCGGTGTCGGCGGCAGTCATGGCGATCGTCGCCGTGATGGCCGTCATCGCGGGCGGGATACCCACCATACGGTGGCGCTCGTACCAGCTCGGACGCGTGCGCTGCCAGACCAACCTGCGCCGACTCTCGATGGCCCTGCTCCTGTATGCCCAGGACCACGACTACCGCTTCCCGCCGCCGGACTATCGGACCCGGAACATGGGATACCGAACCTGGGTGGACCTCCTGCGCATGTACATTGACCGCCAGCGGATCCTCGAATGCCCCTGGAACCCCGTCGGCGAAGGCAAGCACAGGGAGAAGGGCTTCAGCTTCCGCAGCAGCTATGCGCTCAATGCGCGATTCTGGGATCACTTCTTCCCCGGACCGTTCCCCATTGAAAACGTCGAGCTGCCCGAGGGCACTGTTCTGCTCGTGGAGGCTGGGCGCAGGCGCACGGGGAGCCCCTTCGACCCTCCCGGCACGGCTCCGTGGATCACGCATACCTACTGGGACACCGGCGCCGACCCGACCGCGTATCCCTCGCCGCATGACCGGCGCATGAATATCGTCGCGCTCGACGGCCACATCCAGACGATCACCGTCGCGCACTACGGCCCAGCCAACCACGATGCCGAGTACGGCCGCCTCGGCGGCGGCGTCTTCAACTGGAACGGCGGCTTCCCCAACGGCGACACCTCAGGACCGCCCAGGGAGTAGGAACGAGCGCTTCGGCTGGAAGGTCCGGAATGTCGTGTACGTCTAGCAGCCACACAAGCTCGCCGACATGGACTTCGGAGCGGAACCGCAGCCTGGACCGGCGATCCGCTTCACATCGCGCAAGGGCTCGTGCGGCTGCATTGCAGCTCGTGGAACGTTCAGTCCTACCCTATCAGGTGCCCGATCGGCACCGCGTATAGTCGCTCGCCGAGAGAGACGGCCCGGGCCCCATTGTAGGCGAGGATGCCCGCTGTGCAGTCGCGCGTCCGGCGCATGAAGGCCCGCAGGCCGCCAAGGTCGCCGTCGGTCCACCGTGCGGCGGCTTTGACCTCGATGGCCATGACCTCGGCGCCGTACTCGATGACGAAGTCTACCTCGTGCCTGCCCTGCTCGTGCCAGTAGCCGAGCCGCGCATCGGGCATGTGGGCCTCGAGGATGGCCGCGAGGTTCTGCGCGACATAGGTCTCCAGCAGCGCGCCCCGCATGAGCCGATCCCGGCCGGAGTCCAGCGACCGCACGCCCGCAAGATGGGCCGCGAGGCCCGAATCGGTGACGAGCAACCGCGGCGACTTTATGAGCCGTGCGCTACGGTTGCGCAGGAATGGGGGCAGACGGCGCACAACGAACGAGGCCTCGAGCAGGTGGAGGTAGCGTGCTGCGGTGGCAGCGCTGAGCCTGGCATCGCGCGCGAGATCGCTGATGACCAGCACCTGCGCCGTGCGCATGGCAGCCAGCAGCGTGAACGTCTGGAAGGCTACTAGATCGGTGATCTGCGACAGTTGCCTGACGTCGCGCTCGACGTAGGTCTGCACATAGCCCCGGAACCACTCGTCGAGCCCGTGGTCGGGCCCGAGGCACGCGGGCGGGAGGCCGCCTCGCAGGATCTCTTCGTCGCGGATGGGCTCGGCATCAGCGTCGGGTATGCGTCGGCTCTTGATCCACTCGGCCAGGAACGGTCGGCCGGACGTTGCGCCGGTGATCTCGCGGCGCGTCATGGGATGAAGCGTGAGATAGACGGCCCGTCCCGCCAGCGTCTCTGCCACTGCGCCGATAAGCGCGAGATTGGCCGACCCGGACAGCAGAAACCTGCCGGGTGCACGCTCGCGGTCCACGGTCCGCTTGATCTCGACGAGCAGCTCAGGGCAACGCTGGACCTCGTCGAGCGTCACCTGCTCTGTGAGGAGAGCCGCAGGATTGGACTTCGCTGCGGCCAGAGTGGCGAAATCGTCGAGCGTGTGATAGGCTCGACCTTCAGCGAGACTCCCTTCTCGCTGCAGAAGCGTGCTCTTGCCCGTCTGGCGTAGACCCGACAGCACGACCACCGGCAGCCTGCGCATGGCCCGCACGACTCGCGGCACGATCTCTCGAGGGAGGTATTCTGTCATAATCCATCACATCATAGCGGCAATATGACATGAAGTCAAGGGTGAATCGGACGAACGTGCCCCACCGTGGCGCGCGCCCTCCGGCAGCGCGCGGTTGATTCGCCCAAATAACGCGTGAGCGTGCTCCGGCCCATCTTGGCGTCGCCGAGCCCGCCGGTGATTGAGCCGGCGCGAAGCGCCGTGTCGAAATCAAGGCGGGCGATGTTCGTCCGGATGGCGGGCGGTCGTTCGGCTCGCAGGGCCGAATCAACCGCCGAACGCACCCCCGCGACGAGGAACGCGGCGGTGCGCGGTTGGTTCGCCCGAGGCAAACATGACGCTCTCCACACCGTTCTGACCAGGGCGTACCAGCCGGTTGTGGCCTCGGATCGTGTGTTCGCGACCCCTGTCGTCCGGTTGATACGCCCCTACGTGGCGCGCACGCAGCCCGCCTTGATTTCGACACGGCGCTTCGCGCCGGCTCAATCACCGGCGGGCGATGTTCGTCCGGATGGCGGTCGTTCGGCCCGCAGGGCCGAATGAACCGCCGAACGGCACCGCCGCGAAGGGGATCAGGGCAGCGCGCGGTTGGTTCGCCCATATAACGCGTGACGCGCAGGCCAGCCGCTGAACGCCGCCATCTGTCGGAACAAGGGCGTACCAGCCGGTTCCGGCCTCAGATCGTGTGTTCGCGACCTCCATCGTCCGGCTGATACGCCCCTACGTGGTGCGCTCGCAGCCCGCCTTGATTTCGACACGGCGCTTCGCGCCGGCTCAATCACCGGCGGGCGATGTTCGTCCGGATGGCGGTCGTTCGGCCCGCAGGGCCGAATCAGCCGCCGACTGGGACCGCCGCGAAGAGGACCGCGGCGGGGCATCGTCCCGTAGGGGCACGTTGCAACGTGCCCCTACCCATTGCCCTCGCGTCTCATGCACGTCATTGCGAGCGAAGCGCGGCAATCCCGAAGGTTCACAGGTCGTCGGATCGGATCGGCGTGGATTGTTCGGGATCGCTTCGCTGCGCGGCACACGCGTTCTCAGGCCGATCGCGGGGTAGCATATGGCCATCGGCGTCCGGCTTGGCCGGGCGACCGCAAGCATTTCAGGAGACCCCTTCCATGCCCAAGATCACCTTCATCGGAGCCGGCAGCCTCGGCTTCACCCGGGGACTCGTCCGGGACATCCTTACGTTCCCCGAACTGGCCGACTCGACGCTGAGCCTCATGGACATCGATCCGGAGCGACTGGAGTTCGCGGAAACGGCGGTGAAGCGCATCGTCCAGGCGGGCAACTACCCGGCCAGGGTCGAGGCCACGCTGGACCGCAGGCAGGCGCTCGACGGAGCCGACGCGGTGCTGTGCACGATCCTCGCCGCGCCGACGAGCGTGTGGCGTCATGACATCGAGATTCCCAAGAAGTACGGCGTTGATATCAACGTCGGCGACACGCGCGGCCCCGCGGGGGTGTTCCGGGCGCTCCGCACGATCCCGGTGATGGTGAGCATCTGCAAGGACATGGAGGAGCTCTGCCCCGACGCGATCCTGCTCAACTACACCAATCCCATGGCCATGCTGTGTCGCGCCATGCAGGGCGAGACGAAGATCAAGCTGAGCGGCCTGTGCCACAGCGTGCAGGGCACGGCGGGCATGCTGGCCCACTGGATCGGCGCGCCCATGAGCGAGATCACCTACCTGTGCGCCGGCATCAATCACCAGGCGTTCTACATCGAGTTCAAATGGAACAACAAGGACGCCTACCCGCTGATCCGCGAGGCGATCGAGAAGCCCGAGATCTACAAGGAAGAGATCGTCCGCAACGAGATGTTCAAGCATCTGGGCTACTACGTGACGGAGTCGAGCGGCCACAACTCGGAGTATGTGGCATGGTTCCGCAAGCGGCCCGACCTGATCGAGAAGTACTGCACCCACGGCACGGGTTGGAACCCGGGGGTCTACGCATATATCCTCGATGAGTACCTGCGCCGCGAAGACACCTGGAAGGAAGAGACGAAGGCATGGCTGGCCAAGGACGAGCCCATTGACCTGAAGCGTGGCCACGAGTATGCCGCAAGCATCATCAACGCGTACTGCGGCGACGGCGCGCTTTTCGAGTTCAACGGCAACGTGCGCAACTTCGGCCTCATTGACAACCTGCCCGAGGGCTGCTGCGTCGAGGTGCCGGTGCTGGCGAGCAAGCGGGGCCTCGATCCCATGCATGTTGGACCGCTGCCGCCGCAGTGCGCTGCGCTGTGCTCCATCAGCGCCCAGAACGAGGAGATGGCCGTCGAGTCGGCCTTGACCGGCGACCCGCGACTGGCCTTCTGGTCCATCTGCTACGACCCTCTGACCTCCGCCGTTCTCTCGCTGGAGGAGATCCGGAGCATGGTGAAGGAGATGTTCGAGGTCAATAAGGACTATCTGCCCCAGTACAAGAGCGTGGACTTCTGACCGGGGGCTACCACACAGGAGAGGCATCATGACACGGTATGGCCGAGCTGTGCTCGCGCCGTTGCTCGTTCTGTCGGCGTACCCATGCATCGCTCAAGTAAAGTTCGTTAAGTACCAGGAGCCGACCCAGAAGGCGTTCACGGCGATGGTGCCCGCAGGCTGGAAAACCAGCGGCGGCGTGACGCATTGGGGCCCTGAAGTCGCGGGCGCCATGAACGCCACCGAGGCCAAGGTGGAATGGACGGTCCAGAGCCCGGACGGCGCCATAGTGGGCAGATGGTTGCCCGACGTTAACTTCATAGACATGACCAACTCGCCCGCCGGCGGCATGTTCCCGCCCGGATCCCAGTGCAACGGGTGCATTTCCCTGCCTCGCATGGGGCCCGTGAACTACCTGCTGAAGGTGATCCTGCCCCGGCTCGCGCCGAATGCGCAAGGCGTCAAGGTTATCAGTCAGGCGGAGGTCCCCGAAGCTGTGAAGGCGCTCGATCAGCTCCGCGCGCTGCTGGGCGTAACCTTGCCGATGGTCTACCAGGCCAACCTGGTGGCCGTCGAGTACACGGAGGGCGGGAAGCGCTATCGCCAGCTCATGTTCGCCGCCATCGAGGACAGCATCCGCTTGGGGGTCGGTCTATGGAAGAGCCGGAGCACGATCGTGTTTCGGGCGCCGGTCGGCCAGTTCGGCGACGCGGTCGCCACGCTACAGCAGGTGCACAACTCGATCCAGATCAACATGGAATGGCTCGCCGCCGAGATGAGGGCCGCCGAGGAGCGCACCGGAACCGTGGCGGGCACGTTCAAGCGGATACGCGAGATTGACGCCGACATCGTGAAGAACCGTCAGCAGACGAACGAGGCGATCAACAAGCAGATACAGCGGGTTCTGACCAAGGTGGATTAGCCCAGACCCACGCTGGGTGCTTCCTGAGGGCGGTGCGGGCACGGACATCTGCCGTGCCCGCCTTGCTTTCGCCGCCAATATGCCGATCGGCGCGGCTCGCTGGAGATCGCGTCGCTGCGCTCGGGATGACGTACGCGTGCACGGCATCGCAGGTGCGTAGGGGCGAATCAACCGCCGAACGGAACCGCCGCGAAGGGGATCGCGGCAGCGCGCGGTTGGTTCGCCCATGGTACGCAGGACACGTATGCCAGCCGGTTGCCCGCCATGTGTCGGAACAAGGGCGTACCAGCCGGTTACGCCCTCGGATCGTGTGTTCGCAACCTCCATCGTCCGGCTGATACGCCCCTACGTGGTGCGCACGGAGCCCGCCTTGATTTCGACACGGCGCTTCGCGCCGGCTCAATCACCGGCGGGCGACGTTCGTCCGGATGGCGGGCGGGCGGCCTGAAGGGCCGGGATCGCATCGCTGCGCTCGGGATCGATTCGGTGCGCTCGGGATCAATTCGGTCCGCTCGGGATCGCGTCGCTGCGCTCGCGATGACGTACGCGTGCACGGCATCGCAGGTGCGTAGGGGCGAATCAACCGCCGAACGGAACCGCCGCGAAGGGGATCACGGCAGCGCGCGGTTGGTTCGCCCATGATAGCCGTGACCGCCGCCGCCGATCAGACCGAGGGCGCTCTCGGCCATGTGAGGATTCCGCCGCACTGCCGCCGAATAGTAGCCTGTGAGAGGCGCCGCTGCCATGTCGGCGTCCATGGAGGTCGGCAACGATGTCGGGAGTGCTCATGGCGGCTATAGCCGCTACCCTGATCGGGGGCGTAATGCAGGCGGCGCCGGACAGGCCGGGCAGAGCGACACTGCTGGGCCAACCATGCCGGGCGCGCCAGGTGCTGGGCGGCACGGTGGTGCGCGATCGCAAGACGGGCCGCGAGATGTTCGCCGTCACCAACATGAACGAGGCGCAGGGCGGCGAACTGATCCTCATAGACGTCGAGCGCGATAGCGCGAGGGTCTTCCGCTTCCCGACGGGGGCAGGCTCATGGAACGTCCGCGAGGTGCCCGGAGATCGGCTGGTCATCGGCACGTTCTTCGACGGCACCTTCCTCATCTTCGATCTGCGGGCAGAGCGCTTCGTCCATCACGTGCGGTTTGGCAAGGAGGAGTACCTCTGGAACACGGCAGTCGGCGCCGACGGGCGGATCTACACAGGGACCTATCCGGGCGGACGGCTGGGAGCGCTCGACCTCGAGAGCTATACGGTGGAGGACTGCGGCGCGCCCGCTCCGCCGAACCTGTATCTCCGCTACGTCTCCGCGACGCACGACGGCCGTCTGCTATGCAGCTTCTCGACCGAGAAACCCGTCGAGAAGCTCTACGATCCCCGCACCAGGGCCTGGAGCGACGTGCCTGAAGCGATCAAGGGCGTCTCCGTGGCAGGAACATGGGATGGGTACCTCACCGCAGGCTCGCGCCTGTTTGCGGGGCCGGGTTTCACGCCCGTTGCGCCGATGTTCCCCACGCCGCCCGCCGATCAGGGCGCGTGGAGCATAGACCCCACCCTGACGACCGACACGATGCTCGTGCTGCGCCAGGGCAAGACCGTCTATGGGTGGCGCAAGGGCGAGCCGACGCTCACCATGCTGGCCGAGGCCGACCTGCGCGGCGGCCGCTACATGGGCGTGCTTCAGGATGGGCGGCTGGTCGGCATCCGCGGTCAGGACTACTTCGTCTGTCGTCCGGGCGAGACGGCGCCTCGTCTCCGCCCCATACCGGGCGAATCGTCGCCCCGCAATCTCTTCTTTCTCAAGGTGGACGAGCGTGGCCGCGTATGGAGCGGTGCGCCCTTCGGCCAGACGCTGATGTGCTTCGATCCTCGCACTCGCAAGGCCGTCAACACCCGCACCGTGTGCGACGGCGGCGGCGAAGTCTATGATGTGGCGTTCCAGGATGGCCGGGTGTATGCAGTCGCCTATTCCGGCGGCGACATCATCGTCTACGAGCCCGACAGGCCCTGGGACCAGTGGAACAACAAGAACCCGCGGACCATCGCCAGCGTGACGCCGGGCTACATCCGTCCGGTGGCGGGCGCCCGATTCGGGCCCGACGGCAAGCTGTATTCGGGCTGGATGGCCGGATACGGCAGATATGGCGGCGCGGTCGCCGTCACCGATCCGGCCACAGGGGCCACCGAGCTCATCGAGAATCCGCTGGGAGAGCAGGCGGTGTCCGGTCTGGCGGTCGACATGCGCCCGGGGTCCGGCATGGCCTACGTCGGCACCAGTCTCGAAGCCAACGGCCTCCCCCACAAGCAGGGCGAGCTGCCCCGCTTCGGGGTGCTGGACATAGCCGCGCGCAAGGTCCTCTTCAGCCGCGAGTTCGCGGGAGCCGCCAGCGTTCGGTCGATCGTCTTCGACCCGCAAACGAACCTTGTGGCCTTCATCGCCGGCACGCAAATGCGCCTCTTCGACCCCGAGCGGCGCGCGTTCCTGCCGCTTCCCGATGACCTGCCCCAGCCCCGTACCGGTCTCGTCCTTGCGCCGGCGTCTGCTCCGGGCTCGCGGCCATCGGCGCAGAGGGAGGCATCTGCGGGCGCCATACTCTTCGGGTCCGGCAAGGATCTCATCGCCTTCCGCACCGCCGATCGGACGTGGCGCAAGATCGCCGAGCCGCCCGAGAACTTCGGCAACGTCGCCGTCTCCTCACAGGGCGACATATACCTCTCGGCCGGGCCGTCGCTGTACCGGATTGCCTGGTAGGCCCGCTTCGTAGCGCCGGCGCTGCGGGACTGCGAGCCGAAGCAGGACCTGCGCTCGGACGTCGCGAATGGTATGCCGAGATGATCTGGAACGTACTCCACCGCCGCGCCGCGTGGGGGCTCTTCCTCGCCATCCTGCCTGCCGCCCTGCTGGCGCTGGTGGCGGTCGCCGCGCCTGATACTCAGGGCGTCCTTCGGTTCGATTTCGAGACGGGCGATCTACAAGGCTGGGAGGTCGTCGAGGGAGCCTTCGAGAGGCCCGTGTGCGACCGGGAGTTCTTCCACAACGAGCCGACGGTGCCCTACAGCAAGCAGGGACGCTACCTCCTGAGCACGCTGGCGCGAAACGACCCGTATCCCGATGACCGGATGGTGGGAGTGATCGAATCGCCCGTGTTCGTGCTCGAGGGGCCGACCATCACGTTCATGGTAGGGGGCGGCGAGCGGGACGAGACGTACGTTGCCCTCTGTACGGATGACGGCCGTGAGGTTCGGCACGCGCGCGGACCGGATCACGAACGGATGCAGCCGGTCGAGTGGCATGTGCCGGAGCTCGTGGGGAAGCGGGCGTTTCTTCGCGTCGTGGACCGGTCCACCGGCGGATGGGGACACATCACCTGTGACGACTTCCGCATGCGCGGGAGGCTGGATGCGGAGGCAACTCGCACGCGCAACGATCGGCGGAGGAGCGAGCGCTTCGCGGCAGCCGCCGGGAGCCTGCGGGCGGCGGTACACGACCTGGTGGCGACGTTCGGCGATCGGTATGCCCGGGGCAGCGCCTACCTGCGCCGCCTCGACGAGCTGCAGGCTGCCGCAACAGCCCGTCCCGATGCGTTGACCGAGCTGGAGACGCTGCGCCGCGAAGCGCTGCTGGACAATCCCCTGCTGACTCAGCAGCCTATAGCGTTCGTCGTGCGCCCGCAATACCGGCCCGACCACCACAGCACGGAGACGCTGTTTCAGGTGGGCGAGCTCAATACCGCGAGCTTCGAGGGAGGAAGCGCCCTGAAGTTGATCGACTTCTCACGTGGCGGCGAGGTGCGCACGCTGCTCGAGCTTCCCGAGGGCATCGTGCGCGATCCCGAGGTCTCGTTCGACGGCAGCCGCATGCTCGTGTCCATGCGCCGAAGCAGA
The DNA here is from genome assembly GCA_012517255.1 of Chthonomonadales bacterium. Lineage (GTDB taxonomy): Bacteria > Armatimonadota > Chthonomonadetes > Chthonomonadales > CAJBBX01 > JAAYVH01. The sequence continues at coordinate 9,525 of JAAYVH010000069.1, forward strand.
GACGATGACTACCACATCTACGAAGTCACGCTCGAAGCGCCCCCCAGGGTCCGGCAGCTCACCTTTGGCCAGGAGCTGGCCGACATAGACCCTATGTATCTGCCGGACGGCTCGATCGTGTTCAGCTCGACGCGGGATCCCAAGCTGTGCCAGTGCAACCGGCACATTCAGGCCAACCTCTTCAGGATGGATGCCGACGGCTCGAACATCCGGCAGATCGGACGCAACACGCTCTTCGAGGGGCACCCCTCGCTGATGCCCGACGGTCGCATCGTCTACTATCGCTGGGAGTATGTGGACAAACACTTCGGCCCGGCATTCGGTCTCTGGACGGCCAACCCGGACGGCACCAATCACGCCGTCTACTACCACAACAACGCCTGGTCGCCCGGCGCCATCCTCGATCCGCGCGCCGTACCGGGGACGCGATACGTCGTGGCGACCTTCGGGTCGTGCCACGACCGCCCGTGGGGAGCGATCGCCATCGTGGACGCCGCCAGGGGGCTCGAAGGTCACCTGCCGCTCGTGCATACGTGGCCGGCGGACCTGCCAGCCTATCTGACCAACCGCAAGGACTATGGCGAAGGTCTATCGGAGCACCGCTCCGCCTACCAGATCGATTCGCTCGTGCGGCTGCAGCCCAAATACGAGGACCCCTATCCCCTGAGCGCCAAGTACATCCTCTGCTCGCGGATGGTCTCAGGCGAGCGGATGGGGCTCTTCCTGCTGGACGTCTTTGGCAACGAGATCCTGCTGCATGTCGAGGGCCCTGGCTGCTACGATCCCATTCCCGTCGCTCCGCGGCCCGTTCCCCCACGTATCCCGGATCGGGTGCGCCATGCCGAGACGGAGGGGACCCTCTATCTGACGGACGTCTATCGCGGCGAGGGCATGGAGAGGGTCAAGAGGGGCGCCATCAAGTATCTTCGGGTGGTCGAAGCTCCCCCCAAGCGGTTCTGGAGCAACGGCTCGTGGGGCATTGACGCGACGCAGGCGCCGGCCATGAACTGGAACTGCACCAGCAACAAGCGTATCCTCGGCGATGTCCCCGTGGCCCCCGACGGCTCGGCCTATTTCCGTGTGCCTGCCGACCGGTTCGTGTTCTTCCAGGCCCTCGACGCCGACAAGATGATGGTGCAGACCATGCGGAGCGGGACCATGGTTCGCCCGGGCGAAAAGCTCGGCTGCGTCGGGTGCCATGAGGGCCGCACGACGACCGTGCCCAGCGGGCGTCGGCCATCAACCGTGACGCGCCCGCCGAGCGCCCTGACGCCGTGGTATGGGCCGGAGCGGGACTTCAGCTATGCCGCCGAGGTGCAGCCCGTGTTCGATCGGCATTGCGTCGGCTGCCATGACTACGGCAAGGCGGCGGGCCGAGCGCTCGTGCTCGCCGGCGATCCGGGACTTGTGTTCAATGCAAGCTACAGCGCGTTGCGCTCGAAGTCCGGAGCCCGTTGGACTCCCCACAGACCGGGCGCACCCAGGAAGCTCGTGAAGGCCGTGGACGACGGCCCGGCTGAGATCCTTCCCGCCTATGCATGGGGATCGCACCGCAGCCGGCTCGTGGATGTCATTCGCGGCGAACACCACGGCGTTCAGCTCGATCGGGAGAGCGTCGAGCGTATCGTGACATGGATTGACATGAACGCGCCCTACTACGGCTCCTACTCCACGCCCTACCCCGATCATCCCTTCGGGCGGTCGCCGCTCGACGGTGCGCAGCTCGGGCGGCTCAGCCAGCTCGTCGGCAAGCCGCTGGGCGACGTGGCATCCGAGTTTGAGGGGTCGCAGATTAGCTTCGCCCGTCCGGCGATGAGCCCGGCTCTGTCCGGTCTGGCCGAGCGTGATCCGGCGGCGTTCGCCGAGGCCCTGCAGATCATCGAGGCCGGACGTCGGAGGCTGGCCGAGACGCCGCGCGAGGACATGCCCGGGTGGAAGCTCACCGCGTCCGACGCCCGGCGACAGTCGAAAGCCGACCGGCAGGGCGAGGAGGAGCGCGCCGTTCTCCGTCGGCTCGCCGAACGCGAACGGGCCGCCGGCTCGCGATAGCGTTCCCCGTCCAGCCCTTCAGGCGCGACGACCGAAGATCACGGCGCAGGGGACGCCGACGGGAGCTGCAGCCGGACCATGCCCGTCGCCCGCCCCCACGGTCTCGCCCGTTCGCAGGTCCACCACGCGATAGGTTGGCGGGACATCGTCGGTACGCACCAGGTCGAGATGTCCGCCATCGGGCAGATACACTAACAGCAGCTTCCCGGGTACGGCGAGCGCGGCACGGCCATAGGTGTGCCAGTAGTCGGGTTCCATCTCGGCGAACGGCAGCCCCTCGAATAGCCGCGGGATCATGCCGACATAGCGCGATCCCTCGAAGTCGAGTGCGTCGCGCCAACCGGCGCCTTCGGCGCAGCACCATGCCTCATGCGGCTCATCCGGGTCGAGACGCCATTGCCACAGGCTGGCCGCGCCATAGACGACACCCATGGTTCCGCCCGAGGTCAGATTCAGCCACGCTTCGTGCCCCTGCCACCATCCAGCCGCTCTGCCGCGCGCCCCGATGTGCTCATAGGTGGGCTCGCCGTTGGCGACCGCCCGCACAGGTCGAACGGCCCACATCATGGTGACGCGCTGAGGCACGTGCTCGCCGTTGTGCCCCGTCTGGCACCACTGGAAGTCGAGCCAGGGCTTGTCTTGATGGGCCCACGGGTGCCGATTCGGCCCGTAATGGATGCCAGTCGGGTGGCGGTAGGCGTCCCATCGCTCGATCTCCCAGCCGCCGGCATCCACTCCGGGAGCCAGCCCGTCGCCATCGGCCGACACGAGCCATAGGGCAGGCTGCGCACCGTAGCGCGCCACGAGATACCGGCAGTAGCGGGCATACTCGTGCGCGGGAACCACAGGACCAGCCGTGCGCAGACCCTTCCATCCGTAGCCGTGGAAAACCGGCTGCCACACGGGAACGATCTCATGCTCAATCAGGATCGCCGCCAGACGATCCACATAGCGGAAGTAGGCGGGGTTCAGTGCGTTGAGATGGCCATCCGGCAGATCTTCGAAGCCAACGTCGAAGCCGTCCTGCTCCGTTCGGCTGCGGGGCCCGCGCGCGTCCATGTCGGGCTGCACCGACATCAGAAGGGCGGCGTTGAAGCCCTTGCTCTGGCGGTCTGCGGCATAGATCTCGCATTGCTCGGTCGTCGCGCGCCATGGCAGAGCCCACGGAGTGTCGGCGGCCATGAGCGCCGGCGTCCCGTCGGCATGGCGCAGGTTCCGGCATCCTGTGGGAAGCGACCAGAAGCCATGGCGATAGAAGCGGTTGGCAGGCGTGTCGGTAGGCGTGACGATCTCGACCGAGCCTGAGCGTCCGGCCAGGCTGGCATCGTTGGGGCTGCTGTAGCTCCTCCAGGTCCACCTGCCGCCCGGCAGCGGCGACGCGAAGCGGATCCGCCACGTCGAGCCGCCGTCCCAGAACGCGGGACGCACGAGCTCATGCCCGCTGTCATGGCGAAAGACGGCCCAGACCTCGACATCGGTGTACGGGTTGGCATAGTCCCGCTCTGAACGCAGTTCGATCTCGACGTGCTGCCACGGACGGGCAGGCGACTCCATGGGTCCACCCCCTGTTGATGATCCTGCCGACGGCCGTCCGCGATGGATCGCTCTGCGGCTCGCCGCCGAGGCATTATGGCTCGCGCTGCCGGGCTGCGGCATTGCCTGGTCGTCGGCGATCACCCGATCCTGTCGCGTTTGACCTCGCTCGCCCCTAGGCCGTATACTCGGTACGTGCCGGGCCGCACGGCCCGCAATCGCATTCAGGAGCACGAACCATGCCCGATCCTTCGTCTCGCAAGCCTCGCAGGAAAGTGCGCACCCCCAAACCGTCGCCGGCATTCGACAAGGCGCCCGTCGTGACCCAGCACGAGATCACGCTGGACGGCGTGCCGCTGAAGTACAAGGCCCATGCAGGGATGCTGCCCATCCGCAACGACGACGGCGAGGCAGAAGCGGGCATCTTCTACATGGCCTACACCCGTGAAGGCGTCGAGGATGTGATGAAACGGCCGATCATGTTCTCGTTCAACGGCGGACCGGGGTCGGCGTCGGTATGGCTCCATCTCGGCGCCATCGGGCCGAAGCGAGTGGCCACCATGGACGACGGGATGCCGCCTCCGCCCTACCGGGTCGTCGCCAATGAGCACACGTGGCTCGATGAGACCGATCTCGTCTTCATAGACCCCGTGGGCACGGGCTACAGCAAACCCAGGAGCGCCGAGATCGGCAAGAAGTTCTGGGGCCTGAAGGGCGACATCGAATCCGTCGGCGAGTTTATCCGGCTCTTCCTCACGCGGTTCCAGCGCTGGTCGTCGCCGATCTACATCGTGGGCGAAAGCTACGGCACCACGCGCGCCGCCGGACTGGCAGGCCACCTCATTGACCGTGGCATCGCGCTCAACGGCATCGTCCTCGTGTCCTCGATCCTGAACTTCCAGACGGCGCGCTTTGCCAAAGGCAACGATCTGCCGTACGTTCTGTTTCTGCCCACCTATACGGCGACGGCGTGGTATCACGGTCGCCTTGCGCCGGAGCTTCAGAAGGACCTGATGGCCACGCTTCGGGAGGTCGAAGCCTGGGCCGCTGGCGAGTACGCCGCCGCGCTGGCGAAAGGCGATGCGCTCACCGACGAGGAGAGGCGCAACGTCATCGCGCGCCTGGCGCGCTACACCGGTCTGAGCGAGGACTACATCGACGAGACCGAGCTGCGCATCCAGATCCACCGCTTCTGCAAGGAACTCCTGCGGCGCGAGAAGCGCACCGTCGGTAGGCTGGACAGTCGGTTCAAGGGCATTGACGCTCTGGCGGTGACCGAGTCGCCCGACTATGACCCGGCCATCGCCGTGATCATGCCGCCCTACACCTCGGCCTTCAACGACTACATCCGGCGCGAGCTGAAGTACGAGACCGACGACGTGTATCAGATACTGGGCACCGGCATCAAGAGCCCGTGGGACTGGGGCTCGGCGGGCAACGGCTATCCCGATACCGCCGATGCCCTGCGCGCGGCCTTCTCCAAGAACCCGCACATGCGCGTCTTTGTCGCGAGCGGCTACTTCGACCTTGCGACCCCCTACTTCGCCACCCAGTACACCCTGAGCCACATGGGGCTCGATCCCGAGCTGCGCGGCAACATCAGGACCGGCTACTACGAGGCCGGGCACATGATGTATGTCCACTCTCCCTGCCTCGCGCGCCTGAAGCAGGATGTGCGCGACTTCGTCAGGGCATCGGCGCCCTGACAGTAACGCCGGGCCGGAGGGAGAGGACCGCCGCCGCCGCCCCGTAGGGGCACGCTGCAACGTGCCCCTACGCAGTACGGCCAGTGCGCCTACACGTCCCTGCGAGTTCGGGCGCGGCGTGGCCGCCGTTGTCCGGGGGCTTGCGCCGCCCGGCTACCATCCGTCGCAGCTTCGCGACGGTGCGCGCGGAGCCCGCCGGTGATTGAGCCGGCGCGAAGCGCCGTGTCGAAATCAAGGCGGGCGATGTTCGTCCGGATGGCGGTCGTTCGGCCTGAAGGCCCGGGATTGCTCTGTTCGGTCCGCAGGGCCTACGATCGCACGCCGAGAACCCGTAGGGGCGAATCAGCCGCCGAACGGAACCATCGCGAAGAGGAACGCGGCGGCGCGCGGTTGGTTCGCCCAGCTCAGCCGGTGACGCAGCGGTTCGTCCGAAAACGGGCGGAGAAGCCGCTTCGCGCGGCGCTCACACGTCATTGCGAGCGAAGCGAAGCAATCCCGAGGGCTTTCGGGTGTCTCTTCTGGCGATGCCGATATGCCGATCGGCGTGAGCTGTTCGGGATCGCTTCATTTCGCTCGGGATCGCGTCGCTGCGCTCGCGATGACGTAGGCGCGCAGGTGGTCGCAGTTGTCCGGGGGCTCTCGCCGCCCGGCTACCATCCGTTGTCGCTTCGCGACGGTGCGCGCGGAGCCCGCCGGTGATTGAGCCGGCGCGAAGCGCCGTGTCGAAATCAAGGCGGGCGATGTTCGTCCGGATGGCGGTCGTTCGGCCTGAAGGGCCGGGATTGCTCTGTTCGGCCCGCAGGGCCTACGATCGCGCGCCGCGGCGCCGGTAGGGGCACGTTGCAACGTGCCCCTTCCCATTGCCGTCGCGACTCATGCACATCATTGCGAGCGAAGCGCGGCAATCCCGAAGGTTCATAGGCCGCAGCATCGGATCGGCGTGGACTGCTCGGGATCGCGTCGCTGCGCTCCTAAGAAAGCTCTCTACGCTTTCTCATACACCCACCGCGGCCACGCCGCGTCTGAACTC
>JAAYVH010000070.1 GCA_012517255.1 Chthonomonadales bacterium
GACCTGGGTCTACGGCCCCAACCGCACAGGCACCATAACCGAGAGCGTCGAGCTGCGCGCATGGCTGTATCGCACGGCGGACAACGCCCCGGTGGTTGGACGCTCCATAACGTTCAAGATCGACGGCACGACGGTGGGATCCGGCATCACGAGCGTGACCGGTCGTGCGATCTACAACTGGGTTATCACGGCGGGCAATCCCACGAGAACCATCACCGGCGATTTCGCAGGCGACTGGGCCTACATAGCTTCGTCCGGCACCGGCACCCTGACGTGTCAGTCGTGGGCAACGAAGATGTGGGGTGTGGACCGCCGCGGCAAGATTACGAGCTATCAGGTTTTCCGAGCCTGGCTCGCACGCTTGGACAACACGCCGGTGGTCGGCAAGACGGTTACGTTCTCCCTTGACGGAACCGTGCTGGGCACCGACACGACGATCTACACCGGACGGGCTCAGATCGGCTACACGGTCGCTTCGGGATCAGGCGCCGGCACGCGCACGATCCTGGCTCAGTGGGCGGGTGATGCAGGCTACTCTGCCAGTTCGTGCACCAACACGCTGACCGTGGACAAGGCCGACCCTTACATCTGGGTCCATCCTCGGAAGGTGCCGCTCGGCGGTGTTGCCAACCTCTACGCATACTTCCGACGCCTGAAGGACTATCTGCCGCAGTCAGGCAAGACCGTGGACTTCAAGATAGACGGTACGGTGGTCCAGACCGTTGTGACGGACGCGTTCGGCATTGCCCGGTACCTCTACACAACGGTGGAGCCGGTCGGTCCCCATACGATCCGCTGCGAGTTCTACGGCGATGCCTGGGTGGCGGCAGGCTACGGCGAAGCGCCGTTGACGATCTACTGACGGCCAACGAACGACGCTGACCGGCGCATCGAGGGCGCGGTCAGACGACGAGTGATCGTTTGTCACCTCCCCTCCTCGGATCGTGAGGAGGGGAGGACATCCTGGCTGGAGGTGATGCACAGACCATGGTGCAACGGCCTCTCTTGCTCTTGGCGGCAATGGGCGCGATGCTTCTTTGCGCCGCTGCGCGTGTGTCCGCGGTGGAGTTCACTTCCAACACCACCATTACCTCGTCTCAGTACAGCGGCGAACCGATCATCGTGACGGGCTGTACGCTAACCATCGACTGCGCCCTGGGACCGGCCAGCTTCGCGAGCATCCTCGTGCGCAACAACGGCATGATCACCCATCCGGCTCAGGGAACGAACGGGCTGTGGATACAGGTCACAGGCGATGTCGAGATACTGCAGGGCAGCAGCATCAGCGCCAATGCCAGAGGCTACCCCGGGCAGACCGGGCCGGGCGCAGGCTTCTCGGGGCGCGGCGGCAGCCACGGCGGAGTCGGCGGGTATGGCGGAGCGCCCGTGTATGACTCCATCACCGAGCCGTCCGACTTCGGCAGCGGCGGCGGTAATACGGGGAGCGTCGGCGGGGCTGGCGGCGGCAGGATACGCTTGAGCGTAGGCGGCACGTTGACGGTTGCCGGCGGCCTCACCGCCGATGGAGCAGTCACATGCAGCGGAGGCGGCGCAGGCGGCTCCATCCATGTAGATGCAGGCGCCATCGCAGGAGGCGGCCGCATCGCGGCCAATGGTTCGTCGTGTACGAGCGCCATCGGCACGCATGGGGGCGGCGGCGGAGGACGTATCGCCCTCTACTACGGCGGATGGAGCTACACGGGCGCGCTCTCGGCTGCAGGAGGTCCCGGCACGTGGACGTTGGAGCAGAACAATGGAGGAGCGGGCACCGTGTATCGCAAGCCGAACGGGTCGCCTGGCACGCTCCTGTTCGATAACGGCGCCGTTGCTGCATGGACCACCCATCCGGCGCCTGTCGTTCCCGATGCCGTTCTCGTCGTGAAGGGAACCAGCGTCAGGTTTGACTGCGACGCCGGTCCGGTCCAGGTTGCCGCCATGTTCCTGACCGACTCCGCGGTTGTTGGTTGTCCTCCTGGATCGCTGGCCGGAATGCAGGTCGAGGCTTCGGGGGACATAACCATTGAGCCCGGCTCGCTTCTCGACGTGAGCGGTAGTGGCTTTGCTGAGGGCGCTGGGCCAGGCGCTGGGGCGTCAGGAGCCGGAGGCAGCCACGGCGGCAGAGGGGGTGCCGGCGGATCCGATCCCTATGGTAGGCTGGAACTGCCCGATCAGGCGGGCAGCGGGGGAGGCGCCACTGCGGGCGGCGCTGGCGGCGCAGGGGGCGGACTCGTTCTGCTGATCGCTCAGGGCACCCTTAGCATCGAAGGCGCCGTTCGGGCCGACGGTCTCTCAGCTACCTATGGAGGCGGGGGGGCAGGCGGCTCCATACGGCTCGGCGCGACCTCGATCGTCGGGGCGGGGCTTGTCAGAGCCGCCGGGGGATCGGCGAGCAGCGGCGCCTACAGCCCCGGCGGTGGCGGCGGCGGACGCGTTGCCCTCTATGTTCCGGCCGGCCAGTCCTCCTTCCCATCGGGATCCGTCTCCGTCTCAGGAGGCTCCGGCATAGGGGGATCGGGCGAGAGCGGCACGCTCTGGCGCGGCGACACCGATCAGCTCCACGATGCTGCGTTCATCTCCGAGGAGTGCGCCATCGAGCAGATGCCGGATGGGACCTGGCGCGCCTTCATCACCGTGGCGAACGAGGGACTGGCGCCGATCGGCTCGCTGAGAATCGAGCTGTTCGACGGAGACCCTGCGCTTCCCGGCGCCGCATCGCTGGGCTACACCGTGCTGAGCAGGCTCGGGGCATGGTGTGCCGAGAAGGCGGAGATCGTTACGCTGCCCCTGTCGCCAGCGCAGATATGGGTCGTGCTCGACTCGTGCCACGCCATCGTCGAGGCGAATGAAGGCAACAACACGCTTGTGTATCGGGTTGGCAGGATCGAGACCGCGCAGTACGTGCCCGATCGGCTGGGCACGATCACCGAAGCGATCATTCTGCGTGCGTTCCTTCGGGTCAAGGCCACCGGCGCCGGCATACCGGATAAGGAAGTTCGGTTCCTGGTGGACGGCAGCGAAGTGGGCGCCGGCCTCACGGGATCCACCGGACGGGCCGATCTGAACTGGGTTATCACGGATGGACCGGCGACCCGCACGATCCTGGCGGAGTTTGCGGGTGACGCCGAGTACTTGCCTTCCTCCGGGACGGCCACGCTGACGGCGCAGACCTGGCCGACGAAGATGTCCGGCGTGGACCGAGAAGGCAAGATCACGGCCTATCGGATCCTGAAGGCCTGGCTCTGGAAGATGGACAGCACGCCGGTGGTCGGCAAGAGCATCGCCTTCTATCTCGACGGCACGTTGCTCGGA
>JAAYVH010000071.1 GCA_012517255.1 Chthonomonadales bacterium
AAGATCACCGTCGTCATGCCGGCCCGCCTGGCTGCCAGCACCTTCTCCTTGATCCCTCCGACGGGCAACACTTTGCCGGTCAGCGTGATTTCGCCGGTCATGGCGATGCCCGGGCGGACACGCCTGCCGGTGAAAAGGCTCGCCAGAGCGGTCGCGATCGTCGCGCCGGCAGACGGCCCGTCTTTCGGAGTCGCACCCGCTGGCACGTGTATGTGTATATCGTGGGTCGCATAGTAGTCGCTCGACGCGCCGATCCTGCGGAAGTTGGTGCGGACATAGGACAGAGCCGCTTGCGCGGATTCCTGCATCACCGAGCCGAGCTGGCCGGTGATGATCAGTTGCGGGGGACGGCCGTTCGGCGCGGTCATGGCGGTGGCCTCGATGAAGACGATGTCGCCGCCGACTGGCGTCCAGACCAGGCCTGTCGCCACGCCGGGCATACGCACGCGCTCGTCCACTTCCTCGCGCTCATAGCGCGGGGCGCCGAGGAACTCCGACACCTGCCGCGGGCCGATGGTCATTTTCCGGCGCTTGCCTTCGGCGAACGCGCGAGTGGCTTTGCGACAGGCGGTGGCAATGCAGCGCTCGAGGTTGCGGACACCTGCCTCGCGGGTGTGGCCGCGGATCATGGACGTGATGGCGTCCGGGGTGATTGTCAACCTGCCGGTGATCCCGTGCTCTTCCAGCTGTTTGGGCACGAGATGGCGCTGGGCGATCAGGAGCTTCTCTTCCTCGGTGTACCCGGCGATCTCGATGATCTCCATCCGGTCGCGCAGCGGCGGCAGGACGGTGTCGAGCATGTTGGCTGTCGTAATGAACAGAACGCGGCTGAGATCAAACGGCACCTCGAGATAGTGGTCTCGGAACGATGAGTTCTGCTCGGGATCAAGGACCTCGAGGAGCGCGGATGACGGGTCGCCCCGGAAGTCGGCAGTCACCTTGTCTATCTCGTCGAGCATGAAGATCGGGTTGTTCGATCCGGCGCGCCGCATACCCTGAATGATCTGGCCCGGGAGGGCGCCGATGTAGGTGCGCCTGTGCCCGCGGATCTCGGCCTCGTCGCGCACGCCTCCAAGGGAGATGCGAACGAAGTTGCGGCCGAGGGCCCTGGCGATGGACCTGCCGAGCGACGTCTTGCCGACACCAGGCGGGCCGGCGAAGCAGAGGATCGGTTGCCTCAGCGCTCCCTCGGCCTTGAAACGCCGGACGGCCAGGAACTCCAGAATACGTTCCTTGACCTTGTCGAGACCGTAGTGGTCTTCGTCCAGGATCAGTTTGACCGCGGCGAGGTCCAGGTTGTCCTCGGTTGCCACGGTCCAGGGCAGCGCAATGAGCCAGTCTATGTATGTGCGCGCCACCGTGTATTCCGGTGCAGCCGTCGGCATCCGTTGAAGCCGCTCCAGCTCGCGGTAAGCCTCCTTGGATGCCTCTTCCGGCATTCCGGCGGCCTCGATCTTCTCCCGTAACTCGTCGATCTCGCGCGTTCGGTCGTCGCCTTCGCCGAGCTCCTTCTTGATGGCCTTCAACTGCTCGCGCAAGTAGTACTCGCGCTGCGATCGGCCCAGTTCGGAAGCTACGTCCGAATGGAGCTTGCTGCCAAGCTCGAGTACCTGCACCTCGCGTGCCAGCAAGGCCATCAGAGCCTGCATCCGCTCACGCAGCGGGATTGTCTCCAGAATCTGCTGCTTCTCCGCAGTAGAGAAGCGCGGAAGATGGGCGGTGACGAGATCGGTCAGGATGCCGGGCGAATCGATATTGTTGGCCAGGGCCTGCAGCTCGTCGGGAAGATCGGGCGAGAGGGACACGGCCTTCTGGAAGAGACTGACGATGCTGCGCCGCGCTGCCTCGATCTCGACGGTCTGATCTTCAGGCACCGGAGGCTCCGGTATGGTTCGGATCTTGACACGCAGATATGGCTCGACCTGCTCGGCCTCAAGGATCTCGAAACGCGTGATGCCCTGCACAATCAGCCGGATCCCATCCGGCAGCTGCATCATCATGCGAATCGCGACCGCAACTCCGATCCTGTACACATCGTCGAGCGTGGGGTTGTCCACCGACGGGTCCTTCATTGCGACCACGCCGATGACGCGATTCCCGCCCACGACGGACTCGTTGATCATCTTGACGGAGTTCTCGCGTCCCACGCCGAGCGGGGACACGAGAACGGGGAACATCACATAGTCGCGAAGCGGCAGTATGTTCAGCGTGTCCGGGACGGGCGTGCGCGTGACGTTCAGTCCGCCAAGGTCATCGTCGGGACCGGTGATCTCGATATTGCTCATGTCTCTTGCACGGGGACCGAACGCGGTTGCTGGCTTCCTATGGC
>JAAYVH010000072.1 GCA_012517255.1 Chthonomonadales bacterium
AACGATTCGCGGCAGACCGGGGATTGACGCTGCTGGGCAGCGCCGCATACTCCACGGCCTTCACCGAAGCCCAGGTACTCGGGCAGGCCGTCACCGAAGGGCAGTTCGGGCCAGCCTCCGAAGCGCTCACTCTGGCGTGGCGGAGGCTGAACAACGCGCTGCGCGCGCCACGTAGCGCAAAGCCGGAGTTCCGCATGCTTTGATCAGACGGGCCTCGCCTCAGCGGCCCCATCCGCCAGGAACACCCCACCCAAGGAGATAGCGTCAGTGCGTATCGCCATACCCACCGAGAACGGTCGTCTCTGCACTCACTTTGGACACTGCCAGACTTTCGCGCTGATAGATGTTGACACCGATGGAAAGCAGATACTCGCATCAGCCGAAGTGGTACCGCCGCCCCACGAACCTGGCCTGTTGCCAAGATGGTTGAAGGAACAGGGCGCCCAGGTCGTGATTGCCGGAGGAATGGGCGGCCGCGCCGTTGCCCTGTTCGGCGCTGCAGGCGTCGAGGTGATCACCGGCGCGCCCTCGGAAACCCCCGAGGCGCTGGCGCTTGCATATGTCACGGGCACACTCGAGCAGGGGGACAACGCCTGCGACCATTAGGCCCGCTCCAGGCACGCTCCTTCGTCGGGCTGTTCGTCCGTCACGTCTGCAGCCGCGGTCGGTATACTACCGTTGACGGCATCACCGTGCCGGAGGAGGAGAGGCCATGAGAGCGCTCATCGCTGCGGGAGTTCTGCTAGTCTGGGCATTCGCTTCGGAGGCCGCATCCCAGGAGGCGGCTGGGGTTGACCGACCCGAGGTCTGGTCGGTGGCGGGACGCGAGGTGTTGCGGATCCGAGCAAGCGTCGGCGACATGACGCCGAAACGGCGAGTCGAGCTCCTCGACCAGCGTCTGACGGACATCCTTTCGGAGGCCGAGACTGCCATCGGCGTCGGCGACATCGAGATGCACGTGCATGGCAAGACGGTAACCATCACCGTGCTCGGCGAACTGCTGGTGACGGTCTCGCAGGCCGACGCGGACGCTAATCGGACAACCACGGAGCGTCTGGGCAAGACCTGGCTCAGCAACATTCGCAAGACCGTGCCGCTGCTCTCGCCTCGCGTCAACCGCGGCGGCGCATAGAGCTGACTGGGCAGGAGCCCATGATCAAGGCGTACAGAGGCGCACGCCGTGTCATAATGGCGCTGCTCGGTACATACGGGACTGTGAGCCTGGGGCCAGGGAGGCGGGTATGAAGGCTGTGTGGATCTGCAGGATGCTTGTGCTGGCGGCGCTAGTGGTCGGATCGGCTCCGGCCGAGGCCCTTTGGAACATCGAGAAGGCACGCGAGGTCGGCGAAAGCGTCGTGTCGGGTCCGACCGCGCGGACGTTCGCGAACAACGCACAGAAGGCCAAGGAGGTAATGGCTCGCCTCGGCGATGCCCTCGCGCAGAACCGCGTCCTCCCGAACGGGAGCTATCCTGGTCGCGTGCGAGCGGGACTCACGACCGGCGAGCTTACGACAGGGAACTGCCAGTGGTGTGCGGAGATGCTGAGGGAAGCGCTTCTGAGCGCAGGAGTACCGCCCCAGGACATGTTTCTGGTCTTCGGTCACGTTCGAACCGGCACCGTCATGGGTCTGAACCCGTTCGAGGTTAACAAGACCCACTGCGCCCTCGCCGTCATGGTGAACGGTCGTCCGGTGGTTTTCGACCTGTGGAAACACGGCATGGAGAAGCGTACGTTCTCAGGATCGCGCTCCAGCCAGTGGAACGGCGTGTCCTTCCCCCAGTGGGCTGTGCGGCTCAGGAACTACGAGTGGTTTGGATTCGAGAACCCTTCGTGCGCGTCGAACACCAACAAGCGAGTGGCCGACTGTCAGGCCGACCTCGTCGAGGCTTGGCGACTCCTCGGCAGGCCCAAACGGACGGCGCCGGGGGCCAAGCAGTCATCCGAGGCGACGCGCTTCGGGCTAAAGACGGGTTCCTACCAGGTTGAGGCGGGCGGAGCGTTGCTGACCTGGGTGATCAGTGTCGGTGCCGGGGGCGGAATCACCGGTACGTGCAACGGCACCGAGAGCCTCAGCGGCTCAATCTCCGGGACAGTGGTGAAGATTCGTCGCGCCTGCCCGGGCTATGATCCTCCCTACCAGGACTACGTAGGAACCGTCCTGGGCGATAAGGTCGTCGGCAAGTTCCGCGGCGCGGGCGTGGAATCGGGACAGAGCTACGACTGGTCCATGCCTCTGAGACGGTAGGCTCGTTCGCAGGCGGTTGCCATGCCTTGCGCCTGATGCCGAAAGACCACCTGAGCGCACTGGCGACGAGCCCGAGCGCTCGCCGACGATTCATCGGTCAGGGTTGCAGCCGCTCGCCGTACCGACACTCGACGCCGTAGGGTGAAGAGACGAGGTGCTCCAGGTCGGCCGGCATCCGGAGCTCCCGCATCCAGATCCCATCCATGTCTGCGCCCCCAGGGCCGCGCAACAGGACCCTTCGTCCCTGTGCCGAATCATGAACTGTGCGCGGGCGCATCTCCTGGCTTGGTTCCTAACAGGCAGGCAGCCTGCTGACTGAGGAGCATCCGGATGCAATACGGCCATTTCGAGGATGAGGCGCGCGAGTATGTGATCACGCGGCCCGACACGCCGTTGTCGTGGAGCAACTACCTCGGTGACACGCGCTATGGCGCGATCATCACCAACAATGCGGGCGGCTGCAGCTTCTACAAATCGGGCGCTCAGGGCCGCATTCTGCGCCTGCGGTTCAACACGATCCCTATGGATCAGCCGGGGCGCTACTTCTATCTGCGGGATGCCGAGACCGGCGACTTCTGGTCGGCAAGCTGGCAGCCCGTCGGCAAGCCGCTCGAGACCTACGAGAGCATCTGCCGCCATGGGACGGCATACACGGTCATCACGTCGCGTTACGCGCGAGTGGACCGAGCGCCTCGACAAGAGCAAGTTCGCCGTGCAGGCCGGATATCGGGAGTGGTTCGCCCGCGACGGCAGCCCGATCCTGCTCCAGGACCACGGCGGCAGCATCTGGTTCAGGAGGGTCCGGGTGCGGGAGGCCACGAGCGGCCCGGGCTTGCCGACCTTGCCCTGAGGCACTACAGCCGAAAAGCCGGCAGGCCGAACATGTCCCGGTAGGCGTCCACGACCGCGAGGTAGTTCGCGAGCGGAATCGACGCCGTGATCGCGTTGCTTGCGCACAGGATGTGGCCGCCGTGCCCCATGCCGGCTTCGATGCACTCGATCACATGCGCGCGGACCTCGGCCTGGGTTCCGAAGCTCAGGGTGTTGCCGCAGTCGAGGTTGCCGTACAGGGTTACTCGGTCCCCGCAGGCCGCCTTGAGCCGGGCCATATCCATGCCGGCGTGCATGTCAATCTCCAGGTAGGCGTCCACCTCGCATCCGAACAGGAAATCGTCGAGGACCGGCCAGAGGTTGCCGTCGCTGGCGTTGATGGCCCGCAGGTTCGCGGCGTGAATCCGCCGACTGAGCGTGCGAACTTCCGGGACGATGAACTCCCGGTATGCTTGAGGCGAGATCAGGGGCCGTGTCCCCGAGAAATCGCCGCCCACGCCGATCTGGTCTATGCCCGCCGCAATGTACTTCTCGATGAGTGCCAGTGCCCAGCGCGTGGCCAAATGGAAATGCTCGTGCGCGACCTCGGGCGCGAGCAGCATCGTCTGCATGAGGTCCGTGTCCGTCCAGACACCGTGGGCGTAGGCAGGCGCCAGGATGGGCAAGTCCATTCCCCGGCGCCGCATCGCGGCATGCAACGCCCCGTATATCGCCAGCGTCTCGTCGGCAATGTGCGGCTCGCCGTCCGCGCACGCGTTGCGGCGCCGCACCCGCTCGACGGGATCGTCAGTCGGCTCATGAGCGTGGCCCTGGCCTGCGGACCCATCGCGAACGGGCGGCGGAGGGTTCGGAACCACATAGAGCATGTCGTGGCCCAGCATGGCCGCAAGGTCGAGTTGATCTGCCGCCATTCGTCGCACGGCGGCTTCCCATCCCACCTCCCGGACGAGGCTGTCCCAGTTCCGCGGATCGGCGGCGTAGGGCCGTCCGAGCAACCGGTCGGCGATCGGCGACAACAGGACGTACTCGAAGATCGGCGTGCGGTCCGGCTCCCTGTGATCCAGAGCGCACTCGATCCGCTGCCGCGATGTCATGGCGCGTGACCCTCAACCCCGCCGGACGATTACCGCGTCTTGCTCAGCCTTCCGGAGCAGCAGATGCGCCTGATCCAGCCAGGGCATAGACCACCTTCCCTTCGCGCAAGGCGTCGTAGAGACACGATCCCGGGAAGTCCGCCCAGGAAGACGAGAGCGTCGCTTCATCGGCCACGATCACATCGGCCGGTATCCGGAACGGGCAAAGGGCGCGCCTGAGGCGAGCCATCTCGCGCCACCGCTACACCACAACCAGAAGGTCCACGTCCGAGTCCGGCCCCGCGTCGCCGCGCGCATGCGAACCGAACAGGATGATCCCCGTCGGGTTCGCCTCGCGGATCAGGATGTCCACGGCCTGTCTGATGCTGTCCTGGTCGGTCATGGGGCAGGCTCCGTCGTGCGGACAGTGCCACCCCGATTGTACCCTTGGGGCGCAACCGCGACAGGACACCGCGTCCCGGTCCCGAATCAGGGCATGGGCGCGGCCGCATGGCCGTGATCGATTCAGATCAGGCAGGCAGCCTGCTCACTGAGGAGCATCCGGATGCAATACGGCCATTTCGAGGATGAGGCGCGCGAATATGTGATCACGCGGCCCGACACGCCGTTGTCGTGGAGCAACTACCTCGGTGACACGCGCTATGGCGCGATCATCACCAACAACGCGGGCGGCTACAGCTTCTACAAATCGGGCGCTCAGGGCCGCATTCTTCGCCTGCGTTTCAACACGATCCCTATGGATCAGCCGGGGCGCTACTTCTACCTGCGGGACGCCGAGACGGGCGACTTCTGGTCGGCAAGCTGGCAGCCCGTCGGCAAGCCGCTCGAGACCTACGAGAGCATCTGCCGCCATGGGACGGCCTATACGGCCATCACGTCGCGTTACGCCGGCATCGAGAGCGAGGCGACCTACTTCGTGCCTCTCAGCCAGACCTTCGAGGTCTGGAAGCTGCGCCTGACGAACCGCTCGAATCGGCGACGCAGGCTTTCGGTCTTCACCTACTGCGAGTTCTCCAACCACTGGAACACTACGCAGGACCTGGTGAATCTGCAGTACTCGCTGTTCATCGTGCGCGGCAGGCTGCAGGATGGGCTGCTGCGCATCGCCATCAACGATCATCTGATGACCGATCCGGCGCACTATGCCGAGGGCGAAACGGGTCAGCATGTGTGGATGGGTCTGGCGGGCGCACCCATCACGGGCTTCGACACCAGCCGCGAGGCGTTCCTCGGCCCGTACCGTTCCTATGATCGTCCTGTCGTGGTCGAGAATGGAGCATGCACGGGGAGCGAGGTCTACGGCGAGAACGCCTGCGGCTCGCTGCAGTCCGACATCGAGCTCGCGCCGGGCGAGAGCCGCGAGATGGTCGTGCTGATGGGAATCGGTCCGGCCGAGACCATGGGCACGGCAGCCATGGCGGAGTTCGGCTCTGTCGCGCGCGCCGACGAGGAGCTTGCCCGGCTCAAGGCACACTGGCACGCTCGTCTGGGCAGCCTGACCGTGAGCACGCCGGACCCGGACTTCGACCACATGATGAACGTGTGGGCGCCCTACAACTGCCTGATCACGTTCTCATGGTCGCGCTCGGCCAGCCTCGTCTACAACGGCGAGCGAGACGGACTCGGGTTCCGCGATTCGGTGCAGGACATCCTCGGCGTCGCGCCGATGATCCCCGACGAGGCGCGCGACCGACTGCTGCTCCTGCTGTCGGGCCAGTATTCCACGGGCGGCGCCAAGCCGGTCATACAGCCGTTCAACCACCATCCGGGCAGCGAACCGCTCCTCGATCCTGAGGAATACCGCTCCGACGACTGCCTCTGGTTCTTCAATGCCATCCCCGCCTACGTAGCCGAGACCGGCGACGAGTCCTTCTATAACGAAATCGTGCCCTATGCCGATGACGGAGAGGCCACGGTCCTGGGCCATCTGCGCCGCGCGCTGGAGTTCAACCTGGAGAGAACCGGCGCTCACGGGCTTCCCTGCGGTCTGGCGGCCGATTGGAACGACTGCCTGCGCCTCGGCTATCAAGGCGAGAGCCTGTTCGTGGCGTTCCAGTTGCGGCTCGGCCTGCTCACCTACGCCGAGATCGCCGCGCGTATGGGTCTTCCGGATGAAGCCGCATGGGCCCGGACAAAGGTCGGGCCGCTGGATGAGGCGATCCAGAGCCATGCGTGGGACGGCGACTGGTTCATCTGGGCCATCGGCGACGACGGCACGGTCTATGGCACCAGGGACTACGAGGAGGGGCAGGTCTACCTCAACACGCAGGTCTGGTCGATCCTCAGCGGCGCGGCTACGCCGGATCAGGCCGAGCGCTGCATGGAGGCCGTGCGCGGTAAGCTCGCGACCGACTACGGGGTCATGCTCTGTGCGCCGCCCTTCGTCAAGACGCCGATCGACGTCATGCGGGCCGTCCTGTTCAACCCTGGGATCAAGGAAAACGCGGGCATCTTCAACCACACGCAAGGCTGGGTGGTCATGGCCGAGTGCATGCTGGGCCGAGGCGACCGGGCCTACGACTACTACCGCGCTTCCATGCCCTCGGCCTACAACGATCGGGCCGAGATTCGAGGCTGCGAGCCCTACGTGCAGGCGCAGACGACCTACGCGACCTGCTCCCCCCGTGCCGGAGCTGCACGAACCTCATGGCTGACTGGCGCCGCGGCCTGGGCCTACTACAGCGCGACGCAGTACATCCTCGGCCTCCGTCCTGAAGTCGGCGGACTGAGGATAGACCCCTGCATCCCCTCGCGCTGGCCCGGCTTCACCGCCGAGCGCGTGTTCCGAGGCAAGCGCATCCGCATCGAAGTCCGCAATCCCGAGGGCGTCTGCCGTGGCGTGCGACGCATGACGGTGAACGGGGCGCAAGTCGAGGGCAATCTGCTCTCGGTGGAGAGGCTTGGCGACGACAATGAGGTAGTGGTGGTCCTGGAACGCGAAGGATAGGCAACGCCGTCGGCGTCCGGTTATCGGGGCGCTCCGACGGCAATGGGAAGGGGCACGTTGCGACATGCCCCTTCGGCGCCGTGGCCCGCGCGGATGTCATAGGGGCGTATCAGCCGGACGCTAAGGGGCGCGCCGACATGGGCCGAGGTAGCAATCGGCTGGTACGCCCTTGTTCCGACAAATGGCGGCGTTCACCGGCTTGCCTATGCCGGCCGCAGCAACAAGGGCGAACCAACCGCGCGCTGACCGGTTCCTCGTGGCAGCGGTGCCGCTCGGCGGTTGATTCGCCCCTACGGGCTTCCGGAGCGCGGACGCGCCATGGCGAACGACGCTCCGCCACGTCATCGCGAGTTCAGACGCGGCGTGGCCGCGGTGGGTGTATGAGAAAGCGTAGAGAGCTTTCTTAGGAGCGAAGCGACGCGATCCCGGACAGTCCGCGCCGATCCGATCCGACGGCCCATGAACCTTCGGGATTGCCGCGCTTCGCTCGCAATGACGTGCAGGCGGGATTGCCGCGCTTCGCTCGCAATGACGTGGGGGCACCACTCATTCATCGTCCCCGCATGTCGTTGGCGGAGACCCAAGGGCGACTGATGGCTCCCCGCCTTCGCGAGAATGACGATCGTGTGCGGGGCGCCTGTCGAGGACCTCCATGGGGCGCGGCGGCACGGGCAGGGTGAAGGTTCAATGTCGCGCGACGACGAACCTTGAGAGTGCGGTTCGACGGAGATTGCGCTCGGATTGGAGATGCACCCATGACGCGTCGGACAGCGGAGGTCACCATGCTCGAAATGGCAGCGCTGAAGCAGTTCTTGATCGGGGTTGCCGTCTGGCTCGCCGCAGTTGCCGGAGCAGCGCCGGCGTTCGAGCACTCGCGCGCTCGGCCTGCTGCGGTCGTCCTCGCTCAGGACGCGTCGCCTGCCGAGACCACGGCGGCGCGGGAGATCGCTAACTACCTTGGCGCCGTGACGGGCGCGAATCTCGCGGTCCTAACCGAGCAGGCTTCCCAATCCGGGGCCTCTCGGGTGTTCGTCGGTCCAACGGTCGCCGCGAAGAGAGCCGGGATGGATGCCTCGGGCCTCGGCGCGGAGGAGTGGATCGTGCGGACGGTCGGCGCCGACCTGTATATCGTCGGCGGCAGGCCACGAGGCACGCTGTACGCCGCGTATCACTTCCTCGAGGATGTGGTGGGCGTGCACTGGTGGACACCCTGGGACGAAAGCGTCCCGCGGAGGCAGTCAGTGCGCGTGAGCAAGCTGAGCCTCCGCGGCAAGCCTGCGTTCCGGTACCGCGACATATACATGCTCTACGGCTCGGACGAGGGCAGATTCGCCGCTCGAAACCGGCTGAACCGCCAGGGTGACTCGCCGATCCACGCACGCTACGGCGGCGCGATGGATTACGGTCCGCCGTACCATGTGCACACGGCTTACACGTACTTCCCCCCGAAGGACTACTTCGCCGCGCACCCCGAGTGGTACTCGCTGATCGACGGGAAGCGCACCTATGAGAACGCGCAGCTCTGCTGGACCAATCCGGGCCTGCGCGACGCGTTCCGGGCCAAGCTGCTGGAGACCATCCGCAAGTCGTGGGCCGACGCCCGGGCCGCCGGTAACGAACCCCCGCTTGTCTTCAGCGTGTCGCAGAACGACTGCAACGGCGCCTGCCAGTGCGAGCAATGCCAGGCTCTCGCGAAGTCGGAAGGCTCCGAAGCGGGGCCCCTTCTCGACTTCGTCAACGCCATGGCCGACGCCGTCAGACCCGAGCGGCCCGAGGTGTTCATCGAGACACTGGCCTACAGCTATACGCAGACGGCCCCGAAGACCATCCGCCCGCGCGAGAACGTCATCATCCGCCTCTGCGACACCGAGTCCAATATGCTCGCTCCGATCACGGATCCCCGGAGCAAGGCCTTCCGTGAGCACATCGCTGCATGGTCGCGCATCGCGAAGAACGTGCGCATATGGGACTACGCCGTGACCTACAACCCGCCCGGCATGCCGCTGCCGACCGTCCACACGTACGGCCCCGACCTGCGCTACTACCTCGCGCACAACGTCGAGGGCGTCTTCGTGGAGATGGAGTACGAGGTCCTGGCCGATATGCGGGACTTCAAGGTCTGGGTCCTGATGAAGACCATGGAGGAGCCATCGGCCGACATCGGCAAGCTCACGGACACGTTCATGTCGGGTTTCTACGGGCCCGCAGGCGTCTGGATCAAGCGCTATCTCCGGGAGCTGGAAGCCGAGGCGGCTCGGCGCAAGACCGTCTGTCGATTCTGGGAGGGATCACCCGCGCGATTGAGCTACCTCACGCCGGAGTTCGTGGGGCGTGCCCAGCGCATCTTCGCACAAGCCGAGAGGGCCGCGGCCCACGATCCCGATCTGGCCCGGCGGGTCGCGCATGCCCGCCTGCCGCTCGACCGCGCCACGCTGATGCTCTATCCGAAACTGCAGTCCGCCCTGCCCTCGCTCGATCGGAACGCCATCGCCGAACGAGCGCTGAAGGTTTGGCTCCAGGAGATTGACCGTCGCGTGCCAGAGGGGCGCCGGACCGAGGAACGCTACAACGCCGAAGGGGATATCCGGCGGCTGACGCTCGCTCCCGCGAAGGTTCTCCTGCCGGCCCAGTTCCGTGGGCGACCTGCCGGCTCAGTCGCGGATTACACGGCTGTGATGTTGCGGCGATGGAGCAACTGCCTGAAGGTCGTCAGCGATCCTGAGGCTGAGACGGGACTGACCGTACGCCTTGACCTGACGGCGCCGGATGTGGAGCATCCCGAGCGGTACGTTCTGCCCATGCCCCTGGGGCTCTATGTCCCCGACGAGAAGCGCCTTCTTGAAGCGCCCTCGATCACCGCGGCTGCTATTCCGGGGCCGGGATACCACTGGTACAAGCTGGGCGACTTCCCCATCGCTCCCTCGACCTACGTCTGGTTCTTCTGGAGCTGGATCGTCCAGGCGGAGATCGAGAACGCCGCGGATGCCGCTGGGCCATCGGCGCAATACGAGGTCTGGGCGCGCGTGAAGTTCGAGGGTCCGCGCTTTCCCCATGCGAAGCCCGGCCAGACGGATGCCATCTGCATCGAGCGCGTGATCGTCGCACGGAAGGGCTAACATCCCCGCGGCAGTCGCCTCCGTCCGGCATCCGGAAGGTGCATGGCGGCCCGACGCCGAACGCTCACTCCTTGCATGCACGCTCACTCATCAATCTGGATGGCCCGATCCGGTGTGCATCGTCCCGAACCGGGCCATCCGACGCTGAAGCCGGGTCAATCGGTACGCTGGCTACCTGGCCCTGCGGTCGAGCCTCCGCCGGAGCATGCCGAAACCGCCCAGACCGACCATGCCGATCAGACTGGCCAGAGTGCCAAACTCGGGGACGGGGTAGCCCATCACCCGGATCGTGACATCCACCTCGTTGGAATCGCCGCTGCCCCCGACAACATAGAAGGTACCGACGTAGTCATTTGGTATCGTCGAGAGATCGGCAGAGACCCAGTAGAACTCCCCGCTCACGGTCTCGCCGGCTCCCACGGAGGGCGGGAACGTCAGGATGAACGCCCATTCATCGAAGGTTAGTCCCGGAGCGAAGAACGTACCGCTCACGCTATAGAGGTCCTCCCCTA
>JAAYVH010000073.1 GCA_012517255.1 Chthonomonadales bacterium
AGACTACCTGGTGATCGGGCGGCCCATCACCGGCGCCGAGGATCCCGTCGAGGCGGCGGATGCCATTGCGCGGGAGATCCGAGCCGTTTCGACCGTCTGACCTTGCGATCGGCCTTGCGTCCCGTTCCTCAAGCCGGAAAGCACTGGCGCAGTGTCTCCCTGAGGAGCGCCATGTCGGGCGGCGGCGGGGCGTCAAAGGTCATCGCCTCGCCCGTGACGGGATGCCTGATCGCCAGCCGTCCGGCGTGCAGCGCCTGTCCGCCGAGCGCGGCCAGCGCGGTCTGGATTCGATCGCGGCACACAGGATCCATGCGATCGGCAGGCAGCTTGCGGATTCCCCCGTACACCGGATCACCCACGACCGGATGCCCGATGTAGGAGCAGTGGACTCGTATCTGATGCGTGCGACCGGTCTGTAGTCTGGCTTCCACTTCGGCGAACGGCCCATGGCGCCCGAGAACCGCGAGGTCGGTCACCGCCTCACGAGACCCACGCGAGCCGTCTGGCAGCACAGCCATGCGCTTACGATCGCGCGGATGTCGCCCGATCGAGGCTCGCACCGTCGCCGTTTCGAATGCCGGTGAGCCCCACACGATCCCCGTGTAGATACGCTCGGCTTCGCGGCTCTGGATCTGTGCCTGAAGGCTTCGATGGGCGTCATCGGTCTTGGCGACTACCATCAGACCCGTTGTGTCCTTGTCGAGCCGGTGCACAATCCCCGGACGATCCTCCCCGCCGATCTCGGACAACTCGTCGCTCAGTGTCACGAGGATGTTCGCCAACGTGTCATGCGCATGTCCGGGCGCCGGATGAACCACCAGCCCGCGCGGCTTATTGATCACCAGGATGTGGGCGTCCTCGTAAATGATGTCCAGGTCTGCAGGCACGGCGGACTCGTGCAGATTCGGGGCGAGCGCTATTGCGCTCCCGTCGGCCACAGGGGTGAACTGCACGCTATCTCCGGGTCTGAGGAGGTACCCGGCGGCAGCGGCCCTGTCGTTGACGTGAACCGCCCCAGAGGCGATCAGTCGTGCCGCACGCGAGCGTGACGTGTCCAGCCGACGGGCCAGAGCCACGTCCAGTCTCGCCGGCGGATCGGAGGCTTCTACGATCCAATGCAAGGGGACCATACTGCGAATGATTGTAGCGCGCACGCTGTCATCATGCACGAGGAAGTGAGACGGACAAGGGGCGGGTCTTGCGGTACGATGATGCATCATCTCGCATGGAGCTGTCATTGATACCAACCAACGCCGCCTCAGCGGCGACCGCTCTTGTAACCGGGGGAGCCGGGTTCATCGGTTCCCATGTTGTCGAAGCTCTCGTGGCCGAAGGCCACAGGGTGCGAGTCCTGGACGACCTCTCGTCAGGCTCTGCGCGCAACCTGGAGGCCTGTTCAGCGCACTGCGAGCTTATCGTGGGCGACATCCGCGACCGCGACCTCGTTCGCAGCGCCTGCAGCGGCGTGGATGCGGTCTTTCATCTGGCGGCCTTCATCTCGGTGCCGGGATCGGTGGATGATCCGCGAACCGCCGACGAAGTGAACATCGGCGGCACGCTGAACGTGCTGTTGGGAGCGCGCGACTCTGGCGTCCGTCGTGTGGTGTTTTCGTCGTCCGCTGCGGTCTACGGCGAGCCGGCGCATGTGCCGACGGCGGAATCGGAGATGCCCCAGCCGCAGTCGCCCTACGGCGTTGAGAAGCTCTATGGCGAGCATATGGCGCGGGTCTGCACGGCTCAGTATGGTTTGGAGACCGTGTGCCTGCGATACTTCAACGTGTATGGTCCGCGCCAGAACCCCGACAGCGAGTATGCCGCGGTGATCCCGAAGTTCGCGCAGGCGCTGATCCAGGGGCAGCCTCCCACCATTTTCGGAGACGGAAGCCAGACGCGGGACTTTCTCTACGCCGGTGACGTCGCCCGAGCCAATCTGCTTGCGGCGCGAAGCTCGAGCGCCGTGGGGCGCGTGATCAATGTGGCCTCGGGGCAGTCCGTGTCGATCGCGCACCTGTTCGAGGTGATGTGCGCGGCGTGCGGATCGCCCATTCAGCCACGCTTTGGGCCGCCGCGACGCGGCGACGTGCACCGATCGGAAGCGGATGTCACGCTGGCTCGCGACGTTCTGGGAGTCGAGGCGGCCATGCCGCTCGAGGAGGGGCTGCGGCGTACGATCGAGGCGATGCGATCCTGATCGTTCGCCCGTGCCCTAGATCGCCGCACGGACAGCTCGCGGTCTTGCGTGAACCGGTACTTGCGCTTTGGTGGTATGATGTTGTCCACGCACCTGTGACTGTGAGCCGGTTCGGCGTGATGGGGATGTGGTGAACACCATGCGTGCTCCGGGACTGAGATGGCTGCTGGCGATGTGGGGGCTGTGCTGCATGGCACGATGCCTCGCCGAGCCGGCGCGTCCGCTTGAGCCCATCAAGCTGCGCCACGCGGATGCGGTGATTGAGACTGCGTCGCCTGCTCTCTACGACGGACGCGATGTCTTCGTCCCCCTCGATGTAGCTCGAGCCCTGCGATGCACGGTGACCGTGCTGGATCGCGAAGAGAGCGCCATCATCGGCGTGCCGGACGGTCACAGGAAGGAAGTTGCCCTGACACGCCTCCGGCGGGTCCCGATGATACCGTTGGCGTCGCTCGCGCCCATCCTATCGCTGCGCTTTTCGGTTCAGGATGGCGAGTGCGAACTCGTGCCGATCGCTCCGTCGTCTGTCGCGGCCAAGCCCGTCAAACCCGCCAAAACCGCCTCCAGCGTTAAGCCCTGGGTTCAGACGGATCCGCCGGGCGCCCAGCCTGGCGTCCAGCAGCCCCCGCCGAAGTCATCATCCGGCACCTCCAGCGATCGACAGTCGGTCCAGCGCACCGGCGCCGGACCGTCGGGCGTTCAGTCGCCGGAGACGGTGGAGGGTGCGGGCCAGCTCGGCACACCGCCGACGCAGCAGTCTGTGGCCACACCCGTTGATCCGCCGCCCGCGACTGTCACCGCTCCGATCAAAGCGGGCGTCGACCGCGGGCCGATCCGTATCAGGGAAGTGGTCTGCGAGGCAGTGGATCCCGCTCAGGCTCGCGTCGTGATCGTCGCCGACGGACCGCTGAGGCCCACGGTCCGAATGGCTGGCGCAGCATCCGAACTTACCGTCGATCTGCCCGGGACGATCCTCGACAGTCCGGTGACGGAGTGGACGTTCGCGAATCCGCTGGTAGCCAGTGCCAGAGCTGCGACCACAGGCGCGCCGGGCGTCACGCGCATCGTCTTTGCTCTCAGGCGTCTGGTGACCTTCCGCGATCGTGTGTTGCCTCCGGACTCCATGGAAGTGGTTCTCCGGCTCCCCAAGCTCGTGGGGCGCCGGTTCGACGAGATGCGCATCGTGCTTGATCCCGGGCACGGCGGGCCTGCGGCGACCGGATGCTCGGCGATGGTAAATGGGCGACGCATCTACGAGAAGGACCTCAACCTGCAGATTGCCCGGCTTGCCTATGAGCGCCTGCGCAAGGCTGGGCTCGATGTCAGCTTGACACGCACTACCGACGTTGCAGTCAGCCTTTCGGATCGGCCTATGCAGGCCAATAACAAGCTTGCCGACGTGTTCGTCAGCATCCACGTGGATGATGCCCCGGGCAACTCACGTGCGTCCGGACCAACAGCCTACTACCACGGATCCGACGTCGAAGGGCGGGCGCTGGGACTCGCCCTTGTGGAGGGCGTAGCGCGCGCTGGCGACCTCCCGAGCAGAGGTTCGCGATCAGATCTCTCGCGGTTCACCACCGGGATGGCGGTGCTTCGTCGCGCTGAGATGCCTGCGGTTCTGATCGAGATCGCGTATATCAGCAATCCGAGTGACCGGGCCAAGTTGATCTCTCCGGAGTTTCAGGCCGCCGTGGCCGGCGCAATAGCCGACGGCATACGCCGGTACGTTGAGGGGCGGTTGCCGGCGGATGCCGGTACGCCGTCCGCAGAGACGGTGGGCGCTCAGGAACCGGAGGGGCTGTAGGGATGCGCCGCGTTGCCATCGCTGTCGTGATCATTGTGATCACCGGTCTGCTCGGATACCTATACGCCCGCAATCCACGGACGCCAACGCCGCCGCCTTCCCCAACGAGTACGCGACCTCCCGAGGGCCGCGTGGCGTCCGACGGGGCAGTCGTCGCCAAGGGATGCGACGATCTTGCCCACAGCATCCGAGCCGCCCTGAGCCGCGGAGGGGCGATCCCCGACGGCACTCGGCTCGTGAGCATAAGTCTGGACGGCGCCGAGTGCGTGATCGAGTTGAGCAGCGAGTTTGCCGCCGTCGCCAACCAGGGCACAACGGGCGAGTCGGAGGCCCAGAACGCCCTGCGGGCGGCTCTCGCAGCGTTTGACAGGGTCAAGACGTTGCGCGTTCTGGTGGATGGCGCCGTGTTCGAGGGCTCGCACAGCGGAGAATGGGAGGGAATCCCGGTGAGGGATAGCATGCCGACCACGGATGGCGGCGAGTGAGCTGCGATCCGGAGCTGGTGGGAGTCTTCGACTCCGGCATCGGCGGCCTCACGGTGGTCTCGGCCATCCGGCAACGACGCCCCGATCTGCGTTTGCTCTATGTCGCCGATCAAGCCCATGTGCCCTACGGCGATCGGTCGCTCGACGAGGTTGCAGGTTACGCGAAGGGCATTAGCACGTTTCTGGTGGCGCAGGGCTGCGGTTCCATCGTAATGGCCTGCAACATCTCCTCGGCCGTGGCGCGCGATGAAGTGGCGTCCGCATACCCGGAGTTGCCGGTCCTCGGCGTTCTGGCAGGCGGCGCGAGCAGCGCTGTGCGCCTGTGGGAGGAGACTGGCGGTCCGATCGGCGTTCTGGCCACAAGCGGCACCGTGAAGAGCGGCGCCTACGTGTCAGCTATCAGTGCGCTGGCGCCGGAGGCGGAGGTCCTGCAGGTGGAATGTCCGGACCTTGTGCCTCTGATCGAGAACGGCGAAGAAGAGACGCCACGGATGCTCGCGCGGTGCATGGAGTACCTGGAGCCTCTGTCTGATGCTGAGTGTCGTATCGTGATCCTGGGCTGCACGCATTATCCGCTCGGCCTGTCGGCCTTGCGCGTCGCTGCCATGCGGCTGTTCGACGAGGAACCGGTCTTCGTGGATCCGGCGCTCGCGGCAGCGGAGGCTCTGGCGGCGGCTCTGGACGCGTCGTTCCTCGCGCAGGAATCAGAGCCGCAGGAGAACGCGCGACCACGTTCGACACGACTGCTCACCACCCGTTCGGTCGGGTCCTTCCGCCGACAGGTTCGGCGCATTCTGCCGGATCTTGCCGACAGCATTGTGGGCGCTGTCTGGAACTCCGCAGGAGAGATCGAGGAGCTGCCGCCCCCGGTTACCCAGGGTCACTCCCGACACAAGGTGAGAAGCGCGAGCTCAGGTCTGCAGCGGAGCCTCAATGGCCAGCCCGACGTTCCAAGTCCGCGAGACACGTAGAGCCCTTTCGGGCCGTGATGCGTTCCGGCCTTGACGGCAAGATCGTGGCGGTCATACCAGCCGGAGATAAGCCCGACGCTGTTGTGCGTGTTATCCGACAGCCATCCGATGCCCGGCAATAGGATTTGGCCGCCGTGCGTATGGCCCGCCAGCACGAGGTCCGCCCTTCTGCCATCCAGGTCCAGGATGCCTTCCGGTGAGTGGACGAGGACCAGAGTCCACTTTTCCGGATCGGCGTCCGCAAACGCAAGCGCGGGCCGGCTGTGGCCGCTGTGGGGGTCATCAAGCCCCACGACTTGCAGCTCGCCCCGGCCGAGCGGCACCACCGCAGTCTCGTTCACGAGGACCCGGATGGACCGCGCCTCGAGCTCTCGGATCAGCGCCGGAGTGTTGATGCGCGCCTTGTGCTCTGCGTTTCCCAGAATCGCGATGGCAGGAGCGAGCGAGTCGCCAAGCTGATCCAGCCACTTCGCCAGAGCGCCGATCCCCCGCGGCCCATGGATCATGTCGCCGGTCAGTACATAGAGATCCGCCTTCACCGATCGAATGGCGTCGGCGACTGCCGCGCTGTTGCGCGGGTCAGCCGTGATGTGCAGGTCCGACACGTGGCAGAGTGTGACGCCGTCCAGTTCGGGCGGCAGATTCTCGTAGACCAGATTGCGCTGGGTGATCTCGACACGCTCGGGCTCTATCTTGCGCATGTGGAGCAGAGCCCACACGAGCAATGCGATAGCGGGAACCGCTGCGAATATCCAGCTCATTCCGGGCGGGGCTTTTGCGCCACGCAGAGGACCGTGACGCCGAACGGCAGACTGCACCGTCGCACCAGGGCGTTCTCGGCGTGCAGCAGGCCGATGAGCGCCCTGTTTAGCGGCGGCGCCACGGGTCGCACCGATGCCTGAGGGACAGCCATGCGTCGCTCACGCATGCGGACCAGCCAGACGATGGGGAACAGCAGAGTCATCGCGTAACTGAGGCGCACGATCTCCAGCCCGCTACCTTCAATGAGCCTGCGGACCTGCCGGGCAGTGTAGCGACGCTGGTGCATGAGCGCCTGATCATGCCCGCTCCAGAGCGACTGGTAGGCAGGAACCGTCACGAAGAGCTGGCCGCCCGGCTGCAACGCCCGCGCGAACTCGGATGCGGCGGCCGCGTCGTCAGGTATGTGCTCCAGCAGATCGAGAGCGACGATGGCATCGAAGGCGCCGGTTCTGAACGGAAGACGCGTGGCATCCGATGCGCACAGCCCTGTGAGACCCCGTCGCGCGCTGTAGCCCAACGCACGATCGCTCAGGTCTGCCGACGTGACGGTGCCGAAGCGCCGGAGCGCGGAGGACATCGCGCCGGTTCCACACCCAACATCGAGCACACGGAGGTCGGAACGAGCGCCGAAACGGTCGTTCATCAGTCCAAGGATCAGGTGACGCCGGCCGACAAACCACCAGTAGGTGTCCTCTTGCTCATACATCCGGTCGTATTCGGCCGTTTCCATGGTCAGGTGCGAGGCACGACCCCCTGCGATTGCGGCTTAGCGTTCACGCGACGGCCGACGGCTTCACCGCGGCTCGGTCCGTCGGATAGCAGGCCGTCCTGATCTGGATGAGCGTACGCAGCATGCGCGGGCCATCGCGCCACAGGCGAACCTTGCTCCCTTCTTGGTGCCGCCAGCGAACGGGCACCTCCGCGATGCGAAAACCCAATCGCCGGGCAACGTACAGCGCTTCAACATCGAACGAGAAGTTGTCGATCCTGCAGATGCCGAAGACGGTGTGCGCCGCTTCCTGGGTGAAGAGCTTGAACCCGCACTGTGTGTCCTGAATGCCGGGCACGGCCAGCGCCTGAACGAGCCGGTTGAACAGCTTGCCGCCCAGCTCTCTAATGGGAGACTGCCGGCGCTCGAGACGTGAGCCAGCGACGTCGCGCGAGCCGATAGCGATATCGGCGCCCGCCGAGAGCGCGGCAAATATGTGCTCCACCTCTTCGATCGGCGTTGCGAGGTCCGCATCCGAGAAGAGCACATACTCCCCCTTGGCACGCAGCATGCCGTAGCGGACGGCATGGCCCTTGCCGCGGTTGGCGTCGTAGCGTAGCAGCCGGACTCGCTGGCACTGCAGAGACTCCACTATCTCAGCGGTTGCGTCCGTGCTGCCGTCATCCACCACGAGGATGTCAGAGGTGTAGGGACGATCCGAGAGATACGCATCCATGCGCTCGAGGGAGGCACGGATACGTCCGGCTTCGTTGTAAGCGGGCACGACGATGCTGAGATACGGTTGAGCTGACATGGGTGCAGCGTGCATCCTTTGGGCGAGTGATCCCGGGCGCCTGTGCGACCCCGGTCCGCGGCGGCTCTTTGCACTCGCCTCTGTTTGTACGGTGGATTATAGCAGGATGATGAGCCGTCGTGAGAAACCGCATGGTCGAGCGCCTCCGACAGGGCACGGGTATAATCGGACCTGTCGCGGCAGGAGGCGTGTACTCGGCATGGTGATGATCGTTGGACTGGGGAACCCGGGTGCGCGATACGCGGGAACGCGTCACAATGTCGGCTTCGACACGCTGGATGTCCTGGCGTCACGTCACGGCATTCCGGTGGAATCCAAGCGCCATCGCGCGTGGATCGGGCAGGGGATGATCGGGGATTGCCGGGTCCTCTTGGCCAAGCCCGCAACGTATATGAACCTGTCGGGAGAGGCCGTCGGGGCGCTCAGCCGATACTACCAGGTTGCGCCGAGAGACATATGGGTGGTGGTGGACGATGTGGCGTTGCCGATCGGCACGTTGCGACTGCGATCTCAGGGATCAAGCGGCGGCCATCACGGCCTGGAGTCGATCGAGCTCCATCTGGGCACGCGCCAGTTTCCGCGCATTCGGATCGGCATCGGAGGTTCGGGACAGCGTGATCTCGTCGAGCATGTCCTGAGCAGATTCAGCGCCGAGGAACGGGGGATCATTACCGATGTTGTGGCGGGCGCAGCGGACGCCATTGAGACTGCGCTGGCACACGGTTTCGAGACGGCCATGAACCGTTTCAACGGCGTGACCTATCCCAAGCCGCAGGAGAAAACCGACGAAAGCTGAATCGGGGTGGCCGGATTCGAACCGGCGACCACTCGCTCCCAAAGCGAGTGCGCTACCGGGCTGCGCTACACCCCGTCTACCCCATTATGGGTCGGGTGATACGGCGGAGTCAATGCCAACCGACGCGCACGCCGCGTTGCGGGCGGGCGCCTGCGTCATCGGGGTGCCCCTGGCAGAGGAGCAGGTCGCGAACCTGGTTCGGTTCATCGAGTGTCTCTATGAGGCGAACGAAACGCTGAACCTGACCCGTATCCCGAGGAACGAAGCGGTGGCGCGCCATCTGATCGAAGCCCTGACAGTCCTGAGCGTGGTGAACGTGCCCGCTCGGAGCCGCATACTCGATCTGGGTACGGGCGGAGGCGTGCCCGGGATACCATTGGCTATCGCGCGCCCGGACTGTCGTGTGACACTCATGGATGCGCGCCGTAAGAAGGTGGACGTCGTCCGGCGGATGGGAGATATGCTCGGTCTTGAGAACATCGAGCCGGTGCATGCCCGAGCAGAAGATGCCGCCATGGTGGATCGGTACCGGAACGCGTTCGACGTGGTGGTTGCCCGAGCCGTTGCGCCGCTGAAGCGGCTTGTGGGGTGGATGGCGCCGTTTGTCGCCGCAGGCGGCGTGGCAGTCGCGATGAAGGGTTCTGATGTGGATAGCGAAGTTGACGATGCGCGTACCGCCCTGGAAAGGGCACGACTGACATTAGAAGAGATCCGGCGGACCCCGGTACCGTTTGTGCAAGCCGAGCGCAGCCTCGTCGTGATGCGGCCGATGCTCCGCCATCGCTACCGCGAAAGGTCGCGACGATGAAGCGACCGGACGCCAAGGTTCGCGCTGCGCGCGTGTCCATCTACAGCAACACCCTGCTCACGACGCTCAAGCTCGTGGCCGGCGTCGCCACGGGCTCAGTGAGCGTGCTCTCGGAAGCCGTGCACTCTGCCAATGACCTGGTGGCCTCGTTCATCGCATTCTTCAGCGTGCGGATATCCGATCGGCCCGCGGACCAGAGACATCCATACGGTCACGGCAAGGTCGAGAGCATGTCCGGGCTGATCGAGGCGTTGCTGATATTCGGCGCCGCCGCCTACATTATCGTGGAAGCAGTGGAACGTCTGCGCGGACAGGCCGAACCGTTACGTGTGGGGCCGGGTCTCGCGGTGATGGTCGTGTCTGCGGTGACGAACGTCTTGGTGGCGCGGTATCTCTTCCGCGTTGCACGGCAGACGGATTCTGTCGCCCTGCTCGCAGACGCGGAGCATCTGCGCACGGACGTTGTGACTTCCGTTGGTGTCGTGGTGGGGCTCGCGCTCGTGGCCTTGACGGGACTGTCAGAGATAGACGCCATCGTGGCGCTGGTCGTGGCTGCCGTCATCTGTCGAGCGGCCTACCGCTTGACCCGTGAGGCTCTGGAGCCTCTCATGGACGCCGGTCTGCCCGAAGGCGATTTGCAGGTGGTGCGATCCGTGCTGGATGCCGAGCCAGGCGTCCTCGCGTATCACAAGCTGAGGACGCGCAAGTCAGGCTCCTCGCGGCATGTTGATGCCCATGTCCTGATGGACGATCACCTGAGTCTGGTCGAGGCCCACGAACTGACGGAGCGGCTGGAGGATCGCATCCGGGAGCTCCTCCCACGCGCCGAGGTTATGCTCCATACGGAGCCCCATGACGCCGAAGTGGAACATCAGCTTGAGTTTCATGGGCGGAACATAGCACAATAGCAGGATGGTGTGAGCCCCGAACACCGGGGCATCGAAAGGAGAAGTCATTTGAGGCGACATGGTGGAGCGCTGGCGATGGTCCTGGTGGCCGTGGCCGTGTTCGTGTGCGCCGCTCCCGTTCTGGCGCAGAAGAAGCCCGCGAAGACCGCTGCGAAGCCATCGGCGGACCCGGTTGTGGCGACCGTGAACGGCGAGAACATCACGCGAAAGCAGATCGCCGATGACGTGTTGGCCGACCAGGAGGCCCGGATGAACGCCAAGAACCCGCAATATCAGGATCGGGTGCGGCCCATCGCGGGCTCCATCGGAGCGCTAGTGATCAAGAAGCTGGCGGCCTCCAAGGGCGTGCCGGTCTCGGTCAGCCGACAGGATGTGGTTGAATGGCTGTTCGAGGAGAAATCGCCGGTCATCAAGGAGGCGGTTCAGAATCGTATCAGGGAAGTGGCCATTGCGCAGTATGCGAAGTCCAAGGGCATCACTCTCTCAGCAGACGACATCGCCAAGCAGATTGCCAAAGCCGTGGACAACGCGCGGACGCAACTGCGCATGCAGGGGAAGACCGACGCGCAGGTGCTTGCGGACCTCGGCTATCGGGCCAGCACGATCCGTCGTGGCGTCATCGGCTCCATGTATATCGAGCGCCTGGTTCAGAAGGAGCTCGAGGAGAAGATCGGCCATCCGCTTGGACCGGACGATTACCGCGATGGCCGCCATATCCTGGTCAGGGTGAATCCCCAGCCGCCGGCCCAACAGCCCGGCACAGATCAGAATCAGGCGCCGGCTCCAGATCCCGAGCAAGCATGGGCCGAGGGCAAGGCGAAGATCGATGCCATCGCGCAGGAGATCGCCAACAAGACCAAGACCTTCGAAAAGGCGGCCATGGACTCCAGCGATGACCCCAGCAAGTTCCGCGAAGGCGCGCTCGGAGCTTTTGTGCGGGGCCAGATGGTGCCTGAGTTCGAAGCCGTTGCGTTCAGCCTGCCGGTCGGCGTTGTAAGCCAGCCGGTCAGGACGCAGTTCGGGTGGCATCTCATCCGCATAGACAAGATCGGAAAGGATCTGACCGAGGCTGAGCGCGATCAGGCGTGGCAGACCTATGTCCGCGGCAAGGCTCAGGCTCTCGTCAATGACATCATGTCCAAGGCGAAGATCGTCAACAAGGTGGGAGCGCCCGAACCTGTCGGCATGCCCATGATGCGTTAGTCCCCGGTGTCCCCGTCCAGACGGAAGCAGGATCACGATGTTCTTCCGTCTGGACAGGGCAGTTGCCCCGCACTCCTCTACCCATGCGCCCGATCGGCGCAGCTCTCGAACGGAGTACTCAGTGGCAGTCTCAATCGCCAGCCGTCTGCGTCAGCCCTTCAGCGGCATGTCGCACGCTCTCGGCGCAGTACTATCTGCGATAGGCCTCGTGATCCTGCTGATTGCAGCGCACGGGCGGCCATGGCACGTAGTCAGCTTCGCCATCTACGGCGCGACCATGATCGTGCTGTACGCTGCAAGCGCCCTGTACCACTCGCTCGACGTAGGTCCCGATGCGTTGCGGCGTCTGAACAAGCTCGACCACATGGCGATCTTCCTCCTTATCGCTGGCACCTATACGCCCCTGTGCCTCGTGACGCTGCGAGGGGCTTGGGGATGGAGCATCTTCGGCACGGTCTGGGGTCTGGCGACCGTGGGCATGGCGGCCATGATGCTGTGGCGCGGATGCCCGCACTGGGTGCGGGTCACCATCTACGTGCTCATGGGTTGGATCGCTGTCATCGCCCTCCGCCCGATCAGCGCCGCGCTACCGCCCGCGGGGCTCTGGTGGTTGTTTGCCGGAGGATTCGCCTACACAGGCGGCGTGGTCTTCTATGCCACCGAGTGGCCCAAGCGCTGGCCGAACGTCTTCGACGGTCATGATCTCTGGCACCTGTTCGTCATGGCCGGCAGCGCATGCCACTATGTGCTTGTTCTGAGGTTCATTGGGGCGGCACCATAGCTTCCGAGTCGCCCCTGAACTGCGGCGGTCAGAAGCTGTAGGAGATTGTTCCGGCAGCCTCGGTGACCAGACCCTGACGGAACATCAGGTCGAGCACGTCCGCGACGGTGTCGCTCTCCACTTTCTGATGCAGCATGTTCGCGATATGCTTGGCCAGCGTCTCGCGCTTGCGTGGCCTCGCATTCTTGGCGGACCTCCTGAGGATCTCCATGACCTTCCGGAACTCGGCAGTTTCCTGCGGAGGCTTGGTAGCCTCGAGCTCTGTCTGGCTGTTGATCCGCCTGCACTTGAGACCCTGGTCGCGAAGGTGCTTGAGAAGTGGATCGAAACCGTGATCCTTGCTCAGGATTGTGTAGGAGACCTCCGGAGCGCGCTCGATCTCCCTTCCGAGAGAGCATGCGATCATGAAATCGAGCGCGTTCGGCGCGATGTTCTCACACCGTACCCATTCGAGCCTGGGTCCGAGCGCCTGAGCCTGCTCAACCATCGCGATCGGTATTGCCTTCTGCTGACTGCCCACGAAGATGCGCACACGCACGCCTTCAGGTATGGCGCGCAGGTCGAGCTTCTGGACATTCTCATAGTCCACGAGCAACAGAGCGTCCTGCTGGTCAGCGCCTTGTGTCGTCATCTAGAACCCTCCCAATCCTGTCGCCGCCGGGGACATCAGTAGAACAGAAAGACAAACCAGTTTTTCATCGGGCGTCCGGCATCGTCCTTGGCGCGGTTGCGGTAGCCGGGCATGTTCTGGCGCCAGTAGACGAGCCACTTGCCCATGCAGTCGGGCGCTACCTTCTCATACCGGGCAAGGACGGCGTTGGTCCAGAGCTTGACCTCATCCCTGCCTCCGGCGCTCCCGATGCGCCAGTCCTCGATGGTCGAGAGGACGGGCTGAGTGTTCGCCTGATCGTAGTGGCTCCGGCCGTTGGGCGGAAAATGGACGTTCCCCCCGGCGGCAACGTAGTTCTCGATGCGCCACGTTTCCTTGCCGTCGGTCGCAACGGCGATGTTGGGGCTCGGATACGATATCCCTTTGCCCTCGCCCCACAGCGGGTAGAACGAGTTCATGGGAAGGCCGTAGCGCTTATCCAGATCGAACCCCGCATACTCATAGAAGTACTTCGTAAAGTAGGGGATGGCCTTGCTGTGGGCCATGCCCTCCATGGAGTGGCCGAGGTTCTCCATTCCGCAGCCGATGCCTCGCTCATCGTTGAGGCCGTTGATCCGCACGGACCGGCCCGTCCACTTCTGGTCCTCGTCTCCGCCGTTGCCAGCCTGTACATAGCGTCCGGGCAGGCGTCGGAACTGCTCATCGTAGACCGGCTTCATCTCAACGCACTCGAGGCAGCGGAAATCTCCGGACGGGGCAGCCGTGAACCAGACTTCATGCACGTAGCCCTGGTCGATGAGCTCGTCGAGCCGCAGGTACCGCTCACGATTGCGGGGATCCCGTACGCCGATGTGCCGGGCGAACTCCTCGGTGAAGAAACCTCCGTAGTCGCAGTTGATGTGCGGAGGCTCGACGTGCTTCTTGATCGGCGCTCGCGACGTGTTGCCCTTGGTCGCGCCAGGGTCGCGCAGATCCACGTAGCGCCAGACCGAGTATTCGAGAAACGCCGGCGCGTTCGGGTCCTTGTAACCATGGTAGCGGCTGCTCTCTTTGAGGGCGGCGATCAGGTCGTTGGCGAGCCGCATGGGCTTGGAGGGCTCAACCTGATTGGAGAAGTTGATCATCAGGATGCGCGGACGCATGACCCGTATGCGGTCGTGGTTTCGGACGATCCACTCATCCGAGTTGGCCCTGCTGACCTTGTTCGGCCACACGGTGGTATCCGCGGGATCGTTCAGCGGCAGAGGGGTGCCATCTGCTCTGATACCGGTTGGCGGGGTTGCAGGCGTCTGGGCCGACGATACGAGGACCACGCCGAGCGCGACGATGCCGATCAGGGCGAAGAGAGCTTGTTTCATGTGTTTTGGATCTCCGTCACAGGCCGAAGACCGACCCGAGGATCAGTACGATCGAAAGCAAGATGAGGATGACTGCCGTGAGCCATGCGACGGTGTTCATCACGGGTCCGTTGACGTAGGTGCCCATCAAGCGGCGATTGTTCACGAGCCGCAGCATGGCAACGAGGATGACGGGCAAGAGCATGCCGCCTATGACGTTAGGCAGGATGATGAGGGTGGTCAAGTGCCTGGGGAACAGCATGACCGTGATCGCGGAACCCACCACCAGGAGAGTGTAGATGCCGATGAAGAGGGGCGCTTCCTTCGGTCGTCGTCCTACGCCGGATTCCCATCCGAGCGACTCGGTGACGGCATATGCAGTGGAGAGCGGCACGGCCACGGCTCCGAAGCATCCCGAGTTGAACAGGCCTATCGCGAAGAGCAGCGATGCGACGGGACCAGCAAGAGGTCGGAGGGCGGCTGCTGCCTGCCCGGCGTCTTCGAGATGATGCACCCCCGCCACATGCAGCGTCGCGCCGCAGCACACGATGATGAAGTAGGCGATGCCCGTGGTGAACAGTGCGCCGACGAAGACCTCGGCACGGGTGTAGCCATACTCCTCGGCCCGGATGCCCTTATCGCGCACGGACGCCTGAATGTAGAACTGTCCCCACGGCGTGATCGTGGTGCCGATGAGATTGATCAGCACGAACACGTAGGCTCCGACGTCGGTCAGGCCCCGAAGGTCGGGTGCCACCGTCTGTCGCAGCACCGTATGCCACGGCGGGTGGGCGAGAAAAGCGCTGACGACATACAGGAGGTACACGCCCGTGGCCAGGAGCAGGATGCGCTCGACCCCTCGGTATGAGCCGCGAGCCACAAGGAGCCAGACAGCCGCGGCCACCGCGGGCAGTACGACAAATCGAACCGCAGGTCCGGCGAATATCTGGATGGCGGCAAGGATTCCTGCGAAGTTCGCCACCGTCGTCGCCGCGTTGGCGATCAGGAGCGCCGCCATGGCCACGATGGTCATTCTGACGCCGTATTCCTCGCGGATGAGGTCGGCAAGACCCTTGCCGGTTACAGCGCCCATCCGGGCGCAGATCTCCTGACAGACGGCGAGCGCGATGGTGCATGCCACCAGCGCCCACAGGAGCCCGTACTGGAACCGCGCTCCTGCCAGCGAGTAGCCGAGGATTCCTGTGGCGTCGTTGTCGGCGTTCGCCGCGATGATGCCCGGACCGACTACGCTCAGCATCGCCCATAGGCGCGTGCGGTAGAGACGCCGACGGACGACGCTCAGAATCACGGCAGTCCGATCCTTGTGACACGCAGGGGCGGAAGCGGAGCCTCCGTGGCGGCTGTGAAATCAGGACCTTGCTCTTCGAGGATGACGGCAGCTATGTCCGGCCGCTCGGCGCAGAACTCGGCGGCGCGACCGGCGCCCATGACAAAGAAGGCGGTCGAGAGGGCATCGGCGTCTGTTGCGGTGGGAGCGATCACCGACACGCTCAGCGGTCCCTGAGGCGGACGCCCCGTGCGCGGGTCGAGTAGGTGACCATATCTCACTCCGTCCACCTCCACAAACTGGTCATAGATGCCCGACGTGGACAGAGCCGCGTCACGCAGTCGAACCGTTTCGATTGGTGCTGTGCGGTCGCGCGGATCCCGAATCACGAACTCCCAGGCATCGCCCGAAGGGGGTTTTCCGAGAGCGACGATCGTGCTGCGGCCGCCATGGATCACGCCATTGCAGACGCCGTAGAAGCGCAGCGTCTCGACGGCTCGATCGAGGGCGTAGCCCTTGCCGATGGCGCCGAGGTTCAGCGTCAGGCCAGGTACGGTGTAGTGTACCAGATGGCGTTCGGCATCGAACGCCACATGGCGCATGCCTGTCTTCAGAAGCGCAGCCTGAATCTCGCACTCCGATGCGACACGCCCGGTCCCGTGGTGGAAATCCCATGCGTTAAGAAGCGCGCCTGCCGCCACATCGAAGGCGCCCGAGGTCAGTGCGGTCAGCTCAGCGCAGCGGCGCAGCAGACCGAATAGATCTGGCTCAACGCGCACCCAGTCCTGGGCGGCCCATCGGTTCAGGCGGGAGATATCGCTATCTTCCCGATAGTGGCTCAACTGGGCGTCCAGCCGGGCCACGGTCTCGAGCGCCTCAGCGCCGATGGCGCGAGCCTCGTCCGGGTCGTCGCCGACGACGAAGCACTCGAACAGGCAGCCCATGGCTGCTATGGCGGTTCTGTGCAGCTCCATTCCGTTGGCCCCACGGCTTGTCGGATTCGTCGCGTGCGAGCCTGATGCCTTCTGCGGGCGCGAAACGTTCGTGCTGCATCAGAGGTATAACACGCAGGCCCCGCTGCGATGCCGCGCCACCGGCCAGTCCTCTGGCTCAGTGCAGCGCATCGGGTGTTCGAACACACTGGGGGTTCAGGAGGTCCGAGGTTGAAACAACTGGCATGGCTCGTCGCTGTGATCCTGCTGGCTATGGTTACGGTGACGGCGGATGCTCAAGACAAGGTAATGCTGGCCTTTAAAGCGAAGCCGGGGCAGACCATGCGGTACCGGGCTGAAGGTACGCTCACGCTGGAGGCTGCCGGTCAGAAGCTCACCATGGAGATGAAGCAGACCGAGAAGGTCTCCATCACCGGTGTCGCTGAGAATGGCAACGTGACGTACGAGAGCGCCACGGAGTCCTACGAGATGACGGTCAATGGCCAGAAGATGCCGGACGAGGAAAGGCCCGACAAGACCATCATCACTCTGCGGCCCAACCGATCGCTCGTCGCCTATCAGCGAGACACCGCAGAGCCAGATCCGACTAAGCTGGGAGTTCGCCTGTTCTGCGCCACGTCTCCCATCTTCTCCGCCAACCCGGTCGGCGTCGGCGACAAGTGGACGCATGAGTACAAGCCGGACACCGACATCGGAATCCGGGCCGGCAACGGCGAATACGAGGCGCTCGCTTTCGAGAAGGCAGCGTGAGTGGACGCCGTCAAGATCAGGATCACCTATCGCGAGACAGAGGGCTCCCCGGCGCTCGTTGCGAAAGTGATCGTCTGGGTGGAGAAGACCACCGGCGACCCGGTAAAGAGCGAGACCGAGGTGGAGAACGTTCCGTTCGGCGAAGGCCCCATGACGGCGATGGCAAGCGGCAAGATCAATGAGAGCCGCATCGAGGGCAATCCGCTGGGCGAGGCAGTTCCTGCCGGAGCGACCGATGCCAAACCGGAGCCGAAGAAAGAGAAGACGATTGACGAGACCGTCAAGGACTTCGAAAAGCTGCCGGGCCTCTACACGATATACCGGAAGAAAGAGCCGACGCGCGATACGATCTACCTTGAGCTCCGCGAGGATCAGCTAGACCAACTGGTAATGATGCAGGTGACGGCTGCATCCGGCACGTCGGATCGGGTTGTGGCAGGCACTCCTATCAATGACCTCGTGTTCAAGTTCGTGCGACGCGATGAGCGGATCTTCCTGGTGACCCCCAACTACAAGTTTCGCGCCGATGACAAGTCGCCGATCGCGCGGGCAGTCAGACGCTCCTTTGCCGATGCCTACCTGGAAGCGCTTAAGATCGAGGCCAAACAGCCGGATCGGAACTCGCTGCTCATCAACGTCAGCGATCTCTTCCGCAGCGACATCGCGGAGATCAGCTCGGCGTTCAGCGGAGGCGCCAGCATACCGGGCCTGACCACGGGCGGCGCGTCCTACAGCATGGATCGCGACAAGACCGCTGTCGGCGCCGTGAAGTCGTTTCCCGATAACCTCGTCGTCGAATCTGAGTATCACTTCACTCGAAGCGGCGGGGCCCGGAGCGTTCAGGCAATGCTGACCGAGTCTGACAGTCCGCTGGCCGACCCCAGAAGCATCCCCCTGCGCGTGGTCTACAACCTCTTCGAGCTGAAGGACAACGGCTATGCACCGCGCATCGCCGATCCGCGCGTGGGATACTTCCTCACCAGCTACCGCGATTTCACCAAAGACAACCTGGACGACAATGTGATCCGGTACATCTACCGCTGGCATCTGGAGAAAGCCGACCCCAAGGCAGCGGTCTCGGCGCCAAAGAAGCCGATCGTGTTCTGGCTGGACAACGCGATCCCGGTGGAGTACCGTGACGCCGTCCGCCAGGGGCTGCTCGACTGGAACAAGGCGTTCCTGAAGGCAGGCTTCAAGGATGCCATCGTGGTCAAGCAGATGCCCGACGACGCGGACTGGGATCATGCGGACATGCGCTACAACACCATCCGCTGGGTCACATCGCCGGAGGACGGCTACGCCGTCGCGCTGTTCCGCGTGAATCCGATCACGGGCCAGATTCTGAACGCCAACATCACGGTGGACGCGAACGTCATGCGCTACACGAAGCTGGAGCGGCGCCGCATCATCGCTCCGGCTTCCTACTTCGATGAACCTGAGCGCAGCGCCGCGTCGCTGCATCGGCATGATGCCTCCCGCTGTTCATATGCCGATGAGGCGATGCAGCAGGCAAGCTTCGCGCACTTCGCCCTGAGCTTCCTGGCGCCGGGCGGCCTCCTCGCGAACGAGCAGGAGTTCGCCAGGGCGTTCATACGCAGCATCGTTACCCACGAGATGGGCCACATTCTGGGGCTGCGCCACAACTTCGTCGCGAGCACGGCCTTCTCGCTGCAGCAGCTCAAGGACCGGGATTTCGTGCAGCGTGAAGGCGTCACGGCATCCGTGATGGACTACACGCCGTTCAACATCTCGGCGCTGAAGCAGGCTGGCGTGCCCTATTGGTCGGCGTGTGTGGGACGCTATGATGAATGGGCGATCCGGTACGGCTACACTCCGGCTCCTGCGGGCACGGAGGAGAACGGGATGCTGAAGAGGATCGCCTCGCAGAGCGCGCAGCCTGGGCTGGCCTACCAGAGCGACGAGTTAGCGGATCAGTTCGACCCTGACGTGACGCGCAACGACCTCTCGTCAGAGCCGCTGGCATACTGGGCGCGGACACTCCAGGTCACGCGCTACTTGATGCTCAACCTTGGCGCCCGCGTACCGAAGCGCGGCGAAAGCTACTGGACGTTCACGCAGCAACTCAACATGCTCGTCACACTGTATGCCCGGGCGGCAGCCATGGCCAGCCGCTACATCGGGGGTCTGAACGTGCGGGGGAACTTCCGCGGCGATCCGGGCGAGAAGCCAGTGCTGCAGCCGGTCTCAGGAGGTCGACAGCGCGAAGCGCTCCGGCTTCTGAACGCCTACCTCTTTGCGGCCAACGCCTTCGAGCTTCCGAAGGACTACTACCTGAAGCTCGCGGGTAACCCGTTCCCCGACCTGGTTCAATCGGTGCTGTCGGGATCGAAGACCGACTATCCGATGCTCGACACCTTCGCAGCCGTCCAATCCTCCGCCATACGCCGGCTGTTCAGCCCCGCAGTGCTCCAGCGCGTGGCCAACAACGAGTTCAAGCTGCAAGGGGATTCCGACGCGTTCACGCTGGCCGAGCTGTTCGGTTCTGTCGGGCGGCAGGTGTGGTCGGAGCTCGACGGCGGCAAACCTGTCGGCGCGTTGCGCAGGCAACTGCAGAGGGCTCATCTTGATGCGATGATCGGCATGGTCGTGAATCAGGGCTCCGGTGTCCCGGCCGACGCTCGAATGCTGGCATGGGATCAGCTCAGGGCTCTGAAGCGTCGCCTGGCCTCGCGCAGCGCTCCGGCGGACCAGTACACGCGAGTGCACTTCGACGAGTGCCTGATGCGCATCAACAGGGCGCTCGATGCCCAGCAGGTGCTCGGTACGTCCGAGCCGCCCGCACGAAGCCTGCTTCAGATGCTGTTGGGGGACAGCGTCCCGGCAATCCCCTAGGTCACGCTGATTGCTGCGGACGCCATTGCGTCGTGGGCGACCGCATGCGTTGGCCCGCTGCTTGCTGTCTGCTGAGGTCGCGTCGCCGGCACTCTCGGCGGCAGCAAGCAGCCTCCTGGCGCGAAACGCGCCTGCTGGTCGCGGTACAATCGGATCGGACGCGCTACAGCCCATTCTGGAGGTTACACTAGGTGAGTTATGACATCGGTATGGCGGCCATGCGGCTCGAGATGGCAGAGCGGATTGCCCATACGGAGTATCACAGCAACTACGCGCTTATTCGTGCGGTAACCGGCAAGGATCCGCGCACCGACGGTTCGGCGTGGCGCGAGTTCAACGACGCATGGGAGCTGGACTTTCTGTGGTCAACGAACGATGGACCGGTGGACTGGAGTCAGCGCGGACGCGTCACGGACATGGGCCATGCCGAGTTCCTGGAGGACGGGATTGATCGTCGCGACACGGTGACGTGTCCTTTCAAGAGCGTCGAAGAGGTCTGGGCATTTGATGCGGTTGAGGAGTACGGGCTGACCGATCTGGATGAGCTCACTGCCTACTACGAGCGCTGGTATCAGGATGGTCAGGCCGCCAACCCGAACCAGATCCTCACGGGCGGCTACTACAAGACGATCGTGTCGGGCGCGATACAGGCGTTCGGGTGGGATATGCTGCTGGAGGCGGCCGCCGATCGGCAGAAGTTCGCACGGGTGCTCGACTCGTTCTTCGAGGTCACGCTGCATCACTTCAAGGCGTGGGCGCGCACTTCGGCGCCGGTGCTCATAGACCATGACGACTTCGTGTGGACCGCCGGTCCCTTCATGAGTCCGGCTTTCTACCGCGCTGAGATCATTCCACGGTATCGCAAGCTCTGGGAAGTGGTGCACGAGGCCGGCAAGACCCTGCTGTTCTGCTCGGACGGCAACTGGACCGTGTTCATAGACGACATCGCCGGGGCCGGGGCCGATGGGTTCATCTTCGAGCCCATGACCGATCTGGACTACGCCGTAGAGCGATACGGCTCGACGCATGTGATCATGAGCAGCAAGGTGGACTGTCGCACGCTGACCTTCGGAAACCGAGAGCAGATCCAGGCCGAGGTGGACGCGACGCTGCCGCTGGCTCGAAAGTGCCCCGGATTTGTCTTCGCCGTCGGCAA
>JAAYVH010000013.1 GCA_012517255.1 Chthonomonadales bacterium
CAGCCGACGCGTTCCTCATGGTCATTGATCTGCAGGAACCCCTCATGCGGGTCATATGGGATCGCGACCGCGTGGTGACCAACACCACGATCCTCATGGAGGCCGCGCAGGCTCTGGAACTGCCCATCATCGTGACCGCGCAGAACCGTGAGCGGCTCGGCGACCTGATCCCCGAGGTGCTCGGCCGCATGCCGCAAGGCGCCGAGGTGCTCAACAAGATGACGTTCAGTTGCATGCGCGACGAGGGCATAGCGGCTGCAGTTGCGGGCCTGGGCCGATCACAGGCGCTCCTGTGCGGCGTCGAGACCCATGTGTGCGTCCACCAGACTGCGCACGACCTCCTCGCCATG
Source organism: Chthonomonadales bacterium (assembly GCA_012517255.1). GTDB lineage: Bacteria > Armatimonadota > Chthonomonadetes > Chthonomonadales > CAJBBX01 > JAAYVH01. Next base: position 351 of record JAAYVH010000013.1, read on the forward strand.
GGCTACAGGCCCCATGTGGCTTCGGATGCGGTGTCTTCGCGGCGCCAGAGCAACTGGGTGGTCGCCCTATCGCGCATGGAGCGGGCGGGGATCACGGTCACATCCACCGAGATGGCCCTGTATGAGATCATGGAGCGCGCCGGCACCCCGGAGTTTCGCCGGGTCCTTCCGCTGGTTCGGTAGGATCGAGATCCCCATGCGTCGCCGACATGCCTTCACGCTCATCGAGCTTCTGGTCGTCATCGCCATCATCGCCATACTGGCGGCGATCCTCTTTCCCGTGTTCGCTCAGGCCCGCGAGAAGGCGCGCCAGACAGCCTGCTCGTCCAACATGCGGCAGCTCGGCATGGGTCTCGCCATGTACATTAGCGACTATGACGAGCGGTGCTTCTTCTTCGGCCACAACGTCCAGCTGAGCCGCGCCGATCCGACCACTCCGCTCGGCGCCACGCGCGCCAATCGCTGGTGGAACCAGATCCTGCCCTACACGCGCAACAACGGCGGCCTGCTCGTGTGTCCTTCGGACGGAGGGCGGGTGCCGCACGCGACGGAGAACGGTCTTGGCGGAAACCCGCTTGTCCCGCGTTCGTATGTGGCCAATCGCGCCGCCGAATGGCTGCCCCTCTCTGCGGTGGACAACCCTTCTGAGGTCATCGTCGTGACGGAGAAGGGGGATCCATTCGACGACTCGTGGTATGAGCCGCCGAAGAACCTCTACGATAAGGCTGGCTACAACCAGCCCGTCCTGGCCCTCCGGCGCCACACCGAAGGAGTGAACTGCGCGTTCTTCGACGGCCACGCGAAGTGGATGAGCCGCGGCACGCTGCTGGCCGATCCGTGCGGCGAGCCGTGGTCGGGGGTCGCCCTGATGCGGCGTTACCCCATACCCGGCGCGGCTCCGTGGCATCCCAACTGTCCAAACTAACGGTCTGACGGATGGAGTGCTGCTGCTGGCGCTGCGCGTACAGCCTGCTGTATAATGGCCGTGGGCGCCCGTTGTCTGGACGCATGCCGCCATGCTCATGACTTCGGTCAGGAAGGAGCAGCCAGTGCAGCGCCGAAAGGGTTTCACGCTCATCGAACTTCTGGTGGTCATCGCCATCATCGCCATCTTGGCCGCCATCCTCTTCCCCGTCTTCGCTCAGGCTCGCGACAAGGCGCGTCAGACGGCGTGCATGTCGAACACGCGCCAGTTCGCCATGTCCACGGCCATGTATGTGCAGGACTGGGAAGCCCATATGTTCTTTTCATTCAACAGGCTGGGCAATCCCGGCTACCGTTGGATGCAGATGATCCTCCCGTATATGCGTACGCCAGCGGCCTACCACTGCCCGTCGGCGAGCCGCCGGCCGCCTCTGAACGTCGAGCAGCAGGTCTACGGCTACAACTGGCAATATCTGGGCAACTCCCGCCTCCTCGCATATGGCCGAGGGCTCGTTCCGGACAGCGCCATCACGGATCCGGCCATGACCATCGCGTTCGCTGATAGCGCCGGCTCGCGCAGCCGCATCGGCACCGCCACCGAGGGACGCGCCGGCTATGCCATTGATCCGCCGACGCCGAAGCCCGATCCCGACTGGTCGGGCTATCACGATCCCGACGATCCGGCGCTTGTCGCTGGCCGCCATGCAGGAGGCGCCAATCTGGCGTTCTGCGACGGCCACGCCAAGTGGTATGCGCTCGACGTGATCTATCGCGACAACTCGCTGTGGAATGGAAGGGGCTCGCCCGAGCCGTGATGGTTCTCCGGTCCGCGACGCTGCTCGTTGCGCTGTCGGTCGTCGCGGCCCTTGCATTGCCCCGGTCTGTCCAGCGCCGCTGGGTGTTCATCCATTCGCAACTGCCCGTCGCGGGCAACCTTGAGCGCGTCATCGAGCTCATGGAGCGGACGGCCCGCGTCGGCGGCAACGGGATTGTGCTGACCGAGGAGAGCCTATCGGGCGGACGCCCTCCCACCGATGCCGAGATCGAGCGCGCCGACAAGCTCAAAGCCGCCGCCGAGAGGCTCGGCCTGCAGATCATCCCCACGGTCTGCGGCCCGCGCGCAGTGCTCCGGCACAACGTGAACCTCGTCGAGGCCATGCCGGTCAGGGATGCGCTCTTCGTGGTGCGCGACGGCGTCGCCGTGCATGTGCCCGATCCTCCCCGCAGTCTGGCGAACTCCGGGTTCGAGGCTGGCTCAGGCGCCGAGCCGACAGGCTGGACCATAACCCCCGGGAGAGCCGATATCGCGCTGGACGACACGGTCCGCCGCGGCGGCAAGCGGAGCCTTCGCCTATCGTTCTCCCGAGCGGCAGCCGATGCCGGCCAGGTCGTATCCACCAACGTCGAGCAGGTCGTCGAAGTCACGCCGTGGCGGCAGTACGTGCTGACCGTCTGGACACGCAACGATGCTTTCGCTCCCGCAGGCAACTTTCAGGCGTGGGTCATGGCAACGCCCGGGTCCGGCAAGCCGTCAGCGCCGCTGGCCTTCACTCAGTGGCAGCAGGGGGCCGACAGCGCCTGGCGCGCCAACCGTGCCGTGTTCAACAGCCAGGCGTACCGGCAGATCACGGTTCGTCTCCAGGCATGGAACGCCCGGGGAGTCCTGCGCCTCGATGATGTCACCCTCGAGGAGGTCGGTCTGCTGAACCTCGTGCGGCGATCCGGGTGCCCGCTGGCAGTGCGGGACGGCAGAGGCGACGTCTACGAAGAGGGCAAGGATTTCGAGCCCGTCGCCGATCGCCTCCTGGGTAGAAGCGGCGGAGCCGGCGTCTACACCGCCTATCATGAGCCGCCCGACGGCATTCGCCTGACGCGCGACAGCCGAATCCCCCCGGATGCGCGGCTCCGGGTGTCGTACTACCACTGTCCCGTCGTCTTCAACGGGCGCGTGGCGACCTGCATGACCGAGCCTGGGGTCTACGATCTCTGGCGGCGTGAGATCCGGCGCGTCAAGCAGCTCCTGAGCCCTCGCGCCTACTTCATGAGCCACGACGAGATCCGCGTCGTCGGATGGTGTGCGGCCTGTCAGGAGCGCAAGCTCACGCCCGGCGAACTGCTGGCCGCCGACGTGAGGAAGTGCTACGACATGATCCGCGAGGAGAG
>JAAYVH010000074.1 GCA_012517255.1 Chthonomonadales bacterium
CCGCGCGGAACCGTGGGTGGCGTCGGGCCGATCCCCGAAATGGTTGATCATCGGGTTCGTGACCATGCGGAAAATCGCCACGAGTGTTACCAGAGCTGCGCCCAGGCTTAGCACAGCACGGATCGGATTTCTGGCGCTAAGGCCGAGTGCGTTGCCCAGCAGTTCAGTGCCGAAACCCAGCACAAGCATTACGAGCAGAGCGACAATCAGGACGCCGAAAACATATTTGGCGGCCCGGAAGGGGCCGAGAATGATGGCGACGATGGCCCAGACGGGATCACGGGCGGCGGCCCGAAGCATGTTGCGGAAGGCCCGCCAGGCGATCATGCGTCCACCTTCACGGCATCTGGCTCCTTGCTGGGCGTGTTCAGGATGTCGGCGAACAAGGTCTTGTCGTCTTCGCGTGTCAGGAAGCCGGGTAGTTCGCGCTTGACCCACTCCGTCAGCCAGCCGGCATCCTCGCCCTTTTCCTTTGCAGCGTCGAGCCGGTGCAACACAAGCGCGCCCAGCAGGACCTTGCGCCGCGTGTCCCTAGCCCGCTCCTGCTTACCAAGCCTCGACTGTAGGGTTTTGCGCTGAGCATCTAGCTGAGCCAGCCGTTCCTCTATCGACCGTCTTGCCATTGGTGTTCCTTTCCGGTTGCCCTTGTTTGGGCAGTATAAAGCGAATTACTACGCTGGTCATCGTCGTGGAAGCCTTGGCGTGCCGATCAGCGAGCACAGCGAGCCGTCCCGAGGCGATCCGTAGCGTAGCGAAGGATTAGCAAGGGCGCACTTACGAGTTGCTGCGCAACTCGGTGCTTGATAGTAAGATCGTGCCATGGCGATCTATCACTTGAGCATGAAGCCAATGTCGCGTGCCTCGGGGCGTAGCTCCGTGGCAGCAGCCGCCTATCGGGCCGCCGAGAAGCTGGAAAACCAGCGCGACGGGATGGTGCATGATTTCAGCCGGCGATCTGGCGTTGAGCATGCCGAGATTGTCTTGCCGGAAGGTGCCGATGCCGAATGGGCCAAGGATCGTTCGGCTTTGTGGAATGCGGCTGAGGCATCCGAGAAACGCAAGGACGCTCGTGTCGCGCGGGAAATCGAGATGGCCTTGCCGCATGAGCTGTCCGCCGAGCAGCGGCTTGAGCTGACACGAGAGTTCGCCCAGGGTCTCGCCGATCGGTATGGTGTGGCGGTGGATTTCGCGATCCATACCCCGCATGGGCATACCGACGTTCGGAACCATCATGCGCACATCATGATGACGACGCGGAAGCTTGAGCCGGACGGCTTGGGCGAGAAATCAGAGTTGGAGTTGGAGAACAAGCGCCTACTCGCGCTGGGGCTGCCGACTTCGCATGAGCAGCTTCGGGACATCCGTATCGGCTGGGAAGAACGGTCGAACGAGCACCTGGCGCGCGCCGGGCTGGAAATGCGGATCGACCATCGCTCGCATCAAGAGCGCGGGCTTGAGATCGAACCAACACAGCACATGGGCGTGCATGCCACGCAGATGGAGCGGCGTGGCAAGGCTGTATCTCGGGTTCGGATCGATGAGGAGGCGGCGAAGCGCAACGCCGCGCTGATCCGCGAAAAACCGGAACAGGTGCTAACGCTCATCACCAACGAAAAGAGCGTGTTTGACCGGCATGACGTGGCGCGCACGCTGCACCGCTATATCGGCGAGGCCGATGCGTTTCAGGCGGCCTTTGCAAAGGTGATGACCTCGCCGGCCCTGGTGGAGTTGCAGGCCGAGCAGCGCGACGAGCGCGGGCGGGTGATCGAGCAGGCGCGCTATTCGACGCGGGAGATGGTCGGCATCGAGCGCGATATGGCGATCAGCGCCGATCGCATGGCCGAGGGGCGAGGGTTCGGTGTCGCTGGCCGGCGTGTGGAAGCGGCGATCGCGACGCAGGAGCGTGGCGGCATCGTCTTGGCCGACGAGCAGCGGGCGGCCGTTGAGCATGTCACCGGGCCGGAGCGCATCGCGGCTGTGGTGGGTCTGGCCGGGGCGGGCAAGAGCACGATGCTCGCGGCGGCCCGTGAGGCGTGGGAGGCCGAGGGCTATCACGTCCATGGCGCGGCGCTGGCCGGCAAAGCGGCCGAGGGGCTGGAAGAGTCGGCCGGCATTGCGTCGCGCACTCTGGCCTCGTGGGAACGGGGATGGGAACGCGGGTTCGACCAGCTCGGGCCGCGCGATGTGTTCGTGATCGATGAGGCCGGCATGGTCGGCTCGAAACAGCTTTCTCGGTTCATTCAGGAGGCAGACCGGGCCGGCGCCAAGATCGTGCTGGTCGGCGATCCCGAGCAGTTGCAGCCGATCGGGCCGGGTGCGGCGTTCCGCGCTGTGGCCGAGCGTGTCGGCTTCGTGGAGCTGGAAGAAATCCGCCGGCAGCGGGAAGGGTGGCAGCGTGAGGCGTCCGTGGACTTTGGACGCCATCGCACGGCCGAGGGGCTGGCCGCCTATGCCGATCGGGGTGCAATTCGGCTGGAAGAGACGGGCGAGCACGCGCGGGCGGCGATCGTGCGCGACGTGGCGGCCGATATGGAGGCGCGGCCGGATGGCTCGCGCCTGGTGCTCGCGCATCGCCGGGTGGACGTGCAGGACCTCAACGAGGCGATCCGGGCGGCCCGGAAAGAACGCGGTGAGCTGGACGGCGAGCGGGTTTACCGCACGACCGAGGGCGAGCGCGCTTTTGCGCCGGGCGACCGGCTGCTGTTCCGCGAGAACAACCGCGAGCTGGGCGTGAAGAACGGCATGCTGGGGACCGTGGAGCGGACGCACGGCATCAGCGAGGCCGAGGGCGATCGCCTTGTGGTGCGGCTGGATTCCGCCAAGGGCCCGGGCCAGGGCCGCGTCCTGTCGGTCTCCATGGCCGATTACGCGGCGGTGGACCATGGCTATGCCACCACCATTCACAAGGCGCAGGGTGCGACGGTGGATCGGGCCTATGTGCTGGCCTCGGGCACGATGGACCGGCATCTGACCTATGTGGCGATGACCCGGCACCGCGACGGCGCGCAACTCTATGCCGATAGGTCCGAGTTCAGCGACGTGAGCGCGCTGTCCGCGCGCTTATCGCGCTCCCAGGCCAAGGAAACGACGCTCGATTATGACCAGGCCGCCTATGCGCGGCGGCGGGGCATCGAGAGCGACATCATCGTGCCGGCGGCCGTGCGTGAACGGGCCGCCGAACATGGAATGGAGCGGACGGCCGAGGCTCCGGCGCGCAAGCGCGGCATGTTCGACGGGTTGAAGCTGGGAACCGGCCGCGTGATGCAGCCAGAGGCGGGACGTGATGCGCCCCGTGCATCGGGGTTTGAGGGGTTACGGCTGCCGGCCCAGGAGCGAGCGTCGGAGCCGGCGCGGCAGCGCGAGACCCCCGACTTGACCCGGGCCGTGGACCGCTATGCGCGGGCTTGGACGGACGCCGCGAAGATGCGAGAGCAGGACCTCCCCATCCTCGAACACCAGAAGGTCGCGCTGCGCGATGCCGGCGCGGCGTTGGACGCGGCCCGGCCGGGGGCCACGCGGGATCTACTGACCGCGCTCGAGCACGATGCCATGACGCGCAGAGCGATGCAGATGGAGGGCCGAGACCGGGCAGCCTTGCTGGTCAAGGGCATCGAACACGAGGCGCAGGTGCGGCAGGTGCCGGAGCTGAAAGCCGCGCGCCTGGTGAAAGTCTGGAACGGGCTTGAGGCCGAGCGGGAGGGCTTGCGCGGCTGGGATCAGGCCGAGGCGCGCGGGAAGGTCGAAGCCCGCATGAAGTCCATTGCCGGCGAGCTGAAACGCGATCCGCAGCTTGAATCCCTGATGCGCAGCCGGCAGCGCGAGCTGGGCATCGCGCCTGGCTCCGGCCTCGATCGCGTGATGCGCGAACGTGACATCGACCGGGCCATGGAACGCAGCATCCGGCGTGATCGCGGGCTCGGCATCGGGATGTAAAGCAGAGAGGGAGGAAACATGGAGAACACGCCAGAAGAACACGACCAGGCCAACGACCCCACCCAGGCGTTCGAGGATTTGCGGGCCGAGGTTTCAGTGATGCGCCGGGCTGTGGAGGCGCTGCCGGGCGCGTGGGAGGAAAACCAGCCGCCGGATTACAGCCCCGATCTCGGGCGCATCGCCAAAGGGCTGGCTGTCGTCGCCGCCCAGCTCGACGCCATCAACAAGCACCCCGCGCTGACCATGACGCCGGAGCAGCACCGCCAGGCCATCGCCCAGGCGGGCAACGGACTGATGCGCGAGGCGGCGCAAAAGCTCGACCGGGCGACCCAGGACGCGGAGCGCGAACGGCAGCAGCTCGCCGGCCTGATCGGCACGATCCGGAAGCAGGACGAGCAGCGCAATTGGCTGATCTATACGGGTCTTGCGGCCTTCGTCGCAGCCTTGCTGCTGTCGCCGTTTCTCTATGCGGCCTTGCCTTTTGGGTTGAATGGCCGTGTTGCCGCCCTGGTCATGAACACCGATCGCTGGGATGCCGGCGAGGCGCTGATGAAGGCCGATAGTCCTGATGGCTGGAACAGCGCGGTTAATGCCTGGAACCTGGTGCGGGCCAATCAGA
>JAAYVH010000075.1 GCA_012517255.1 Chthonomonadales bacterium
CTGCGCGCATTCCCGGCCCTGCGGGCCGGTCTGAACAATGTCGGCCCTTCAGGCCGAACGACCGCCATCCGGACGAACATCGCCCGCCTTGATTTCGACACGGCGCTTCGCGCCGGCTCAATCACCGGCGGGCTGCGCCCCTGTCGTAGGAGCGTAGCAGCCGGACGACCAGCGTCACAGACACACGATCCGAGGCCGTAACCGGCTGGTATGCCCTTGTTCGAACGAACCGCTGAGTCACCGGTTGGTGTGGGCGAACCAACCGCGCACTGCCGCGATCCTCTTCGTGGCGGTTCAGCTCGGCGGTTGATTCGCCCCTAGGGTCCCTATGATCGTGTGCACCGCGGAGAACGACAACGGGCCCACGTCATCGCGAGCAAAGCGACGCGGTCCTCTTCGTGGCGGTTCCGCTCGGCGGTTGATTCGCCCCTACGGCGGTGCGGGCACTTCGTCGGTGCGACCTGCCCGTGGTCCACGGCGGTCCGCCGCTTCATCCCCACAGGCCGTTGGCGGATTCCCGCCTTCGCGACAATGACGATCGGGGGCCTGCGCGGTATGCTTGCCTGTATCGGGGCAATGATCGGGAGGTTCGGGTCATGACATCGCTATCGAGAAGGGAGCTCTTCATGGCGGCAGGCGGCGCGGCGCTGGCGTCGGGCGCGATCGAGTCCGGCGATCCGGTATTGGCTTTCATCGAGCAGGGCATCGCCGACGGGACATACCCGGGATGCGCGATCGTGGCATCGCGGCACGGGCGCATCAGGATCGAACGCCACCTCGGCACGTGCATGACGCTCATGGGCCCCCGAACCCGGGTCACGTCGCGCACCATGCACGCGCTCTATTCCTACTCGAAGCTCGTGTCGGCCACGGTCATTGTCATGCTGCAGGAGCAGGGCGTCATCGCCTACGACATGCCGGTGCGAACCTACATTCCGGAGTTTGCAGGCGGCGGCAAGGACGGCATCACCGTTCGGCATCTCATGACGCACGCCGCAGGCATTCCGAACCCGCCGGGTCTGGGCATGGTTCGCACGCCCGATGAATGGCGCAAGGGCGTCGAAGCTGTCTGCGCCGCCGAGGTCGAGTGGGAGCCAGGCACGCGCACGGCCTATCATGGCATCAGCGGCCTCTTCGTCGTGGCGGAAGCCATCCTGCGCAAGACGGGCGAGCGTTCGTGGGATGCGATCTGCCGACGCATGCTGTTCGATCCCATCGGGGCAAAGTCGCTCACCTTCAGCGCCCCGCCCGATTCCGCGCCGCTGGCGTTCACGCCGCAACCGAAGGAGACGCCGAAGTCCCACTTCGAGGGAGCGGGCTTCGCAGGCCATCCGTCCGGCGGATGCATGGGAACGGCCCGCGATGCCCTGAAGGTACTCCAGCTTCACCTGAACCGCGGCAAGTGGGGAAGCCGCAGGCTCATCTCCGAAGCCGCCCTCGACGACATGCACCGGATCCAGTACTCCCGTCAGATCGCCGTGGCGCGCGCGGCTGGCAGGGAGCCGGCCCATGAGACCTGGGGGCTCGGTCCCCTCATTCGCGGCGACGGCCCTAAGCAAGGCGGCCATGACTGGTTCGGCTTCGGCAGCCGCTCGTCGCCCGCCATCTTCGGGCATGCGGGCATAGACACCGTCATCGGCGTCGCAGACCCGCAGACTCAGATCGCGCTGATGTTCATGGCAACGGACTCGCCGAAGCCGCCCGAGAAAACCGTGCCGCTGCGGAACGGCGTCACCGACAGGGTATTCGAGGCGCTCGGCCAGGTTTCGTCGGCGACCACATAGGCCGAGGCAGCAACCGGCTGGTACGCCGCTGTCCGACGAACAAACGCGTCACCGGACGTTTGGGGCGAACCAACCGCGCACCGCCGCGTTCCTCTTTGCGGTGGTCCGGCTCGGCGGTTGATTCGCCGCTACGCACCTGCGATGCCGTGCACTCCCACGTCATCGCGAGCGCAGCGACGCGATCCCGAACGGTCCGCGCCGATCCGATGCTGCGGCCTATGAACCTTCGGGATTGCGTCGCTGCGCTCGCAATGACGTGTGGATGTGCCGGCCGCCATTGGTAGGGGCACGTTGCAACGTGCCCCTTCGGCGCCGCGGTCCGCTCCGATGTCGTCGGGGCGTACCAGCCGAACTACCACCATCCGGACGAACATCGCCCGCCGTGATTTCGACACGGCGCTTCGCGCCGGCTCAATCACCGGCGGGCTGCGCGCGCACCACGCAGGGGCGAATCAGCCGGACGACAAGGGTTGCAAACACACGATCCGAGGTCCCATCCGGCTGGTACGCCCCTGTCCGACGAACAAACGCGTCACCGGACGTTTGGGTGGAACCAACTGCGCGTTGCCGCGTTCCTCTTTGCGGTGGTGCCGCTCGGCGGTTGATTCGCCCCTACGGGCCGTCGGATCGCGGGCACCATGGCGAACGACGGACCGCCACGTCATCGCGAGCAAAGCGACGCGATCCCGGGCAGCCCACGCCCCCACGTCATCGCGAGTTCAGACGCGGCGGGGCCGCGGTGGGTGTATGAGAAAGCGTAGAGAGCTTTCTTAGGAGCGAGGCGATCCCGAACAGGATGCCCGGCCCTGCCCGTTGCAGCGTCAGGGATCCGTTATCAGTAGATCGTCAGACTGGCCACCCCATAGCCGGAATCCACCCACGCATCGCCGGCGAACTCGCAGCGGATCGTGTGAGCGCCCGGCGGCTCGACGGTCGGGTACTGGTACCGGGCTATGCCCGCCTCAGCGCCGCTCAGGGTCACCACATCGGCGACCCACGTGCCGTCCACCTTGAACGACACTGTCTTGCCGATCTGCTTCTGGTAGTCGGCAAGCCGCCGGAAGTAGGCGTAGAGTCGCGCGACGCCTCCCTGCGGGACAGAACGCGGCATGACCCAGATGTACGGGGTGGCCCTCAGGACCGTCAGCGTGTTCGTGCAGGACGAAGGCAGATAGCCCCCGTCGCCGGCCCACTCCGCGTAGATCGTGCGAGCGCCAGCGCCCGCGCCGTCCGCGATCGTGTAGCCGACCTGCGCGAGGCCCGTCGAGCGGGTGTTGTTTGTTCCGAGCAACGTGCCGTCGAGATAGAAGGCGATGCTCTTGCCGAACACCGGCGTGCTGTCCATCTTCCAGAGCCAGGCCTTGAGGATCCGGTACGCCGTGATCTTCCCCTCGCGGTTAACGCCCGTCATCTTCGTCGCGTGCGTCTCGCATGTCAGCGTCGCATCGTCGGAGCATCCGTCGTAGGCCCCGTCTCCCGGGAACGCCGCCGTGATGGTCCGCCTCGCAGGACCGTCGGTGATGATCCAGTTCAGCGCGCTGTCCCCGCCCGCGTTGGTGATGCCCGTCCCGACCTCCGTGCCGTCAATGCTGAAGGAGATCGTCCTTCCCGCGATCAGGGCGTTGTCGTTCAGGCGCTTCAGGTCGAACTGGCGCAAGATCACGAGCCCCGTGATGGTGCCGGAGCGGTCGATGGTGTAGAGGGTGGTCTGTGCGGCCCAGATGGTGATGCTCACCGTGGCCGGATCGCTGTCGGCATGTCCGTCATTGACCCTGAAGGTGAAGGTGTCCGAGCCCGAGTGCATGTCCGCGCTCATGTAGGTTACGTTCGGCGGGTCACCTGTAAGCGTTCCGTGGGACGGCAAAGTCACGATGTGATAGGTCAGCGGGTCGCCGTCGCCGTCGCGGCCGGTCAGCGTGATCGGAACGGGAGCGCCCGTTATCGCATCCACGCCCTGTTCGTCTGCGACCGGAAGCGTGTTGCCTTTGAGGACTGCGAGCGAATGATCATCACCCGTCGCCACATGGCTGAGCACCGTCTGGGAGAGTGCGGCGATCTCGGTCGGAACGTTGCGGTC
>JAAYVH010000076.1 GCA_012517255.1 Chthonomonadales bacterium
ACGACGCCAGCCCACGAGATGTCCTCGGAACACAGCAACGCCATGTAGCAGTCGTGTTGGAGTGTGGTGAGCGATGTCCAGTCAGGATCGCGGTGGGTCGAGGTCATGTACCGGGCGAACTCATGCGCCATGATTGCCGCCACCTTCAATCGTCAGATGCACGTTTCATTCCTCTGAACAGCCGCGCCAACTCGGCATCGGTCAGCCCGCGGCCGACCTCGTCGTAGTAGTCGCGCACCTCCAGCCCTTGGGCTGCGGCATGTGCGTCGGGTCTGGTGATGGCGGTCGCCGGATGTTGCAGGATCGCGACCGCCAAATTGACCCAGTGATCCCATGGGCCTTCGGCGTCGCTGTTGCCGTTGCGTGGGCTGTGGGAGACGAACCAGTCGCCCATCCACGGCGCCCAGCAGACGGCGATCCGTTTGGCGGCGGGGAGGTCAGCGATGTGCACCTGGTAGTAGTCGTCGTCAATCATCATCAGCGCCTCCTTCCGCCTCGGCTTCCAGCCGGTCGATCTCGCCGATCAGGAAGCGAATGTCGTCGACGGCGTGGGCCATGAATAGGGCGTCGTGATAAGTGCCCCGAAAGCTCCAGTCGTAGAGGTCGTTCTTGTTCTCGACGGCCTCCATGCTGGGGGTGTAGATGGGGAGATGTCGTCGGTAGCGGAGTCGCCCGCGGATCTCGTCAATACGTTTGCTCATCAGCGTCTTCTCCTTCGGGGTGTTGTTGCTGCCAGCAGATGCGGGCGCACCGGTCGAGCCGGTCGGCCAGCTTGCGGAGGCGTGCCCTGCCGGGCCTGTCGCCGAGCGCTGCGATGATGGCGGCTGCGACAAGGAGGTCTTCGGCGCGGATGTTGAGCGGGATGGGCCGGGGTGCGCGGGTTGCGGTCATGGCCGCAACTCCCGTCTGCGTTTTTCGACGCACAGTGCCACTCCTGTGACCAGGACCGCGAGGGCTGACACGGCGAGGGTCTGAGGGAGTCGCCCGAACGGGTTCGTCCACGCGGTCACATACGCGATGTCGCAGCCGTACGATCGCAGGTGCATCGCGATCGCCGCGATGGCCCCAGCGGTGGATGCGAAGACCATGAGGGCGACCCACCAGGCCTGCTGTAGCAGCAACCACCAGCCAGGACGCGGATGCTCCACAAGCCAGTAAGCCGCTAGGGGCGCAATACAGAGAGTCAGCAGGAGCCAGATCAACGGCGGTAGAAGTGACAACTCGAGCATCATTTGGCTGTCATATCGGATATCGCAGGTCACAGCTGCTCTCCTTCGGTGCGGATTCTGCGGGCTGCCTGCGCTGCGGTGATGTCCTCCCGCAGCGGCTTCTGCCGGCGGGTTTTCGCGATCACGCAGGTGTCGCAGTTGGGCTCGGGGCAGGCATGGCCGTGCTGCCCGTCGCGGATCAGCCGGCCAAGCCAATCCCGGCGGCGCGTGCGGCTCATGACCGGCCTCTGGCAATCTCGGCGGCGAGGGCCTTGCTGATCATCGTGGCCGAGAAGTACTCCGGCGGCTCAGCCTCGATCTGTGCCGCGATCTGCTCCCGGATAGCCGCCTCAGTGACTTCGATGAGGTGCTGGTTGTAGCCGATCTGTCCGTTGTCGCGCTCCTGCCGCCAGCCGCAGACGCACACGTCGATGTCAGGGTGATCGACCCCGAGCCGCCAGTGGCGGCGGCTGATGTCGTCGGTGAGCGCGCTCATGCTTCACCCTCGATATCTGCTCGGGTCTCGTTCGGGTCGGGCATTCCGCACTCTGTCTCCCAGCAGTAGTTTTGGATGTCCGACCCGACGGCATACGCGCAAGCGTTTGGTGAGTCCCAACCGCCGGATGATCCGAAGCCGATCTCGGCATAGTCGTCGTCGCCAGGCTTGCGGCGGCGCAGCGAGTAGGTGATCTCGTACTCAGTTTCTTCACTCATGACTTCTCCTCAATCGGCTCGTATCCGTCGCAGGTGCACCACTTCGTGATCGTCGAGACGCCCATGAAGGTCTGCCCGCGGGTCTGCCAGGAGGCGCGGCATTCGTGGGTGCGGTGGCGGGATTTCGGGTGGTGGCATTTGGCGCAAGGCTTGACGCGGCGGTCACTCATTGCTGCCTCCTTGCTTGATTTCGATGGCCCGCTCCAGCAGCCGCCGTGCTCCGAAGCTTGATGCGGCAGCCTCCGACTGGGTTGCTCGGCGGGTGGACCGGTGACCGCTGGCCGACACGGACGGTGCCGGTGCGGCAGGCAGGCGGGCCAGTTCGTGCTCCAACTCGGCCAGGGTGCTGCCCGCCGCCCGATCCCAGGCGCGACACTCGAACGCCGCGTCCTCCCGGGCCGCGTCCATGGCCGTCTGATACTCGGCGGCGAGGACCTGTCGGACGATCTTCAGCGCCGTCTGGAAGTCGTCGTGTCGCAATTCCGCCAGCGGTTTGGAGCCGATGGCCCGAAGGATGCCCTTATCTCCGCCTGCCAGGTGCCGGCCGTGGTGGTCGTCCAGGAGCAGCTTCGCGATGTCAGCGAGGATCGTCATGATCGATCCCCAGGGCGGCGGCGATGTCCGGCCGGATTTCCGGCCAGCCGCCCATTTCGGGGTCTTCGTGCGCGTGCCAGTTGACGAGTGCTGCGCGGGCATCAGCCCTGGCCTGGTCGCAGTCAGCCTCGTCGCCGCCGTATCCCAGCGCGATGAGGTTGCCGATCCTGAGCTGCTCCGCGACGGCGAGGGTCGCGTTCACTTGCGCCCCGGCGAGTATCTCGCTGGGGGAGCCCCACACGCTGGCGGGCATCGCCAGCACCTTCTGCGCCTCGGCGGCATGGTCGATTCGGTTAGTCATTGGTGTCACCTTTCGGAGCGGTGGTTGTGTGCGTTGCGTTCGCCGAGGCTGATGCCGATCGCCGCGGAGAGGATGCACGCCATGAGCAGGCAGCCGAGCGTGCGGATGTCGTAGACGGCCAGGCCGACCGCGATGGCGAGCAGGGCGAGACCGTTGACGGCGTACTTGACGCGGGTCATGACGCATCCTGAAGGGCTAGACGGGATCGAAGCTGGCGGCCGATGTACTCGGTGTAGGCAGGGGGCACGGCCTGGGTGCATCCATGCCAATCCGCCCACGGCATCTCCATGGCGTCCTGAGCCTCCTCGAGGGTCGTCGCCCGCACTCCCCGGCTGGTGCCGGATGGTCGGCGGTGGGCGGAAAGCTCCGGGTGATCCCCGTAGACGCCGATCGGCGTGCCCTGAGCCGCGTGTCTGCACGCCAGGCCAACCGTCGTGATCGGGAAGTTGGCCTCGAAGTACCGGTGCCGGCGGACCTTGAGCCCGAACGCGGACCCGCAGAGCCGCGTCGGGTTGATCAGCGCCAGCTTGGCGCCCTCGACGTTCTCGATGAGGTACGGCAGCCCGGTGTAGTTCAGTAGATCCCGTGTCGGCGGGATCAGGTCGACATGCTTCGA
>JAAYVH010000077.1 GCA_012517255.1 Chthonomonadales bacterium
GACGCGCGCCGTGCCGACGGCGGAGGTACACAAACGCTCCTAAACGGGATGACCGCGGTACAACAATCCGGGTCTCACCAAACACGCACTCAATACGCCGTCGAACCACACTCGCGACCGGGCACATGGCACCAAAGGGGTGACGGTATCACTGCAACGGCGCGCGCTGTGATCCGTCATACCTTACTCAACCCCGCTTTCTTACACACCCACCGCGGCCACGCCGCGTCTGAACTCGCGATGACGTGGCGCATCGTCGTTTGCCATTATGCGCGCCCTCGGACGGCCCGTAGGGGCGAATAGCCGCTCGTGCCGCAACGCGACGCGGAACGCGGCCGCGCGCGGTTGGTTCGCCCATGTCAACCGGTGACGCAACAGATCGTCGGACCGAGGGCGTACCGGCCGGATGGGACCTCGGTCCGTGTGGTTGCGACAGTGGCCGTCCGGCTGATACGCCGCTACAGGGTGCGCACGCAGCCCGCCTTGATTTCGACACGGCGCTTCGCGCCGGCTCAATCACCGGCGGGCGCTGTTCGTCCGGATGGCGGTGGTTCGGCCTGAAGGGCCGACATTGTTCAGACCGGCCCGCAGGGCCGGGGATGGAGCGCCGCGTTCTTATCCCATCATCAAAATGAGGTGAGAGGGTGGCTCACGTCGATTGACCGGGGCTGACGCCCCGGCCTGAACAATCGCGCCCCTTCAGGGCGCACCGACGAAGCGCCCGCACGGCCGCAGCGGCGAATCGGCTGCCGCGGGGAATCGGCTGCCGCGGCTTCACCACGTGCGACATTCCGGTATCATGCGTGCACTATGACCGCGCTCAGCGAGACTCATTACACCGACGTCAGCGTCAGGCGCCACGAATGGATCCCGCCCAGGGACGCCGCGGAATGGGCGGTGCGCCGCCGCCGCATCGTGAACACGCTGAACCGATTGCTTGGCGCATTGCCTCCTCGCCCGGCCGTTCCTGAGGTGACCACGACCAGCGTGGAACACCGCGACGGCTACCGCCTCGAGCGCTTCTGTTTCCACAACGGCGCCGATGCGCGCGTTCCCGGCATCCTGTTGATTCCCGAGGAGTTGCACGGGCCGGCTCCGGCAATCCAGTTCCTCCATCAGCACGGCGGCCACTATGCGGCAGGAGGCAAGGCCGAACTCCTCCGTGAGGGATGGCCCGTGGCCGGAACCGTCGGCGAGCATCTGGTCCGTCGCGGGTACGTCGTTATCGCCGTAGACGCCTACTGCTTCGGCGAGCGATCAGGTTGCGGTCCCGGCGGGCCATCGGAGACCGGAGCGACGGAGGAAGCCTCTACGTTCAAGACGCATCTCTGGCATGGACGCACGCTCTGGGGCATGATGCTGCGCGACGAGCGCATGGCGCTCGACTATCTCTGCGCGCGCCCGGAAGTGGACCGCCGGCGCATCGGCACGTTCGGCATGAGCATGGGCAGCACGCGCGCCTGGTGGCTGGCGGCTCTGGATCGGCGCATCGCTGCTGCGGTGGCGGTGGCATGCCTGACCCGCTACAGCAGTCTGATCGAGCATCGGGCGCTGGCGGCCCACGGCATCTACTACTTCGTACCCGGCATTCTGCGCCGGTTCGACTCTGAGAGCATCGTTGCCGCCATTGCGCCGCGCCCTCTGTTGACGCTAACCGGCGACAGCGACGAAGGTTCGCCCGTGGATGGCGTGCAGGCGATCAACGCGGCGGTCGCGACGGTCTATGCGGCGCTCGGGGCCTCCGAGCATTTCCGCGCCGTCATCTATCCCGACACGGGGCATGAGTACACGCCGGCCATGTGGGATGAGACGCTCCAGTGGCTCGACCGCTGGCTCATGCCGGATACAGCGAGGAGGTAAGCAGTTGGACCCGGAACGCATCGTGACGGTGCGCAATCTGCGTTCACTGGTGGTCTGGGCGCTGGTTGCGTACCTCGTCTACGTGATCGCCCAAGCGATTGCTCAAGCCCTGCTGATCTTCGGCGTGGCTCTGTTCGCCGCGACGGTCCTGGACGGGCCCATCCGCTATCTCGACCGGCACGGGCTTTCGAGGGCCTCATCGGTGGCCATCATCCTGCTGCTCGTCGTAGCAGGGGCAGCGGTCGTCATCGCCGTCTCCGCCAGACCGATCATGCTGGAGCTGCGCGAACTGACGACCAAGGCGCCTGCATACGGGCATGCCATCGAACGGCGTGTCACGGAGTTCGCCGGTCAGTACCCCTTCATCGGCGAGCAGCTCGCCAACGGGGACGTGTCGCGTTCGCTGAGCAATCTGGGCAAGACCATTGCCTCCGGACTCGGGCGGTTCTCGGTCGGCATCCTGGGCGGGCTCTTCGCCGCGGTGCTGATCTTCGTCACGGCGCTCTACGCGGTGGTGGATCCCAAGCCGCTCGTCCGTGGCATCGTCATGGCGGCTCCGCGGCGCTATCAGCGTGTCACCCTCCGGATCGTCGTGGGGGTCAGCGATCAGATTCAGGCATGGGCAAGGGCGACGCTGTGGCTCATGGTCATCGTGGGTGTCGCATGCGGCCTCGGTCTCTGGGCCATCGGAGTTCGATCGGCCCTCCTGTTCGGCGTTCTCGCGGGCATCGGCGAGGCGATCCCCACCATCGGCCCCATTCTTACGGCCATTCCGCCCGCGCTGGTCGCGTTCGCCGACGAGCCGATGAAGGCGGTGTGGGTGCTCTTGCTGTTTCTCGTCGTTCAGCAGCTCGAACAGCATCTTCTCGTGCCGCGCATCATGGCTGCGGCGCTGAAGCTGCATCCGGTGTCGGTGCTGTTCTTTGTCGTCGCCCTGGGAGGCATCCTTGGGCCTCTCGGGGTTCTGCTGGCGACGCCCCTGGCCGCTGCGGTCAAAGTGGCCCACAGGGAACTCCGCGCCGATGCCAGGCGACAAGCCGAAAACACCGACCCTCCCCATCGCGCGAACCCCCCGGAGGTATCTGAGCAATGAGACGTCGCATGCCTGGCACCGTCTGGCTCGTTGCCTGCCTGGCTGCGGCCGCCGTGGGCGCCGACTGGCCACGCTTCCGCGGCCCGAATGCCGACGGCATCTCGCCGGAGACGGGCATCCGCAAGGACTGGTCCGTCAAGCCGCCGGCGCTGCTGTGGCGTCTGGAGATGGGCGACGATGGCTATGCCGGGCCGTCGGTAGCCCGCGGGATCGTCTACATCGTGGATCATTCCGGCGAAAACGATATAGTCCGGGCGCTCGACCTGCAGACCGGCAAGGAGCGGTGGCGCTACGCCTATCCCGAAAGCAGCCGGAACGTCTACGGCTTCGCGCGCGCCACTCCGACGGTCGCATCCGGACGGGTCTACACGTTGAGCCGTGAGGGCAGGCTGCTGTGCCTCGACGCCGGATCGGGACGCCTCCTGTGGCAGGTGCACCTGCGCGACGACCTCAAGGGCGTCGCGCCCATGTGGGGCTACGCGGCGCCGCCGCTGGTGGACGGCGATCGGCTTATCGTCTGGCCGGGAGGCAAGCAGGGGGCCATGGCGGTCATCGACGCGGCCACCGGCAAGGAGCTCATGCGCGGCGGCGAGGATGACACTCCCGGGTATGGCATGCCCGTCATCGCCACGCTGGCCGGTCGGCGGCAATACGTCATGACCGTCTGGAAGGGTTTCGTCGGCGTGGACGCGTCGGATGGCAAAGTGCTCTGGCGCATACCGTGGGAGACGCGCGACGGCACCAATGTCGCCTGCCCCATCGTCATCGGCAACAGCGTGTTCATCACCAGCTCGTACGACATGGGATGCGCCCTTTACGATATCACCGCCCAGGGCGCTCGCGAGCGCTGGCGCAACAAGGAGCTGCGGGCGCACATGAACACGCCGATCCTGTGGCGCGGTCTCATCTATGGCGTCGGCGATCCCACCCATCTGGTCTGCCTCGATCCCATGACCGGCACGCCGCGCTGGAAGCAGCCGGGCTTCGAGAAGGGCGGACTGGTCGCCGTGGACGGCGTGCTCATCGGCGTCAATGGCTCCGCCGGCGACGTTATCATGGTGAAGCTTAACCCTGAACGGTACGAGGAACTTGGCCGTTTCACGCCGCTCGGCGGCCAGAGCTGGAGCCCGCCCGTGGTCGCGCAGGGCAAGCTTCTGGTCCGCAATCGCAAAGCCCTGGCGTGCCTGAGCCTGAAGTAAAACGGAGGGCAGCATGACCCCGCGCGAGCGCATGATCATCGCCATGCGCAACGGCGCGCCCGACCGGGTGCCTGTTGCGCCGGACACCTCGAACATGATCCCGTGCCGACTGACCGGCAAGCCGTTCTTGGACATCTACCTCTATCAGGATCCGCCCCTCTGGCAGGCCTACATCGAATGTGTACGGCACTTCGGCTTCGACGGGTGGCTGCCCGGCGTGCCTATCACCTTTGACTGGCAGATGCCGCCGCCCGGCGCGCCGGTCCCACGAGAGGCGATCGTCCATCGCACGCCCGACCGGATCATCACGCGGCACCACTGGACCGAGGACGGGCACGAGCGCTGGAGTCCGAACTGCACCGTCTACTACATCGCCGATCCGCCCACCGGGAACGTCCCGCCTGCCAAGATCGGGCTTTCGGCTGATTCGCCCAGGGACTACGAGGACGTGACGCCCCGGACCCACTATCCTGGAGTCAGCGCATTCCTCGCCGCGCGCGAGATGATGGGGGACAATGGCGTTGTGGCTCCGGCGGTCGGGCTGCCGGGGCTGGGGCTTGATGCCGAGAGCCAGTATCAGTGGGCCGACGATCCGGCATCGGTCCTGGAGCGGTGCGAGCGCGACCATGCGTGGCTGGTTCGGTATGCGCAATCGGCGCTCGAGCTGAGACCCGACTTCCTGCTCATCGGCATCTCGGGCCATATGATCGCGAATCCCGAACCGATCTTCCGCAAGCTCAGCCTGCCCACGCTGCAGGCCATCACCCGGCTGTGCAAGGACGCCGATGTG
Organism: Chthonomonadales bacterium; assembly: GCA_012517255.1. Lineage (GTDB taxonomy): Bacteria > Armatimonadota > Chthonomonadetes > Chthonomonadales > CAJBBX01 > JAAYVH01. The sequence continues at coordinate 4,943 of JAAYVH010000077.1, forward strand.
CCCTCCCAGATCCACTGCTGCGGGCCGGAGCGCTCGCTTGTGCGCATCGCCGCCGAGGAGAGCGATCTGACAAGCATCAATCCCCTCGAGATACCGCCCATGGGCGACTGCAACCTCGCCGAGATCAAACGCCTCTACGGATCACGGCTCAGCCTCATGGGCAATCTGCACACCACGGACGTTATACTCAGGGGGACGCCCGACACGGTACGTGAGGCGTCGCGGCAGGCCATCGAAGATGCCGCCGAGGGGGGAGGTTTCATCCTTTCCACCGGCGACCAGTGCGGCCGCGATACGCCCGACGAGAACATCCGCGCCATGATGGAAGCGGCATCGGAGTTCGGCGTCTACTGAGCCGCACGCCGACGGTCTCAGAACCGAATCGGTCTGTCGCGCAGGATCACCGTGATCGCCGCGCGAGGGCGGACCGAGCCGGACGCATTGCACCTGAAGCGCAGCGCGTTGTCTCCCGGTCTCAACGTCGGCCGATCGCCTTCGGGCTTGACGGTCCTGAGCGGCTCGTTCTGAGGGCCATAGACGGTGGCGTCGTCGTCGGGCCCAAGCTCCAGGTACTGCCCGCTCGTCAGCTCCACCGGGAAGGTCAGCGTCCGATCTCCGACCGAGACGCTCGGCCTCTCCACCGTCGCATCCGCCAGCGGGATCGGCGCGATGGATCCGATCCTGCATTCCACCTCGCCGCTGGCGGGGATCTCGTTGAGCCACACCGAGACGGCATGGATCTGGCTGTAAACCACCCACGGATGATATGTCTTGTAGGCTGATGTGAAGGCCAGCCCCGGGTTCCGTTCCCACTCGTCGCGGCGCCCGGCATAGGGCCAGGAGTAGAGGCTGAGCCGCTCGTTCTCCGGCTCGACGATCTCGCAGTAACGCCACCCGACGAAGTCCAGCACGATGTAGTGTTCGGCAACTCCCGGCGTGACGTTGTCGGCGTTGCGCAACTGGATGTTGAGCACCGCGCCCTTGCCGTCGCCATGAACCCACACGCCCAGCCCCTTGCGCGTCATGTCCACCGGAGCGGGCAGGACCCGATCCACCATGGCCCATGCGCCGCGCGGCTCGGCACGCGAACTGGAAGCCCGAAGCGTCAGAGATGCGCGGGGCGCGTTCGGCGCCGGAGCGTCGTGTTCGGTCACGCTGACCTTAAGCTGAACTCCTTCGGCACTGCGCGGTTCGGCGAGAGTCGACACTGCCGCGGCGTCGAGCAGCGGCGGGACGCTCCGATCATCGCCGACCGAGAGCTTGGCCTCGATCCGAACGGACAGCGGCTGCGAGGCATACGGATTGCGCAAGACCGCCGAGGCCTCCGGCGCCTCGGCCCGCACCTTCTCATAGCGCACCGGCACGAAGGCGCGCTTGCCTTTGGGGCCGTCGAGCAACGTGAACTCGGCTTGCGGCTCGCCCAATCGCTTCCTCAGGCTCTGCGGGACGGCCCCGGAGCGCCGCAGGTCCTCGTAGCTCTTGATGAGACGCGCATAGCGCTGAGCGCCGGGAGACGTCGGGAACGTGTTGGGCGCGAAGCCCTGGACAAAGGACACGCCGGCATCGTCGGCAAGGGCCTTGCACAGGAGGTACTCGAGGTCATCCGACAGCGTGCGCGTCGGCTGGACGCCGTTCCATGGGAACACCCCCCACCATCCAAGATGCGACGGCAGATACATGCGCTCGCAGTCGCGGTTCACGACCCGGTGCATGTCCACGAACTCTTTGTAGCCGGTTCGCGCCGCGTCCCATGCGCCCATGCGCGCGCGCACGCACCAGAGATGGTGATGGAAGGTGCTCATCTCCATGATGGCGGGCTTGTTCAGCCGCTTCACGAGTTCGTACACGAAGCGCGCGCCGTAGTGCCATGCCCACTCCGGGCCCGCGTGGATATAGGAGCCGTCCAGGGCGTCAAGGTAGATCATGTCGAAGCCGCACGCGTTGTACGTCTGCGCCGTGTTCTCGATGATCTCCGTGAAGAGGTCCGATTCGGCATCGGGCGCGAACAGACCGAAGAGCTCCTTCAGATGGTCGGCCTTTTCGCCGGCTGCGTGAGGCTGTGGTCGGGTGCCCAGCGCGCCCCGCGTGCATCCAAGGAAACGGTACGGGGGTTCCTGCGTGGCCTCCCGGAACGTGACCAGCTCCGTGCCGATGCGCAGGGTTGCGCTGTTGGTCACGAAGAAGCCCGTCGTCGCATGGACGCCGGCCGTGGACTCCTGCACCGTGATGGTGTCGTCGGCCTCGCCGAGAGGCTCCGCCAGCGTGAAGCTTCGGGCAGACGCCAGCCGAGGATCGGGAACGGGCGTTACGTACTTCGAGCGCTTATCGAGGAAGAAAGCGTAGGTGTGGAGGCCCGCCTGAAGCCCGGCGGCATGCAGCGCGTCCACGGTGGCCTTGAGATCGGCCAGCCCGTTGGGATAGGTCTGCGGATTGGGCAGGAAGTCGCCGAACCGGAACGACGTGCCGCCGTGAAAATCGATCTGACCGGCGCCGAGGGCATGCGCCAGCTCGATCCACGGTCCGGCGCTGGCAGCATTCAGGTCGCCGAAGTTGAACAGATAGGAGCGGCGATTCGGAGGCGAGTCCATGGCCCAGGGTCCGCCAATGGGCGACCGGGGCAGATCGGGCGAAGCCGCCACGACCCGCTGCAGCGCCTTGCGCAGGCCGTTGCGAGGGGCAGTCACGAAGGCGGCCGAAGCGCCTGCGAAACCCAGTCTCCTGTAGGCCATGGCTCGCAGGATGGATGACCGACCAGGCAGCTCCGGCACATTGGTGATCACGTTGCAGGCCAGCGTGCATGCTTCCAGCGTCTCGGTGGGCGAGAGCATCACCTGGCCGAACGTCAGCTCGTCAACGGGCCCGGTGACTGAGACGACCTCCATGACGAAGGCATCGGGCGTCTCGCGGACCGTCAGCTCCGCGCGTACGGCATCATCGCCGAAGACCGCGGTCAGCCGCTCGCCCGAGCGCTCGACCCGCGTGGCAAGGCGCGTCTCCGATCCGATCCGAACAAAGAACGGAACCGATCCGGCCGTGCGGTTCAGATGGTCGCGGCCCGTTCGCCGTTCCGCAAAGCGCAGGTTGCGGCCATCGGGACCGATCGCCCATTCGATGTGCCGGGTGCGAAGGATGATCGGCTCCGTCGGGTGCGCCGTCATCGGCTCTGCCGTGCCGGAAACCGCGATAAGCATGGCGAGTAAGCCCATGTGGGTGGTCCTCACTGTAGTTTGTAGGACCTAATGCGACGCGGAGGCCGGCGGTTCCTTCGACGCCGCGCGCCGGGGTGCGTGTCACGTTTTGTGGTTGTTCATGCTGTGAATGCGTCTACCGGCTGCAGCGCTCCGGCTCTGAGGGCCTGGTGTTTGCGGGCGACGGTGTGGGTGAGGTTGCCTCCGAGGTGCGCTGCCCGGACGCGCAGCATGGAGTCGGCTCCGCTCCTGCACCACATCATGCCCGGCTGTCGCAGTCTCTGGGTGCTGGTCTGCTCCTAAGAAAGCTCTCTACGCTCTTTGATGCACCCACCGCGGCCACGCCGCGTCCGAATTCGCGATGACGTGGCGCATCGTCGTTTGCCATGCTGCCCGCGATCCAGCGGTCCGTAGGGGCGAATCAACCGCCGAGCGGAACCAACACGAAGAGGAACGCGGCCGCGCGCGGTTGGTTCGCCCACGTCACGCGTGAGGCTGGCCGTCCGGCTGATACGCCCC
>JAAYVH010000078.1 GCA_012517255.1 Chthonomonadales bacterium
CATTGTGGAAAGCCTCCTCCTTGTGTTGTGTTTGCACATACACACTTCGGCAGGAGGCTTTCTGTCTCCTTCAAGACCCACAGACAAACTAAAGCCAATATATGTACACATGTGTGAGTCACAAAATGTGACTCACACGGGCCATGGTTTCCCTGCAGGTGCCTGTGAAGGTATCGTGTAGGTCATGGGAGGAATGGGGATGCAAGCGATCGTTGATCTTCGGAGTGACACCGTCACCCGGCCTTCGCCGGGTATGCGGGAGGCCATGGCGAATGCCGTCGTGGGTGATGACGTCCTGGGAGACGACCCGACGGTTCAGGAGCTGGAATCTCGGAGCGCGAACCTGCTCGGGAAGGAGGCAGCGCTTTTCGTACCATCTGGAACGATGAGCAACACCGTTGCCATCACGGTACATACCCGCCCGGGCGACGAGGTCCTGATGGACGCGGACGCGCATTCGATGCTGTATGAAGCGGGCGCACCCGCGGCCATCGCCGGAGTCCTTGTGCGCCAGTTCCATAGCTCATGTGGCGTGCCGAACGTGGACGAGGTTGCTCGCTCCATCCATCACGAGAGCCTTCACACGCCGCGTACCGCCCTGGTGGTGCTGGAGAACACCCACAACGTCGCGGGAGGCGCAGTCATACCTCTGGAGGTTCACGAGCGCCTCTACGGCATCTGTAGCTCGGAAGGAGTGCGGGTTCATCTGGACGGCGCCCGGCTGTTCAATGCCGAGGCCGCCTCCGGCGTCTCCGCGAGCCGGTATGCCGCGTGCGCCGACACAGTGACCTTCTGCCTGTCCAAGGGGCTGGGCTGTCCGGTCGGGTCGGTTCTCTGCGGAGATCGGCTCACCATAGACCGGGCTCGGCGGGTGCGCAAGATGCTCGGGGGTGGCATGCGCCAGTCCGGGGTGCTCGCTGCGGCGGGCCTGTATGCGCTCGACCATAACCGACGGCGACTTGCCGATGATCATCGCAGGGCGCGACGTCTGGCGGAGACGCTGAGCGAGCTTCCGAACGCGGAGGTTGATCTGGCAAGCGTTCAGACGAACATGGTCTATTTCAGTACCTCGGCGCCGGCGGACAGGTGGGTGACGGCTCTAGCTCAGCGAGGCGTGCTCTGCCTGGCTCTTGGCGTTCACCGGATCCGCCTCGTTACGCATCTGGACGTTGACGACGAGGATGTAGAGCGTGCGGTGCGTGCCCTGAAGGACGTCTCCGCGTCCGTCGTGTAGGCTGGGAGAGGAGAGACAGCCGGCACACAGAGGTTGCCGGCTGTCAGTGGGGTGTCTACGGGCGATTGCGGCGAGCGCGGTCTCGGTTCTGCTCGCGATACTTCTTGATGACGGCCTTCTGATCTTCCGTTAGGAGATCCTCGAGCTTCTTCCTTGCATCAGCCATGCCTTCGCGCATCTTTGCTCGACGCTCTGCGGCCGGAAGGCCGCGCAGCTTCTCTCTGACGTCGGCGACGATCTGCAGCATCTGCTTCTTCTGCTCGTCCGTGAGCTTCAGATCGGCCACCACGGGCAGCGGGATCGTTGCCGTTCGCAGTGCCTGCAGCAGGGGCATGGTCTGACGTATCGCCTCGCGCTGCTCGGGAGTCAGGACGTTGTTGATCTCCGTGACGGCCGCCTGGGTCAGATCGCGTCGCTTCTGGGCCGCTCCCGGATCCGGCTGCGCGCCTCTCGCGGGGCGAAGAGCCTTCAGATCCTCAGTTAGCTTCGTCTGAATGTCCTGAATCTTCTGCTTCTGGGCGGGCGAGAGCTTGCAGGTGCTGTCCAGAAGCGCCACCGGTACCTGGGCGACCGGCATATTGGCCTGTCTCTGTCTGGCCTGACCTCGGGCCTGAGCGAGGACAGATGATCCGAGCAGCGCAACCGCGCACGCTGCACACGCGATCAGCAGACGCCTTCTCATGCTACGTTTCCTCCTTGCTGTGGGTGGTACGATGGTTCATCCTATGAGACGTTGCTGAACGCTGTCGGTTCAAAGCCCTGTGCCTCCATCGATGAGCCTCAAAGAAATCAGCGCGGACCACGGCTATGACGTGAGTATCCAAGCCATGCTCGCTTCAGCGGGCCGAACGGCTGACGACCGTTCGGTCGCGCTTGTCGCCGGGCTGGCGGGTGTGGTCGGCTGCGCGGCATACTGCGGTCTGGACTGCGCTTGCGCCGAGGCAGTGTTGCTGGACGATCGTCTGCAGATGGCGCACGCACTCCTCGACCGGCAAGGCCAGAAATCGCCATCCATGGGGCGCCTCGGGGTCTCCCGCGCGATGCGGAGGGTTCCAGAGGTCGCCAAAGACCCTTTCGCGGTGCGCGCGATGGTGCTGTGGATGTCGGATCTGTTGCGCCCACCATACGAGTTCCGATGCAGGTGGGCAGGCCTGACGACTGCAGCGACGGGTCTCGATGCATACGTTCTCTGGCTCCATGATCTGGAGCGCTGCGTTCGTCTGAGCGCCGGGCGCCGGATGGGACTCGAGCGGAGGGCCCGGTCATGGACCGACTTGCGGAGGCTAGGAGCAAGGTTCTGTCGGTTGCTGGCTGGCGCTCGTCGCACGCGGTGGGCGGAGTGTCTTCGGGAGGCTGCTCGGTTCATGGATCGAGAAATAGCGTCCCTCAATGAGGTGCCGGCGGCGCTCCACAGAAAGCGCGCATTGGCGGAGATAGTGGGTGCCGTTGAGCGTGCTTGCACGGAGGCGCAGAGCTGGTGTCCGCTGATCTGCGACGCGGCGCTGTCTCTGGCTGGGATCGAAGAGCCGCTTCGCTCAGAGCTCGGAGCGATGGAGCATGCTGAGCCCGACAGGACATCCCTCAAGGATCTGGTCTATCTCGCTCGGGCCGGCGCGGAGCCCTTCCGGGTCCTTGCGTTGCGCCGCCTGGCATGGTCGGACGATCATCAGGCGCAAGCAACGGTTCGGGAGTCCTGCCACGACGCGAACCCGCGCGTGGCCCTCACGGGCCAGTGGGGTGTGCGCGTTGCGACAGGGCAGCTAGATCACTGACGGCCGGTTCAGCTCGGCGATGATGCGTATGCCGTGCAGAGTCAGGTCCGGATCCAGCAGATCGATCCCGCAGTGTGTGGCCACGATCGGCGCGGTTCCTCCCGTGGCGACGACAGGAGCGCTCTCGCCGACCTCGGATCTGATGCGCGCAATGAGCTCACGAGCCGCCCCAACCATGCCGTAGAACGTGCCGGCGCGAATGGCGCCGACCGTATCTGTGCCAATGACCGGCGGCACATCGTTCGGCTCGAAACCGCCTACGTCTGGGAGCTGTCCTGTGAAGGTCGCGAGCGCGCGTGCGTTGGTGCGCAGTCCTGGCGCGATGGCGCCGCCGACGATGCGCCGATCCATGGTGACCACGGTGAACGTCAAGGCGGTGCCGAAGTCGGCCACAATGACCGGGACGCCGTGCCTGTCCGCTGCGGCAACAGCATCGGCGATTCGATCGGAGCCGAGGCGCGCTGGCTCCCGGACCGCCACCGTCAGACCGAGCCTCAGTACGTGGTTGATGACCAACGGGTCCACGGCTGCGATGGCGGTTACCGCTGTCGTCAGCAGCGGCGTCAGACGCGGACACACAGACGCAATGGCAACGCGTATGTCCGACGCGCGGGACCCGACGGCAGCCAGCACGAGTCGGTACTCTTCTGCGACGTCGTCGGGCTCAGCCAGATGGTCCGTCGCCTCGGATGAGCGCGCTACGATCATGTCGCTCTCGAACAAGGCTAACTTCGTTCGGCTGTTGCCGGCATCTACTGCCAGAAGCATAGCAGAGAGTACCACGATCGTGGGCTGGCAGGATATCGACTGATGGGGAGCGAAGACACAATAGAATGGTAATCCAGGACTCCACACGTGCCGGCAGACCGCGATCTGCCATGTCTCCCAAGGCGATCATTCTTGGCATCACGATGGTCTGCATCACATGCCTGCTGGTCTGCTACGCCGAGCTCGTCGTGGCGAGCATTCAGATTGGCTTCCTGCAGTTGCCGCCCGTCGTGGTGGGGTTGCTGGTCATTCTGCTCGCAGGACGTCAGATCCTCACGCGCGTGTCGGCAAGATTCCGCATCGAGCCGCATGAGGTGTTCGTTATCTACGTGATGATGCTGCTGGCTTCCATGATCTCATCGCGCGGCCTGCTGCAGAAGCTGATACCGTTGTTGAACGTGCCCAACTACTATGCCACTCCGGAGAACGCCTGGCAGACGCTGTTCTATGGCTACATCAAGAAGTGGGCGGTACCGTGGGATCCGAACGGCGGTCCCAAGCAGCCGGTCTCCACGGGCTTCTACTCGTCGCTCCTGCCCGGTCAGGAGTTGCCATGGGTAGCGTGGGTGGGGCCTCTTGCCGCGTGGGCGCTCTTCGTTGCGCTGATCTTTTTCGCCTATCTGTGTCTCGCCGTCCTGTTGAGGAAACAGTGGGTGGACAACGAGAAGCTCAGCTTCCCGCTGGTTCAGCTTCCGCTCGAGATGGTTCGGTCCGGCACGGGAGACAGGGGGTTCATGACCAATCGCCTGACGTGGATGGGCTTCGCTGTGCCGGGGCTCGTGTTCGGGTTCAACGGGCTCCATCAGTGGTATCCGAGCGTCCCGGAGATCACGACCGACATCAACCTGAACGCCTACCTCGTCACGCCTCCGTGGAACGCCGCGCTCTTCTTCCACATGTTCGTATCGTTCGCGGCCATCGGGTTCTTCTACCTCCTGCCGACCGACCTGCTCTTTTCGCTCTGGTTCTTCTTCCTCCTGACCCGGGTCGCGGATGTCACTGCGGCCTCCATGGGCTATCAACCCGAGATCATGCCCATGTATGGGTGTCTGGCGTTCATCGGCTATCAGATCATCGGCTGCTACCTCGTGATGGTCGGCTACATGGTCTGGGCCGCACGTCCGCATATCGGGCTGATATGGCGCTCGGCCTTCAGGTTGCGCGGCCCGGTGGACGAGGACGAGTTGCTCACCTACCGCGTCGCTTTCTGGGGGCTCATTGCATCGGTGCTTCTGTCAGCGCTATGGCTGTGGGCCCTCGGCATGGCCTATTGGCTTGCGCTGTTCGAGCTTCTCGTTCTGCTCTTTGTGGTGGCGGTGGTGATGGCCCGTTCCACGTGCGAGTCCGGCATGCTTATGACCGAAACGTCGTTTCGACCCATCGACATCTACCGCATGGTGGGTGATGTCCGGAACCTCGGCGGAGCCAATATCACCTGCCTGGCGTTCCTTGATGCTCTCTGGATGCGAGATCAGCGCGGACTGGTGCTCACCGGCTTCCTGGATTCCATGAAGTTCGCGGACGGCGTGAACGTCCGCCGACGTACGCTGCTGTGGGTCATCCCCATCGGGCTCCTGACAGCCGTAGGCGTTGCCGGCTATCTGCACGTGATCCTTCCGTACAAGCTCGGAGCAGTGCAGATGTACCAGTATGTGTATGCAGGTAACCCGGTGTGGTCCTTCAACGATGCCGCCAACGTGCTCAATCGCAACAGGCCGCCGCTGCCGTGGCTGATGACGCTCAACTTCATGATCGGTGTGCTGGCAACGGTGGGGATCGTGCTGATGCGCGCGAGAACGCTCTGGTTTCCCATTCATCCATTGGGGTACGCGCTGTGCGGCACGTGGACCATGATGGTCTTCTGGTTCCCATGCTTCGTTGCATGGCTGGCCAAGGTTGTGCTGCTCCGCTATGGCGGCATGCGGCTCTACTCCCGGGCGCGGCCCTTCTTCCTCGGGATGGTACTGGGAGAGTTCACCATGGCTGTGCTGTGGACAACTCCGTCACTGTTCTGGCGCACGCCCACGCCTGCTTTCCCCTGGCCATAGGAAGCTTCGGCGATCCGAGAGGGATTCTTAGCGTGTCGGGAACATAGTATTATGGATATATGGTAATATCTCTATGTATCTCACCAAAGGAGACCAATCTGTGGGCGAGCCTTCCGGCCAGGTCATGCTCGATATGCCGACACTTGAGCGCGTTGCGCCGATCATACGCCACGCAGCGCACCCCCTGCGACTGCGAATCCTGGACTTCCTGCGACCCGAAGGGTCCGAGCAGCCGGTATCCAGCATCGTTGATGCATGCGGAGCGAGCCAGGCTGTGGTGAGCCAGCAACTGCGCATTCTGAAGGATCAGGGGATCGTTTCGTGCCGGCGTGATGGCCCGCGCGTGCTCTACAGGATCGAGAACCGAGCCGTGCTGCTGTTGCTCGAGTGCATCCGGCGACATGGTAGGGGAGGCTGTGGTGAGTGAGACGGGAATGAGCGGCAAGCAAGAATCGACGCGCGAAGGCGTCATGACACGATGGAGGGTTAGCGTGAAATCAAGGTTGATTGCGGGCGGTCTTGCCGCCGCGCTGCTGGGAGTGATGGGGTTGTGGGCTCTGGCCTCGGCACGGTCGGGGAAGCCGGATCAGACCGATGGTGCCGCGGAGGAAACTGCCAGCGGCCCGGTGTCGGCGTCTGTCGAGACGGTACAGCTCGATCGCATTCCCTCATACCTGGAGATCCCGGGGACCGTGGCTCCACGGTTCAGCGCAAGTCTCGCAGCAAAGGTGATGGGACGAGTGGTGAGCCTGCCCGTCGCCGAGGGCGACGCAGTCCGGGCTGGACAGCCGCTGGTGTGGCTCGATTCGCGTGATCTCAGCGCATCCGTAGATCAGGCGGAGGCGGGTGCAAAGGCGGCGCGTGTCGGCGTCGAGACGGCGGTGGTTGCCGCCCGCATGGAGCGGAGTGCAGCCGATGCGCGTGTTGAGGCGGCCCGGGCGATGGTGGATCAGGCGCAGGCAGGACTCCAGGCCGCTCGTGCTCGCCTCGACATGGTTCGCAGCGGACCGCGCAAACAAGAGCGTGCTCAGGCGGCGCTGGCCGCAGCGCAAGCGCGGGCAGCGTGGGAGCTGGCCGTGGCCGACCATGACCGTATGAAGGTGCTCTTCGCCGACGGAGCGGTCTCCAAGCAGCAGTATGATGCGTCCAGGACGAGAATGGATGTCGCCAAGGCGCAGCTCGAGAGCGCCCTGGAGGCACAGAGCCTGGCCGATGAAGGCAGTCGCGCCGAGGACATACGAACCGCTGAGGAGGGAGTTCGCCAGGCCGAAGCTGCTCTCGAAGCCGCTCGTCAGAGTCTCAAGCAATCCAGAGCCGCCGCACTGATGGCGGATGTGCGAGATAAGGAGATTGCCGTCGCCCAGGCCCAGGTGCGTCAAGGCGCGGCAGCGGTGCGGATGGCGAGGGTTACCCGCGACATGGCGGTCATCCGTGCGCCATTCGACGCAGTGGTAGCGCGCCGCATGGCCGATCCGGGCACGATGGCCACGCCGGGTGTTCCGCTGCTTGTCTTGCACGGAGGCGGTCTACGCTTCGAAGCCGCGACGCCGGAGTCGGCGCTGACATCCGCGCGTGTTGGCAGCGAAGGTGAGGTGGTGCTCGACGCTCTTGGAGGCCGACGCATCGGGGCACGTGTCGTCGAAGTCACGCCGCAGGGCGACCCCGGTAGCCATTCGTTCATTGTGAAGCTGGCTCTGCCCGACGGACTCGGGGCCATGGCAGGCATGTTCGGTCGAGCTCGCTTCGTCACCGGCCACGAGGAGGCGATCACGCTTCCGGCTTCGGCCGTCTGGGAGCGCGAGGGACTGCGCTATGTCTACGTTGTCTCGGCCGATCGACGGGCGCGGATACGCTTGGTGACGGTCGGCAAGAGCATGGGCTCGCGTGTTGTCATTCTGTCCGGCCTCACTCCCGGCGAGCGCGTGGTAACGGGTGGAGTCCAGGGGATCGTGGACGGAACGGTCATCGGCAACTAATGCAGACGCGCAGACAAGAAGGAGACAAGCCGATGCGACTCGGAATGGCCGGCCGACTTGCCGCTGCCTTCACGGGCAGCAAACTGACCCCTCTGGTGATCATAGCCTCTCTGGCGCTCGGGCTGTTTGCGGTGAGCAGAACGCCGCGCGAGGAAGAGCCGCAGATTGTGGTGCCCATGGCGGACGTTTTGGTGGAGATGCCGGGCGCATCGGCGCGCGAGGTGGAGCGCCGGGTTACCACGCCGATGGAGAAGCTGATCTGGGAGGTCCCGGGTGTCGAGTATGTGTACACCACGTCGAGCCCAGGCTCAGCCATGGCAGTTGTGCGGTTCTTCGTGGGGCAGAACCAGGAGGCCGCGTTCGTTCGGCTCAGAGAGAAGCTGCAGTCCCACTTCGACATCATTCCGCCGGGAGCGTCGCTTCCCATCATCAAACCCCGCTCCATAGATGACGTGCCGATTCTGGCGGTCACGCTGCACAGCCGCCGGTACGGCGCCTACGACTTAAGGCAGATCGCCGCACGTGTCGAAGACCACATCAAGCAGGTGGACAACGTTTCCGAGACCATGATCATCGGAGGCCAGCGCCGTGAGGTGACGGTGACGCTCGATCGAACGCGGATGGCCTCGGCGGGCGTAACGCCGGATCAGGTCGCGGGGGCGCTCGGCAGCGCCAATCAGCGCGCCCATTCGGGCGAGTTCGCACGGGGCGGCGCCTCCATAGCCGTCAAGACCGGCGAGTTTCTGCGAACTGCGGCTGATGTCGGCTCGATCGTTGTCGGCGTTTCGGGCGGTAAGCCTGTGTTCCTCCGAGACATCGCGGACGTTCGCGACGGGGCCGGCGAAGCGCGAGACTATGTCCTATTCGGCAGAGGACCTGCCTATGCGCACGGCGAAGGGCGTCAGGCCCCGGAACGCGGCAGAGCAGAGTCGGATGGCGCCGGCGCCCTCACCACGGATTCCATCGAGCCTGCCGTAACCATCTCCGTGGCCAAACGCCAGGGGGCGAACGCCATATCCGTCGCGCACAGCGTACTCGCCAAGGTAGATGGACTCCGAGGATCGCTCATCCCGGGGGACGTCGAGATGACCGTCACCCGCAACTACGGCGAGACGGCGGCTGAGAAGTCCAACGAGCTCCTGTACCACATGATGATCGCGGTTGTCTCCGTGACCCTGCTGATCGCCATCACTCTGGGGCGCAAGGAGTCGCTGGTGGTGCTGGTCGCTATTCCGGTCACGCTGGCGCTGACGCTGCTTGTGTTCTATCTCTACGGCTACACGCTGAACCGCATCACGCTGTTCGCCTTGATCTTCTCGATCGGCATTCTCGTGGACGATGCCATCGTCGTCGTCGAGAACATAGTTCGGCACTACAGGATGCCCGGCAATGCGGGGCGCAACCTCGTCCAGACCACCATCGAGGCAGTGGACGAAGTGGGGAACCCCACCATTCTCGCGACCTTCGCCGTGATCGCTGCCATCCTTCCCATGGCGTTTGTCGGCGGTCTTATGGGGCCGTACATGCGCCCCATTCCCGTCGGAGCCTCGGCCGCGATGATCTTCTCCTTGCTCATAGCCTTCATCGTGACGCCGTGGGCGGCTGTCCGCCTGCTGCGGCACGAGCGAAGCAAGAGCGTTCAGGAAGGATCGGGGTCCCACGGCGGCCACGGCAGCGGAGATGACTGGATGACGCGGCTCTATCGCCGCCTGATGACGCCGCTGCTCCAGAGGTGGCAGCTACGATGGACCTTCTTCGGCGTGGTGGGGCTGCTGCTGGCGGGAGCCATGGCGATGGTGGCGTTCCGGATCGTAACCGTGAAGATGCTTCCGTTCGACAACAAGAACGAGTTCCAGATCATCGTGGACATGCCGACGGGAACTACTCTCGAGCACACGGCGGCGGCGACCCGCGCCCTCGCAGATTATGTGAGCCGGATACCCGAGGTCACCGACTATCAAGCTTACGTCGGGACCGCAGGGCCTTTCAACTTCAACGGGCTCGTCCGCCACTACTTCATGCGCCGGCAGAGCTATCAGGCAGACATCCAGGTGAACCTGATGGGCAAGCACGAGCGGAAGGCCCAGAGCCATGACATCGTCCGCAGAATCCGCCCCGACATTGCGCGGATCGCTGCCGAACATGGCGTTCGGGTGAAGGTCGCGGAAGTTCCTCCCGGGCCTCCCGTTCTTCAGACCCTGGTCGCGGAGGTATATGGGCCGAGTGAGGAGGCGCGGCTAGCTGTCGCGCAGCAGATCAAGCGCATCTTCGAGACAACGGAGGGCGTTTCGGACGTTGACTGGTACGTGGACGACGAGCGCCCGACGTACGGGTTTGCCGTGGATCGAGAGAAAGCCAGGCTTGCCGGCGTGGATCCGGCCGCGGCGACACGCACGGTGACAATGATGCTGAGCGGCGCTCAGACGGGACTGCTGCACGATGAGACTGCGCGCGAGGACGTGCCGATCACGCTCAGGCTGTCGCGGGCCGAGAGGAGCGGGCTCGACGAGTTGCGCCAGCTCTATGTCAGTTCAGCCACGGGCAACCGGGTACCCCTGGCCGAGATCATGACCGCGGCTGAGACCTCGGCCGAGCGCTCGATCTACCACAAGAACCTGCTGCCCGTAGTCTATGTCACCGGCGACGTGGTGGGGCGCCAGGAAAGCCCTGTCTACGCCATTCTGGCTATGAATAAGGCCATTGCCAGGCTCGATCTGCCCGACGGCGCGAAGCTGGAGGTCCTCACGACCCATCTGCCCTTCACTCAGGACAAACCTGCCATGAAGTGGGATGGCGAATGGCACATCTCCTATGAGGTATTCCGCGACCTGGGGATTGCGTTCGCCGCGGTACTGGTGCTCATCTACATCCTCGTAGTGGCCTGGTTCCAGTCGTTCAGAACCCCTCTCGTCATCATGGCGCCGATTCCGCTGACCCTTGTCGGCATTCTGCCCGCCCACGCCTTGATGGGCGCGTTCTTCACGGCGACCTCGATGATCGGCTTCATAGCGGGAGTGGGAATCATCGTGCGCAACTCCATCATCCTGGTGGACTTCATCGAGCTGCGCCTGAGGCAGGGCATGGCTCTCGAGCAGGCAGTGATAGACGCTGGCGCGACACGGTTCCGACCGATGCTGTTGACGGCCGCAGCCGTGATCGTGGGCTCCTTCGTCATCCTTTTCGATCCGATCTTTCAAGGGTTGGCAATCTCCCTTATGGCGGGTGAGATTGCCTCGACGTTGTTGTCACGAGTCGCCGTGCCCGTGCTGTACTTCATGATGCGGCGTAAGGAACGGAATCTGGACCATTACGCGCCTTACGGGCGAGACGAACACGGGAGGCCTCTCAGGGCTTCGCACAAGCCCGCAGAAACATGTGAAGGAGAGCAAGCATGAGCGTAGAACGTTGGTTGCGTCTGATTGCAGGCGTCTTTGTCGTGGGTACGGTGGCCCTGGCGGCCCTGGTTGACCTGCGGTGGCTGTATTTCACTGCATTCGTCGGGCTGAACCTGCTGCAGTCTGCATTCACCGACTGGTGCCCGATGAAGACTTTGCTGGAACGGCTCCATGCCGGCGATCATGCGTCATGATCGGGTTTTCGAGCACAATCGGGAACCGATCGTGCAGCGCGGCGTCCTGAGACCAGGAGAAAGCGGCACGCAGGGTGGCAACGGGCAGCGAAGCGCAGACATCGTTCTTTGGCGGTGGTGAGGCGGTTCCGGATGCCGACCTCGTCGAAGCGGCGCGTCGGGGAGATGAGCGGGCCTTCGATGTGCTGTTCCAGCGGCATTACCCGCGGGTAGCCGGCCTTGCGCTTCGTCTGCAGGGCAACGCCGAGGATGCCGAGGACATTGCGCAGACGGCGTTCGTCAAGGCTCATGCCAACCTGAGCCGAGTCCGGGACGGTCAGGCGTTGCTCGCATGGCTGTACCGCACGGTGGTGAACGATGTCCGCGATCGCGCGAAGGCGCGCAGACGCAAGCCGTTGGTTCTGCTGAGTACCGTGATGAACCGGCGCGACGGTTCGGAATCAGCGCCTTCGCAGGAGCCTGGGGATCATGAGCTCGATCCTGCCCGGATTGTGGCGAGTTCGGAGCGGGATCGGGCTCTGGAGCGCGCTATCGGTCAGTTGCCGCTGGAGTTCCGCGAGCCGGTTGTGATGCATCATCTCGAGCAGATGGACGTCGCGGACATCGCGAAGGTTCTGGGCGTGCCCGCAGGTACCGTGAAGTCACGGCTGTCCCGTGGACGCGCCCGTTTGCGGGAGGCGATGGCCGAATGGCTATGAAGGCCTGCGTCGGGGGTGCCGTAAGAGAGGGAGTATGGCGATGAAGTGCGCCGAGGTTCGAGACAATATAGCCGCGCGTCGTTCGGGATGGCTGTCCAGCCGCGACGAGGCCGCCCTGGATGCGCATCTGGCGGCCTGTGACGCATGCCGTCGGCAGATGGATGCGGACGCTCGGCTGAGCGAACTACTGAGCGCATTGCCGCAGCCTCGGTTCGCGTCGCCCACATGGGCGCAGGTAAAGGCCGCCCACTCACCTGCGCGCCGTTCACGACGCTGGTTCTGGCTCGCGCCTGCCTTCGGTTCGGCGGCCGTCGCGGCGACGGTGTTGTGGATCACGCTCTTCGGCATCGGGCGGACGCCCGGACCTCAGCAAGTGGCGATGGACACGATGGACAAGGCCGCGCGTGAGACACATCTGATGTTTGCGGCATCAGACCTGAGCGGCGACCCGAATCGCGCGGTCGTTGTCTGGCTTGGCGACGCGGGAGCCAGATGAGATGGTTGTACCGGCGCGGCACGTCAGGTACGGGCGCATCCCCATACCAACGGCGCTGTTCGGTTGCTGGCTATTCCTGGCAGCGGCGTCGTCGCACGGCGCGCCAGATGCCGCAGCCGTTCGCTGGCTGACGAAGGCGCTCACCGGCTCGACGGTCGGGTATTCGGGCGTTCAGACCACGATTGTGTACAGCGAGCAGGGCTCCGTCGAGTCACGCGTTCGCGTTCGAGGGGATGGTCGGGGGAACAGTCTCCGCGAGTTCCTTAGCGGTCCGGCATCCGGAACCGTGTTGCTCCAGACGCCGGAGGGGCGCTACCAGAAACGCAGCGGCGGGGGCTACGTGCGCCTGCCAACGTCGGCCGACGGCACTCCTTCCGATGCAGCTAAGCTCATCGTGGCGAACTACAACGTCACCATGAGTCCGGGGCAGAGCATGCTCGGCCGCAAAGTGACGAAGATCCTGATTGTGCCGAAGCATCCGTCGAGCCCTTCCAGAGTGATGGCCGTCGACACCAGCACCGGGCTGGTTCTCGCGGATACGCTGGTCGCGCCGGGGGGCCAGAAACGGTCCGTCACCAGCTTCGTTGAGCTGAAGTATGGCGCCCAGCCGTCCAGCGTGTTTGCGGCGCCGAAACCTGTCCCTGCGACTGGGGCCGACTTTGGACCGGGCTCCTTCGCAGCGCGCGGCTCGGAGCGCGCGGTGCTGTCGGAGACCGGCCGTGCAGTTCCTCGCCCGTCGTATGTGCCCGCAGGTTTCCGCGTCGGAACCTACGGGGTCATGCGCACCGGCTCCGGACGCCTGACGCCGGCGGTTCGGTATACCGACGGCCTCGCAGCCTTCTCCATCTTTGTGCGAGGTGCTGGTCAGGGCATGGGCGTGGGCATGGGACCGCGCGGGCGAGGTCGTGGCCCCGGTCCCCATCGTTTCGGACGCGGACCCGCCGGCTCGGAAAGCATCGGCAGCGTGTCTATCCAGAGCGACCGTCAGCAGGCGACGGTCCTGTATACGGGCAGGACCGGCTCGTACATCCTCATCGGTGATATCGCGGCGGATGAGCTGGCCAACGTAGCCCGCAGTCTGCCGTAATCGACGCTCGCCGAGCCCGCTCCTGATCGTGTCTGCGATGAGCCGAAAGCCGTGCAGGGCCTGGCCCAGGGTGTCGGACCGCAGAACTGATCCTTCTGGTGCCTTCTGCCGATTTGACAGCGGTCTGCGGCGGTCAGTATAATATGCGTGCTCGTGGCGGGATAGCTCAGTCGGTCAGAGCGAACGGCTCATAATCGTTAGGTCGAGGGTTCGAGTCCCTCTCCCGCTACTCCGGCCTCTCGCGCACGGCGGTCTGATCGTAGTTGAGACCGGACGCCGTAACCTTGCCCGTGCACGAAGCGTCCGTATAGTTGATGAACTCGATCACCACGCGCGTTCACGCGCTTATCGTTGCCATCGTCGTTTCTCTGGCTTGCGCCTCGGTCCGGGCGGATGACTTCGTCTGGACGTCTGGTCGCGTCCTCGATAGCGCCGGGAATCCCGTCAGCAACGCGATGGTCGCCGTCTACGACTCCAAGAACCGGGTGGTGGACTACGTCAAGACGGACGCTAAGGGCGAGTACACGCTCGCCATTCCCCCGAGCGCTCTCAACCTTTCTCGCCGCAGGAGCGGCTTCGTGCATCAGGTCTCTCGGTCGGTCAACCAGGCGGTAGGCAACCTCGCCAGCGGGCCCATCAAAGCAGGCATCCGGGCCGCGAGCGGTGCGGTGGCCGCGTCAGACCCCCTGACACGAGCGGGTATAGGGGCCGCCGTGGGCATCGCGACGAACATCGTGGATGTCGTCACAGGCTCGGGGGCGAAACGAAGTCCTTTGCGAAGGACTGCGCCGGGAGTCATCGCCATCAAGGCTGTGGCGGAAGGCCACAAAGATGCGATATCGCTCGCGCGCGTCTACTGGGTGCAGGAAGAGGTCTACGCTGCAGGCGGGCGCAGCCAACGTGCCGTGGTTGCGTGGCTTGATCCGGTCAAGCTTTCGCCGGAGAACGCTGCAGGCGCATCCGGAGTTGCTTCAGACTATCTCACGTTCACGGAGGCCCGCATCAGTCCGGGCATCGTTGAGCGTGGTCAGGAAGTCACCCTTTCGGTGACGTTTCGCAAAGCGCCCGAGCCTCGGACGCCGGTGGTCGTCGTGGCTCGGAACGCTCGGACGGGCCAGAAGTACGGCATGGACCCCGTTGGACCTGACCGATATGAGTGCCGATTTGTGGTGGACAAGCGCCACCCGCTCAACGATCAGGTGATCACCGTGCTGGCCTATCCGGAACAGGATGTTCGACCGGGACGGAACCCTGACGCGGAACGGGCAATAGAGCGTGCCGGTCATTGGGATCCGAAACGGGCCTTTGTCTACGATCCGCTGCTGCTAGCCAGTCGCAATAGGGTCGAGCTAACGCTGACTGTCGTGGATCTGGGTCGGCGTTAGCGCTGCGCTTCGGCTGTGCGCACCGCGCTTACCGATAGCGCCACCAAAGTTTGACGAGCTGACGTCGCAGCACCGCTTCCGCACGGAAACGGCGCGCGCGCAACTCGTCGGGAGAGTATTGAATGATCGATGACATGGCCGTGCCGGCCGAGGGCGTTGACACCCCGGCCAGCTCGGACGAACGTGCGCCCGTCGAGACCGACGGCGCTCCGGAGTCCGATAGCAGTCCCCGCCGCACCGCTTCATCCGCGCGCCGGTCCCGCCGATCCGGGCGCCGACCGTCTGCCGCGAAACCCGAGTCCCCGGAGCCAACCGGAGAGTCCGAACCGACTTCGTCTGATCTGAGTCCGGAGGCATCGGCAACAGACGATGAGTCTCGTCCCGAACCCGAGGCCAAAGGCGCCCGAGCTCCGAGAAGCCGGCGACGGTCGCGGCGGACGCCTGCACCGGCGAGCGTCGCTCCTGCCGAGCTAGAGTCCGTGGCAAACGCCGAAGCGCCCCAGCCATCGGAGCCTGTCCCGGCTATGCTCGAGCCGATCGAGCCTGCCGCGCAGCCCACGGAGCCCCAGGTCCGTGACAAGCGGGGCGGAAGGCGTCGGCCGGAAGCGCCCAGAGTCTCGCTGCTTCCGCCGGAGTCCGAGCAGGAGCAGACCGAAGAGGACGTTGAGCCGGAGTCCAGGCCAGCGGCGAAGTCGCGCGAGGCCAGAAGACCGACGGCATCGAAGACACTGCCGCCTCTACAGGCAGCTCCGAAGATCGTGGTCAGGCGAGGGCTGCCCGAGCTGGTGATCGGCGGCGAGAGTGTCGCTCCTTCGTTCTTCTTTGGCAATGTGAGCGATCCGGCCACGGTCAAGCGTGTGCACAGCCAGATGCAGCGCGCTGCCAGGGCGGGGGTGCGCGTATTCTCCACGCTGATCGAGCTTGTCTGTCCCATGCCACCCGACGACCGGGTGTATGAGGCGCTGGATGAGCGCATCGAGCGAATAGCGGACTTCGACCGGCATGCGTACCTCATGCCGCGGATCGTGTTCTTGCCCATGCGCGAATGGCTCGAGCAGTATCCGTTCGAAGTGCAGGCGCTTGAGTCGGGGCCCACGGGCGAACCCTCGATTGCGTCGGACCACTTCTGGGCGGAGGCGTGCCGCTCCATCAAGCTCTTGATCGAGCACGTTCGGCGCACGAGCTATGGCTCGCGCGTCATCGGATACCACCTCGAGCGGGGCGAATGGTTCCAGCCGTCGGCGGGCGGGTTCGATCGGTCGATAGCCAACCGTGAGGGCTTCCGCCGATGGCTCCGTGCCAAGTACTCGGACAGCGAAGTGGCGCTGCGAGCGGCATGGTATGACGGATCGGTGCAGTTCTTTACCGCCGAGATTCCGAAGGCGCGCGAGGTGAACGCCGGCGTTGCGTTCTATGACTCGCGGCGCGAGCGCCGGTGGGTGGACTTTATGGAGTACACCTCGGACGTCACCGCGGACCGTATCATCGCGCTGGCGGAGACTGTCAAAGAGGCCACTGACGGCGACTCTCTGGTCTCGGTGAGCTATGGGTACACATGGGAGTTCCTGCATCCGTGGTCCGGTCATCTGGCCTTCGAGAGGATCCTGAACTGCAAGTCGGTTGACATCGTTTCGGGCCCGGTGTCGTACTCGGACAGGGCGCCGGGCGGTTCCGGTGCGCTGCCCGTGCCGGTCGACAGCGTCGCAGCGCACGGCAAGCTCTGGATCACCGAAGACGACACCCGCACGCATCTGGCCAGCTCCGGCACGGGGCCCGACAGCTTCAATCCCAGGATGGAGAATGCCGCCGCTACCGAGAGCGTTCATGCGCGGGCGATCGGCACGGCCCTGGCGCACCAGACCGGCATTTCCTGGATGGACCTCTGGGGACAGGGCTGGCTGGACTCCGATCAGATCTGGGCTCGAATCGGCCAGTTCGCCGACATATACGAGCGTTCGGTAAAGACGCGCCGAGTTCAGACGCCTGATGTGGTCGCGTTGCTGGACGAGCGCAGCATCTGTCACCTCAGCGGATCCAACGGACTCATCAAGAGGATCGTACACGGCAACCGGGAGGCCCTGTTGCGCTGTGGAGCGACGGTGGGCTTCTATCTGCAACGTGACGTGTTGCTGAAGTCGTTCCCAACAGATGCGAAGCTTTATCTGTTTCTGAACCCCTATCGCCTTTCGGAGGAGGAGCGGGCCGCCATCAAGGAGCGCATCCGTCTGCCGGGTCGCATGCTTGTCTGGATGTTCGCCGTTGGAGCCCTCACGGACCGCACGGCGATGGAAGAGCCGACACCCGACGTGGTTGGACTGAATCTGCGCCCACAGCCCTGGAACAGCGAGATCGGTACGCGCATCGTCGAGCCAGGGCATCCCGCTGTGCAGTACATTGAGAATCGTCTGCTCGGAGTGCGGGAGCGTCTCAGCCCATCGTTCTACCTCGACGATGACAGTCCGGGCATCACGGTCCTCGGCGAGTACGCACAGACAGGGCTCCCGTCGCTGGTAACGCGGACGTTTGAAGGCTGGACATCGGTTTTCTGCGGCGAGCCCGCCTTGAGCCCCGAGCTTCTGCGCGGCCTGTGTCGGTTCGCGGGCGTCCATCTCTACACGCGCGCGCCGGAGGACTACGTCAGCGCAGGTAACGGTTGGCTTTCCATGCATGTGCTGCGCGATGGACAGCGGACCCTCACATTGCCCGAAGGAACCATGGTCTATGACGTCGCCGACGGCTATGCATCCAGCCCCGATGCTCGAGACTACCGCACGCCGGTGAAGGCGCGAACGACGCGCCTGTTCGCTCTGGGCTCTGCGGCAAGCATCAGACGTCTGGGATTCGATCCGAGCCGCACGCGACCAGTGCCGCAGCCCAGTGAGCCCTCTCCTGCACGTCCGCCTGTTCCGGCGTCTGCGCCTGACGCAGATGCTGAGCCCGGCGCGCTGGTTGTAGCAGCTCGATCCGAGCTGCTCGCTCCTGCCGACACGTCGGAAGCTGCAGAGGCGATCGCGGAGCTCCGAGAGGAGCTGACCGCTGCGCTTGTCTCGGGCGACGAGAATGGGGCCGAGACGGCGACGGCCCCCACGTCGGACCAGCGGAAGCGACGTCGCCGTCGCGGCGGGCGCGGACGGGGCAGACGGCGGGGTGCGGAACAGCAGCCGGCAGACGGACCTCCGTCGCAGCCAGAAGCCTCCTGAGGCGGCGAGTCGAGCCATGCCAACCGTGGCCTGCGCGACGCTTGGGTGCAAGGTCAACCAGTACGAGTCCGATCGAATACTCGCCGGCTTTGCCGAGCGTGGGTTCTCTATCGTCGCCGCTGAGGCGCCTGCGGATGTCTACGTGATCAACACGTGCTCCGTCACAAGTGTTGCCGAGGCGAAGTCACGGAAGCTCATCCGCAAGCTGGCCAAACAGAATCCGGGCGCGACGGTGGTAGTCACGGGATGCGACGCAGAGATGGCCAGGCTAGTGGGGCGCACATTCCCGGACGCTACGCTCATCGTCGCGAACGACGCGAAGCTCGACATACCGCGACGGGTGGCGGATCGGTTCGCATCACGCATGTCCGCGGAGGCGCCGGTCACATCCGTTCAGCCCTCGCATGGTCCGCGCATCCGGAGGGTCATCAAGGTGCAGGACGGATGCGATATGTTCTGCACCTACTGCTCGGTGCCCTTAACTCGCGGTGAGGTACGGTCGCGCAGTGCGCGTGATATCCTCGCCGAGGTGGCCTCGGCAGTCGCGACAGGTCATCGCGAAATCGTGTTGACGGGCGTCCTCCTGGGATCCTATGGACGGGACTTCTGCCAGAGCCAAGCGACGGGTGAGCATCCGGGCAGCGGCAACGCCGTCGAGGATCTGCCGTCGCTGATCAAAGAGATAGCGGCAGTGCCGGGGGTGGAGAGGATACGTCTGTCTTCCATCGAGCCTCCGCAGGTCAGCGAGCGATTGCTCGATGCTGCCGCGCAGATCGCGGCATTCACCCCGCATCTGCACATCCCGCTGCAGAGCGGCGACGACGGCGTGTTGGCAGCCATGAACCGTCCGTACACTCGTTCGGAGTACCGGGATCTTTGTCGGCGAGCATGCAGCACCATCGAGGATCTCGCTATCACCACAGACGTCATGGTCGGGTTCCCCGGGGAGACCGATCAGGCCTTCGAAAACAAGCTGGATCTCGTTCGCGAGATCGGATTCACCCGGATGCACGTGTTTCGCTACTCACCCAGACCGTTGACGGTTGCCGCCTCGCGGACCGACCAGGTGCCTGAGTCGGTGCGGGCTCAGCGCGCGAACCGGCTGGGGCAGGTGGCCCGCGACCTGCAACTCGCATTCGCGCGACGGTACCTGGGCCGCACCATGGATGTGCTGGCCGAACCGTTGCGGGACTCGCCGGGCTGGCTGGCGGGCTACACTCCCAACTACATCCGGGTGGTCTTTGAAGGAAGGCCTTCGGCCGTCGGCCAGATCGTGCCGGTTCGTCTGCTTCGAATCCGTGGCGCAGCGGTGCTCGGCGAGCTCAGCTAGCTACGCGGCGGCCTCGGACCGAGATGGGACACGACGCGCGCTGCCAGAGACGTTCCGAGATACGCGGACTCCTCCACGGACTTGCCATGGGTGAGCCCGTACAGCGCTCCTGCGGCAAACGCGTCGCCGGCGCCGGTGGTGTCCACCAGAGGCACTGCCTCGGCTGGCGTCAGCGTCACCGTCCCGTTCTGCGCAGCGAGAGCTCCACGGCCGCCCAGCGTGACAAATGCTGTTCGGCCTGCTGAGCCTAGATGAGCGGCGGCCTGCTCGGCGCTCTCGTGCCCGGACAGGAGCTTGGCCTCTTCTTCATTGCCGAATACGATGCTCACGTGATCGGCAAGCAGCCGCCGAAAGTCGTCGCGATGGCGCGTCACGCAGAACGTGTCGGCAAGGCTCATGGCAACAGGCATGTCCAGTCGCTCCGCCTCGGCGATGGCGGCCATGACCGCTTCCTTCTGCGAGTCGGTGTCCCAGAGGTATCCCGTCACGTACAGACAAACGCTGTTGCGCAGCGCATCCAGGTCGAGGTCCGAGGGCGACAGGTTGCGCCCCTCGCCGAGGAACGTACACATGGTCCGCTCTTTGTCCGGGGTGATCAGGACGACGCACAACCCCGTGGCGCCTTCTCCGGCTGGCACACTGGGATGAACGCCCGCCTGGCTGAGCGACTCACGGTAGGCGGGTCCGAAATCGTCTCGCCCGACCCGGCTGGTGAAACAGGCGCTCCCTCCCAGGGATGCGATCCCGATGGTGGTATTGGCGCCCGAACCACCCGCGGCCTGGTTAACGATGCGGGACCGGATCCTGGCCACGAGCGCGGCATGCTGATCGGAGTTGACGAGGTGCATCCCTCCCGGTTTCAGACCAAGCTCTTCGAGGAGGCCGGGGTCTGCCTCCGCCTGCAGATCGAAGAGGGCGTTGCACATCGCGAACACATCAAAGCGCATGATAGGCTCCATAGAAGGTTCGTCACGAATGACGTCAGCGCAATGGCGCAGGAGTCCGCCGAGCGCATGCATAATCATGACACATGGCAACGCGGAGGTGCACAGGGTGTTCTCTCGTCTAGGTGCGATGCTCGGCATGGGGTCGGCGACGGTCGAAATCGCCTTGCCGTCAGCGCAGGTCTTCAGGGGTTCGGACATAGCGGGATCGGTGGTGCTCATGGGAGGGCGAGTCTCCCAGCGAGTGCGTTTGGTGACCGCCGACCTCTACGAGTACTGGATCCGTGGCCACGGCAAGAACCGGCGGTATTATCAGCGCCGGCACGAGCGGCTGGTTCTCGCGGAGTATCTGCCCGTCGATCCGAACTTCGAGCAGCAGTTTGCGTTTCGATTCAGGGTCCCCGACGATGCTCGCTGTACGCGCCGGCGGGAAGGCTGGGAAGTGCGCGTGGAGGCTCACATACCGTGGTCGGTGGACTCGCGTGCAAGCGCACCCATCAGGGTCATTCCTCATGCTGAGATCCTCGCCGTGCAGCGAGCGACGCGGGACTGGCTCAAGTTTCAGCCGCTGGAATGGTATGGTTCGGGCGCCGAGGTCTACTACAACTTCCGCGCTCCGAATGAGATGCGTGAAGTGCTGGATGGTCTGGCGCTGCGCATCAGCGTGACCGATGACATGGTGGAGGTGAAAGCGGAGTTCAATAAGCAGGAGCGCACGATGCGAGAGAGACTGGGTTCTCTGGTGGGCGCAGACCGGGAGCGGGTCGGCATCACCATTCCGCGGGCCGAGTTGCTCTCGAAGCGCGGAACGCCGCTGCCCGCTGGAGCCTACCCGCACATGGCGGCGCTGCTGCAGCGGATCGGCATTGTCCCGCCTCCGCCGCCAGTGGCCGTGCAGAGTACCGGAGGAAGTGAAGGATGATCGAAAAGCGCAAGCTTGGCAAGCAGGGACCCGAACTCACAACCGTGGGCTTCGGCGCTTGGGCGGCGGGCGGCCCATGGCATTTTGGATGGGGACCGCAGGATGACAGCGAGTCGATGGCCGCCATCCACCGCGCGATTGAGCTCGGAGTGAACTGGATCGACACCGCAGCGGTCTACGGCTGGGGACACTCGGAAGAGGTGGTCGGGAAGGCTCTCGAAGGCATCAGCCGTGATGAAGTCTACGTTGCCACCAAGTGCGGGCGGGTGAAGGGCGACGGCGACGTGCCGGAGGGCGATCTGCGGCCGGAGAGCATTCGTCGCCAGCTGGAGGCGAGCCTCCGCAACCTGCGCATGGACACGGTGGACCTCTATCAGATCCACTGGCCCGACACGACTACCGGAACTCCCATTGAGGAATCATGGGCGGCCATGGCCCGACTGCAGGATGAGGGCAAGGTGCGGTGGATCGGCGTCAGCAACTTCGATGTGTCTCTGATGGAGCGTTGCGAGGCCATCCGGCACGTGGACTCCTTGCAGCCGCCATACAGTCTGCTGCGGCGCGAGATCGAGGCCGAGATCCTTCCATGGTGCCTGCACAACGGAACGGGCGTCGTCTGCTACAGCCCCATGCAGGCGGGAATACTGTCGGGTTCGTTCAGTCTGGACAGGGTTGCGCCGGATGACTGGCGTCGCCGAAATCCGATCTACCAGGAGCCGGCGCTGTCGAGGAATCTGGCGTTCGTGGAAAGACTGCGTCCCATCGCTGCACGCTACGGCAAGACCGTCGGCCAGCTCGCGGTTGCGTGGGTCCTGGCCAATCCTGCGGTAACGTCCGCGATCGTCGGTGCGCGTCGTCCTGCTCAGGTCGAACAGAACGTCGGGGCTATGGGGTGGACGCTGAGCGACGACATTCTGAAGGAAATTGACGAAGCCTACGCTGCGACAGCCTGATGGGTCTCCCTGGCCCGAAGGAGGTGGGACCGGTAGATCTCGGCGGCCAGGGGATCTCGCACCCACAGTCGCACTACGGGCACCCTGCCGGATAGCGCCAAAGCCGAGGACGTCAGAGAGTCGGCAATGCGCGTGGTCTCGGCGCGTCGGACGTGTTCCGATACACCCCGGGGCTGCCGCATGAGGTCAGGCGTCCAGTCAGGGATCGTGACGGAGCTTGCCGGAAGCTCGGCTGCGAGGGCGACCGAGCGCATGAGAGCGTCGCGCATCCATTCGGCGGCGTACTGCTTGGATGGGTTCATCACGACCGCCAGCGCGGCCCGCTTGAAGCGGTAGCGGGCGCCGGCGACGAGCACGGCGTCACCCACCGGCCTGGGCGCCGCATGGTCAGCCTCTCGCTGGGCCATGTCAGCGGTAACGCCTCGCACCCACAATGCCGACCCCGCGATAAGCTTCAGGTCGGTTGAGACGGGTACGACCACGACGTCGGTAGGTCGCGGCAACGTGCGCGAGTGCCACAGCTCAAAGAGCGTGCCATCTTGCCGGAACTGGAGCACAGGACGCCTGGATCTGGCCTCCCAGAGGATGGCAAGGACCACCAGCCCGATCGGGATTGCGGCGATGCCTGCGCCTATCCAAATCCAGAGTGGAACAGCGGCAAGATGCACCTGACTCATAGACGACACGTCCTCCAGAATGGGAATGCGGCCCGGATCGGCCAGCAATCCGGGCCGCCCGTTGCCCCCTAAGCCGATTCCAGCGCTTCGCCGGAGCTCGCGGGCTCGCGGAACAGCGCAGCGAAGATCAGCAGGATCACGCCTGCCGCAATGCATGGAATCAACCATACGTTCTGCCACTGCACAGTTTCGCCCACGGTGTTCGACTTGACGATGTAGCCTGCCACCTGAGCGCCTATTAGCATGCCGATGCCTTGCGTGACCAGCACCAGAAAGCCCTGTGCTTGCGCCCTGATCTTCACCGACGCGACACGATCGACGTAGATCTGTCCCGTGACGAAGAAGAAGTCGTAGCAGATGCCGTGCAGCAGGATACCCAGCATCACCAGCGCCATGACGTGGTTGGTGGATGCGGCTGCGAAGAAGCCATAGCGCGCAACCCAGGCGAACATGCCGATCAACAGCATCCACTTCACGCCGAGCCTGGCGAAGCAGAGCGGCATTACGAGCATGAAGAAGATCTCGGACATCTGGCCGAAGGACATGTTGAAGGCAGGATCCGCTACCCCGAGCGACTTCACAAACACGGGCGCGAAGCTGTAGTAGGCGGCCAGCGGAATGCAGATCAAGAACGAACTGGCCATGAACACGGCGAACGCGGGCTGCTTCAGCAGCGCCAACGAGTCCAGACCCAGAATGTCACGCACATTCGCCTTCTGACCGGCCGACGGAGCCGGCGTGTGAGGCAACGTCACGCTGTAGAGGCCCAGCAGGATCGCGGCGGCTCCCGCGACATGAAACTGGGCTGGCAGCGTGTCGGCGTGCAGGAGCTTGCTGACCACGATGTTGGCCACGATCCATCCGATCGTGCCGAATACGCGCACCATGGGGAACTGCTTCTGCGGGTTGTCCATGTGGTGAAACGCCAGCGTATTGGTCAGTCCCAGCGTGGGCAAATAGCATAGCGTGTGCAGCAGCAGCATTCCAAGGAAGAGCTGCGGATTGCCCGCCCCGACGGCCGGCGCGAGCACCAGTGCAATGCCTCCGATGATGTGCAGAACGGCCAGCACCCGCTCTGTCGCGAAGAATCGATCGGCGACGATGCCGAGGAAGAAGGGGGATACGATGGCCGCGATCGGACACAGCGAATAGGCCCAAGCGATCTTGTCGGTCATACCGTTTGCGCCCATGTAGTTGCCCACGGTCACGTACCATGCGCCCCACACGAAGAACTGCAAGAACATCATCACCGATAGGCGCGCACCCGTTCCGGCGTAGGCGGGTTTGTCTGACTGGCTCATGCGCCTGCTCCTTAGCGCCAACCGGGTGTTCTCATGCCATGCACAGGGCCTTCTCCGGTTGGCATCATTGTGTTATGGCACGCGAATCGGGCGTGCAGACATCGTATTCGTCAGGGCCAGCGGCCGTTCCTGCGTTCGAATCGCTGCCTGCATCGTCGGAGCGGAAATCGCAGGAGTAGGCGAGCAGTTCGGGTGACCGTTTGGCCACGATGCCGACGGCAATGATGCAGCCGATGCCGCCGGTGATCACCGAGAAGGGAGCGCTGGTCAGCTCAGCCACCAGCCCCGCTTCGAGGTTGCCGAGTTGCGGGCCGCCCATCACGAAGACTATATTGGCGGCGGTCATGCGCCCGCGCATGTAGTCCGGCGTGATGAGCTGTCGTATGGTCTGCCGAAGGATCGTGCTGATGGTATCCGAGGCGCCCACGGCGCATAGCGCAACCCAGGTCAGCCAGAACCAGCGGGAAGCGCCGAACAGAATAGTAGCGCCGCCGTAGCACGCAACGGCCCAGAGGATCGTGCGGCCCTGTCTGCCCACCGATGGGCGCATCGCCATGAACCAGCCCGCAGCCATCGCTCCGACGCTCTCGGCGGCCCAGAGCGCCCCGTAGCCGCGCGCGTCAACCTTGAGGATGTCAGCCGCAAAGATAGGCAGCAGGGCGGATGCCGAGCTGAAGAACGTGGCGACAAAGTCAAGGATCATGGTCCACGCAAGGACCGGCGTGCGGAAAATGAAGCGAAAACCTTCGAACGCTGCGCGGAGGCTGCGATCTGCTTGCTCCTCGGAGTTGGGCTGCGTGGGATAGGACGGTATCGCCAGCAGGGCGCCGATGACTGCAAGAAAAGAGGCGGCATTGGCCCAGTAGGTGGCCGCGAGGTTGCCATAGCCAATGAGCATGCCTGCCAGCGTCGGTCCAACGATGCCTGCGATCTGATGCGATATGGACGTGAGAGACACGGCATTGGTGAAGTGCTCTCGCGGAACAAGGTTCGGAACAAGTGACTGGCGGGCAGGATTGGCGAAGGCTGCGAGAGCCGCTCCCGATGCGACGAGAACGTAGATAGCGGCTGGCGTGACCCGTCCGTAGTGCGTCAGGAAACCGAGGAGGACCGCCGTCAGACCCATGAGCGACTGGGTCACCAGCAGAATCCGACGTCTGTCTCGCGCGTCGGCCAGCGCGCCTCCTGCAAACGAGCACGTCGCAATGGCGATGAGCCTCCACAGACCAAGGAGCCCCAGGGCGGCAGCCGAGCCGGTCAGGCTGTGAAGGTGCCAGAGGATAGCCGCCTGCTGCATCTGAGTGCCGGCGACGGAAACGCTCTGTCCGATCCAGAGCAGACGGAAATCACGCGACCGAAGCGCCGGAAACCTGTCGTAGACCGGCGCCGAACTCATACGGCCGGCTGGACCCTGCCGATGATGTCGGTGACCGACGCGAGCTCTCTCTCCTCAAGGTACTTCTCGATTCCTGCGATGACATCAACGGCTGCACGTGGATGGACGAAGTTCACTGTGCCCAACGCAACGGCGGATGCGCCCGCCAACAGAAACTCGATGGCATCGGTCGCATCGAAGATGCCGCCCATACCGATGATGGGCGCCTTGACGGCCTGGGCGACGCGCCATACCGCAAGCAGGGCCAGCGGCTTAATGCAGGGCCCCGACAGACCTCCCGTGCGATTGGCGAGGCGAAACCGCCCAGTGCGAGCGTCGATGGCGGTGCCCACGTAGGTGTTGACAAGCGACAACGCATCGGCTCCCGCTTCGACGGCGGCTCGAGCGATCAGGGCGATGTCAGTTACGTTGGGAGAGAGCTTTGCGATGACGGGGAGCCTGGTGCGTGCTCGGACGTCGCCGATGACCTGATGCGTCAGGGTGGGATCCACGCCGAACTCGATGCCGCCGCAAGCCTGGTTGGGGCACGAGATGTTCACTTCAAGGGCAGAGACTCCCGGAACCTGGTCGAGGCGCTCGGCAAGGGTCCGAAAGTCCTCGATGTTGTCGGCAGCGATGTTGACGATCACCGGGCAATCGAACCGCCTGAGGTACGGCATCTTCTCAGCGATGAAGGCCTCCACTCCCGGGTTCTGGAGGCCGATGGCGTTGAGCATTCCGGCCGCGGTCTCCACGGTTCGGGGCATGGGATTGCCTCGTCGCGGCTGTACCGTGACTGCCTTCACCGTGATGGCGCCCAGAATGCCAAGGTCATAGAATCCTGCCCACTCGCTGCCGAAACCGAACGTCCCGGAAGCCGTGAGGACGGGGTTCTTCAGGCGGAGCGGACCAAGGCTCACCGACAGGTCGGGCTTCACGCTGTCAGCTCTCCATAGAGCTCAGGCCGGCGGTCGCCGACCGTATCCTGTTCCCAGCAGCCGGGCTCGATGACGATCCGCTTGCGTCGGGCCTTATGAGCGCTGATCTCGGCGAAGATGGTTTCCTCGTCGGTCCCGGCCTGCGCGAGAACTTCGCCGGACGGAGCGACGATCTGGCTTTGTCCGATGAACCGCCTGCCGTTCTCGAAGCCGACTCTGTTCGCAGCGACGATGTAGCAGCCGTTCTCGCGCGCCCTGGCCCGCAGCATGTACGCCGGGGCGCTCTCGGCGCCCTCAGGCCAGTTGGTGGGCAGGGCGATGACGTCGGCGTGGCGCAGCGCCAGAACGCGCGCAGCCTCCGGGAAGCGAACATCATAGCAGATGAGGGCGCCGAGGTTGAGCCCGCTCGCATGGAAGACTGGCAGATCGTCTCCTCGTGATACGAAGCGATCCACGCCGAGAACCGGCAGGTGAGTCTTCCGATAGAGGTGCTCCATCTCCTCGGTGCCCGAGACGACGAGTGCGGAGTTGTAGACGCCGCCATCGGTGGATCGTTCCAGGAACCCCAGAATCCCGACCACGGCGCGTTCGCGGCATGCCGACACGAACGGATGCAGCGCGGGATCATCTCGCGGGATCGCCAGCGGCAGCGCATCGTCGAGACTGTCGAAGCAGTAGCCCGAGGTCGTGCACTCAGGAAACACGATGAGGCGGGCTCCCTGGTCAGCGGCAGTATGGAGCAATGCCACCGCACGTTGGACGTTCGCCGCGATCTGTCCGATATGGATGTCCATCTGGACAGATGCCGCCACAAAGGGATCGCTCAGTCCCACAGCAGCTCCTCCGCGTCAAAGACGGGCCCATCGTGGCACGCCCGAACGTAGGCAAAGCCATCCGCCTCGTTGGGATCGCGCACTTTCACGACACAGCCCATGCAGACGCCGGTTCCGCACGGCATCACGGTCTCGAGCGACACGCGGCACGGGATACGCTGGGCCACACAGAACTCAGCCACGGCGCGCAGCATTGGCTCCGGCCCGCATGCGTATACGGCGCATCTCTGGGCGTCCCCGACGACCTCGCGGAGCTCGTCCATCACAGTTCCGTGTCGGCCCGCGCTGCCGTCATCGGTGGTGACACGAACCTCTACGCCGAGAGCCAGAAAGTCGCCGGTGGCCACGAGATGGTGCGAGGTTCGGGCTCCGTTGATCACCACGAGCCGGCGCGTTTCGGGCTTGCCCAGGGCTGTCTTGGCCAGCAGGTGCAGCGGCGGCGCCCCGACGCCTCCTGCGACGAGGACGTGAGGTCCGGCGATGTCCTCCATCAGCGTGAACGTGTTCCCCAGCGGCCCCACAACGGAGAGGGTGTCCCCGGCACGAAGGGCAGCCATGCCAGTGGTGAAGGCGCCGCGAGCGGCATAGACAACGTCGAAGCACCCAGCGGCGGGCTCGACGTCATGGATGCTGAAGGGACGCCGCATCAGCGGTCCGAAGCCGTCGCCGTACAGCACGTGCACAAACTGCCCCGGCCCGGCATGCGCGGCGATCGCCGGCGCGTGCAGGCGCAAGCGGTAGATGCCGTCGTTCTCAGAGGCGTTCTGAAGGATGCGAGCTTCAATCTGGCAGGGCATAGATGGGTCCGATGGATCGTGTGGGGGCGAACCGATAGGCTGGCCCCCGCACGAGTCGGTTACATGCTACCCGACTGAGCCTCGAAGCCCGTGCGGTCCTACGCCCAGGGATCTTCGTCAATCAGAACGTATCCCGCACCAAGGGCCTGCCTCGGCTCGCCTGTGAACTCAAGCTCAATGGGGGTACTGATCGGGCTCGGCGGCGTTGCGGGCAGTCCGCGGAGGACCAGTCGATCACGAATCTGCTCCACGCGCAGCTCGGGTCCGTTCACGATTCTGGCCCGGGTGATTCTGCAGACGAGACCGCCGATGGCAAGCTCCGTACCGGGCCACCGGTTGCAGTGGAAGTACAGCCGGTCACCCTTTCTCGTGAAGGCTCCGGTGATCATCCACTCCTGATGGACCGGATCGGTGGCGTCGTAGATGGTGTCGCCATAGGCCGCCATCCAATCGCCGACCTCGTCGAGCACCCTGTCGCACGGAGGCGGAACATCGCCTTCGGGCGTCGGACCGATGTTCAAGAGCAGGTTGCCGCCTCCGGCAGCGCACTGCCGCAACATCGCCACGACGTCCCACGCGGTCTTCCATTTCTGGTCTATGGGAGTGTAGCCCCATGACTCGTTGAAGGTCATGCATGCTTCCCACATGCGCCCTCCCTGTTCGGGAGTGATGTGCTGTTCGGGGGTGCCGAAGTCCTCGGGGAGCTGTGACCGGTTGTTAATGATGATGTCCGGCTGAAGTTCCCGGACCATTCTGTTCATCCTCGCGGATTCCCAGCCTTCGGCATCGAGGGGCCATGAGACGTCGTACCACATGATGTCGAGCTTGCCATAGTTGGTGCAGAGCTCCCGCACCTGACCGTGGATGTAGTCGACGAAGCGTCGCCGCGCGGCTTCGTCCTTCTTGCATGCGGCGCCGTCCGGATGATGCCAGTCCATCATGCTGTAGTAGAAGCCCACCCTGAGACCTTCGGATCGAGCCGCCTCGACGTATTCGGCCACAAGGTCCCTGCCCGGGCCGTGCTTGGGTGCGCAGTAGTCCGTCAGGGCGGAGTTGAAGAGACAGAAGCCTTCGTGATGCTTGGTTGTCATCACCATGTAGCGCATGCCCGCGCGCTTCGCAAGCTTGGCCCATTCGCGGATGCATCCGGGACGGGGCTTCCATGTGTCGGCAAGAGGTTCGTACTCTGCCAGGGGGATGCGCTCGCGGTTCATGACCCATTCATGACGACCAAGCTGTGAGTACAGACCCCAGTGGATGAACATGCCAAACCGGGCAGCGCGGAACCAGGCGAGGCGACGCTCGCGATCCTGCTCTTCGGGAGTGAGTGTACGGTCAGTCGTCATCAGAAGCTCCTTTGTTGGTAGTGGCATCCATGCATTCGGCACTGTCATGCGCATTCCTGCCTGCTCTGTGCGCGTGTCCGGGAGGTAAACCGGTCGGCGCTGCGTAACCCTTGGTATCATTCAATGCACGGCGTGCAAGGGAGGCATCACGATGGCTGAGAAGGGCTACGGAAACGGCGCTGTTCTCATGGCGGTCTTGCTCGGGATCGTCATCGGTGCGGTCGGGGGGTTCTACCTGCGGTTCTGGAATGAGCCCGAGCGCCCGGTCACCATGGCGGGCGGAGGCGAAGCCGCGACCCCCATGGGAGGTGCGGGCGGAGGCCGACCAGGAACGACAGGTCCGGCGATGGGAGGCATGGCCGGACCCGCATCGAGCGGCATGGAGCTTGCGCGCGTGGTGCGCAATCTCGCAGTGATTCAGAAGGTCCAGAACCAGGGCCTGACGCGCGAGCAGGCGCGCGACATTCTGCCGATTCTGAAGGCCCTGAAGGACGCGGAGAAGCTGCCTGACGCTGAAGCGTCAGCGAGGCTGACCGAGATCGACAAGATGCTCACGCAGGGTCAGAGGGATGCACTTGCAGCGATGGTGCCCTTCCGGGGCGGAGGTGGTCGCCAGGGAGCGGGGCCTGCCCCTGCTGCCGGCGCATCGGGCCCGCCGTCGCGCCCGATGGCAGGTTCCTTGATGCAGGCAGCAGGGGGCGGCGCTCCCAGTCGAGGCGGGCCGGGCGGTATGATGGGCGGGGGGCGATCCCGAGCGGCCGTTCGCGAGCGAGCGAAACGCGGCTGCCCTCGACGACCTCATCGGTGCAGCGGAGGTGCTCGCTCGCTGATGCCGGTTGGCCGGAGCGCTGGGCGAGATCTCGGGTCCTCAGCGCTCCGGTCCGTAGAGGTCAGGGCATCACTTCCAATACATCACCGGCCGCGAGCCGGATCGAACGGCCAAAGTGCAGCTCGCCGTCTCGGGCGCTGCACGGGAGAGGCGCCGCGTTGTGGAGCGCTCGCACAGGTTGCTGGGTAACGCCGTCGATGGCAAGCGCCTCGATTGGGACGCTGCCCCAAAGGATCGAGAGGCGAGCCGTGGCGCCTGTGATCTCCACCGTACCCCAGGCGGATCCCGCCGTGAAGAAGCATCGGAACGCCCCGGCCTCGCAGCGCGGCGCGAACCGGAGCAGTCCTCGCGAAGCGTCGAAGTGGTAGCCGCTGAGCGCGAGGATCAGGCTCCATGACGACATGGCTCGCGCGTAGTGGTGCCCGCATTCCGGCTCATTCCAGGGATTGCGCTTGAGCCCGTCGTGGCGGCTCCGAACGCCGCGCACAATCTCCAACCCTTCGTCCACCAGGCCCTCGTAGATCATGTGGGCTGCCACCTGGTACTCGATGCCGGTCCACACCTCATCGGCGTAGGGGAAGGGATAGGCGGGCCTTCCGCCGTTCGGCCAGGTACACAGCAGGAGGCCTGCCTCGTCATTGACCGCATAGACACGCTGAACCGAGTGATGGTCGCGCAGATCGCGGCGGAAGTTGTTGGAGTGGATAGCCGCGAGGGTTTTGACCACGGTCTCCGGAGGGAGCAAGTCGCCGAGGCCGACCACCCGGGCGAACCACTGACCGAGCATTTGATCCGAGAGGCAGCCGCGTCCATGTTGATAGCGCGGGTAGACGGGCGAGGCCGGGTCGAGGCGGCCGCTTGCGAGAGGCTTCGACGGTTCGAGCACGATCTGATCATAGTACGAACCGTTCCAGATTAGCTCTACGAGACGTGCGCGCCCGGACTCGTAGACGGCGCGATAGCGCTCGGCCCTAGCCAGATCTCCCAGCGCTCGCGCCATCTCCTCTGCTGCGCGGAGCGCGCCAAGGTAGAGCGTGCCCATCATGCTGTTGGGGCCATAGAACTCGATGTCGTAGGTGTTGTGCTGCTCGCCTTCCATGACGCCATCCTGATCGGCGTCCCATCCCCCAGGCCGCCACGCATGCTCGAGAGCTTTGACAACGGCTGGCCACACGCTGGTCAGGAACTCGCGGTCCCCGCACTGAAGCCATTCTCGGTAGGCCTTCATGACGGTGCCCATTTGTCCGTCTGCAGCGGGCTTGAAGTCCCAAAGCTGACCGCACAGGGGGAGCAGGGTGCGGAACGCCATGTCTCCGGTCTCGCGGGTGTTGTGGAGGAAGTCGGTCTGGCGCATGGTTCGCTCGAGCGCAGGAAACAGGAACGCCACCGCCTGCTCGTAGTTCCACACATGCGTGCAGTTCATGGGGCAGCAACCCACGTTGTCGTTGCAGCCTTCGAAGCCGACGAACCGCCCGTCCTCTGTGCGCAGACAGGTGGTGGTGCGCATGGTGGAGGCATTGGCCGAAGCTGCGTCCAGAACCTCGAGCGGCAGCGTGCTGCTGAACAATGCGCTGGCAAACTGCTGGGTCTCCGATGCCAGGCGTGCCAGGTTGCGTCCAACGTAGCCGGCGACGTCCCAGGCGTCGGACCACTGCGTGGCATACCAGTTGCCGATCCTCTTCTCGCGCACGGCCTCTTCAGAGTTCCAGACATTGCGCAGGTTGGGGAAGCGCCACGTGATGAGCAGCGGTATTTCGATGGTTGCGCCGGGCGCGATCCTTGCGTGCACAGCCAGCGATGCGACGTCGGACTGACCGTCGGGTGAGAGCTCCGGCTCGGGGCCGTTGGGCAGAAGGCCCTGAGATCGAAACATGTCCCAGAAGCTCTGCACATCGTCCCACCAGCCTGCGCGTTCCCAGCGGGTCAGGAAGCTGACGTCCGTGGCGGTAGTTGCTACGGCCATCGTGCCAGCCTGGGGGTGGGATGGCTCGTACTTCTCGGATGTCATCGCAATGCCCCGGATGACGCCGTCGTCCTGCCACCGGTTCAGATTCCGGCCGAGCTGAGGATGGTGGCGATTGCCGGGCGCCGAGGTGCCGTCGAGCCCGACGGCGTTCAGCATACTCAAGCAGAGGGCCACGTTCACCGGAGCGTCCTCGGGGTTCCGCAGGCGCCAGTTGAAGACCGCAACGGGTATGCCGCTGTCGAGGTCGTTCATCGGTATGAAGGGGTTGAACGCCTCGAGTGTAACCTCCAGGGGCAAGACCGCGTCGGAGAAGGTAAGTCGCGCAAGCGGATATGCCCCTAGAAAGACGACCTCGTCGAGACGCGGAAGGCCGCTGACCAGCCCTGTGGGGAGGCCGCCTCCAGACTCGTATGGCGGCAGCAATCGGCGCTCCAAGACGCGGCAGACAGGTTCACATCCGTCCTTGACGGCGCGAATGGCAAAGAACGTGTAGGGAAGATGGCGTCCCTTGGCAGGCCTGTTGAAGACCTCCCAGTCGCGCAGATTGCCGCGCCCTCCCAGGGAGACGGTGCCCGTGCCTATGCCGCCGAGAGGGAAGGCGATCTGGCGCAGACTCTCGGCGGTGAAGATGCGGGCCTTGGGTTCGATGTGAGTCCAGTCGAACATGGCGAACTCCTAGTTCCGTGACGGCCATGGGAGCCGCCAGCGGAGAGCGGGGCAGACCACAGCGTCACCAAGATGCATGACGAGAAGCAACGATGGTACCGGCGAACTGATCTTTCGTCGAGCGTATGACGGAATCCTGTCACCGGTCTGCGTATGATGTAGTGTTGTCGCCGGAGGGTTATGAGATATCGCAGTGATGGAGGAGGCTGATCATTGAGTACGGACGCGCTGGCAGACAAGGCGCGACAGGTCGTGGCTTCGGTCGAGAAGGCAATCGTAGGTAAGCGCGCCACTGTTGAAGAGGCCCTGGCGGCGCTGCTTGCCGACGGGCATCTGCTAATCGAAGACATTCCCGGCGTGGGCAAGACGACTCTGGCGAAGGCGCTGGCGCGGTCCCTCGGATGCGAGTTCCGCCGGATCCAGTTCACGCCTGACCTGCTCCCTTCGGATGTGTCCGGCACCTCGGTCTTCAACCAGAAGAAGGTGGAGTTCGAGTTTCGCCCCGGTCCGGTATTCGCCAATGTCGTCCTTGCGGACGAGATCAACAGGGCCACGCCCAAGACGCAGTCGGCGCTGCTGGAGTGCATGGAAGAGCGTCAGGTGACGGTGGACGGGGAAACCTACCATCTCCCAACGCCCTTCTTCGTCATCGCTACGCAGAACAATATCGAGCTGTCGGGCACCTATCCCCTGCCTGAGGCTCAGTTGGACCGCTTCATTGCCCGGATTTCGGTGGGATATCCGGGGCGTGAAGACGAGTTGCGGATCATGACCAGTCAGACCCATGCCCGACCGGTGGATTCCATCGTGCCCGTCATGTCGGCGTCGGAGGTGGTCGCCCTGCAGAGCGCGGTGCGCGATGTGAAGGTGGCCGAATGCCTGCAGCAGTACATCGTTGACATTGTGTCGGCTACACGCTCCCTTCCGACGGTGGCTCTTGGCGCCAGTCCTCGAGGTTCCCTTGCCTTGCTGTACCTCAGTCAGGCAAGAGCACTGTTAGCAGGGCGGCCATATGTGACGCCCGACGACATTAAGGCCTGCGCCGTCAGCGCGCTGGCGCATCGCATCATTGTTCGACCTGAGTACAGAGTGAAGGGCACGCAGGGGCGGCATTGCGTCGAGGACGTCCTGACGCGTGTGCCGGTGCCCGTGGGACCGTAGCGCGAGGGCCCGGAACCCAAGATGGCTCAGGTTAAGTTCACGGCGCTCCTTACTACCGCTCTGTTTCTGATCGCGGCGGGCACGGTCTCCAACGGGTGGCAGATGTACTTCATGGCGGCGGTCATACTGTCGCTGCCCGCGGCGTCCTATCTGGTGGGGCGCCTCACGTTGCGCGGTCTCAGGGCTCGACGCGAGCTGCCGTCGCCCGCGTGGGCGGGCGACGTCGTGCCATTTCGGCTCACGGTGACAGCCGAGGGACGCTGGCCACGAATGTTCATGCAGGTGACCGATGATCTGCCGAAATGGCTCCGGAGGGCGGAGGACATCGAGCCTACGCTCGACTTCGCGGTGAGCGGCGAAGCTCGCGCCGAGTACGGCGTGGAGACGCTGAAGCGCGGAGTCTACACGCTGTCCACGGTATCGGTGAGCGCTGCCGATCCTCTCGGTCTGTTCCGCTTCAAGAAGACTCTCGCTGCACCTGGGGAACTGACCGTCTATCCGGTACCCGAGGAGATCCCGGGCCTGGCCATCTCCGGTGCAGAGCGCTACGGGTTTCGGGATCTGCCGTTCACGGCGGCCCGCGGAAGCGGCGTGGACATGGACGGGGTACGGGAGTACGTTCCCGGCGATCCGCTCCGGCGAATGCACTGGAAGACGGTTGCACGCACGGGCAATCTCCACGTCATTGAGTTCGAGGAGTCGCGGTCGCAGACGGTAGTCGTTGTCCTCGACACATTCTTGGGAGGCGACATAGGAACTCCGCCGGACAGCAGCTTCGAGTACCTCGTCCGGACCGCCGCATCTCTGGCACAGCGAGCGGTTCGCGACGGCGCCTGCGTTCGCATGGTATGTGGTGAACCGACCGGTATGGATGGCAATCCCGGGCGCGGGACTGAGCATCTGCTCAGCATCTATGGCGCGCTCGCACGGAGCGAGGCCCGGTCAGACCGGCGTCTGAGCTCGGTGCTCGCATCACGGCTCGGGGTTCTTCATGCCGGGACGACGGTGATCATTCTCACGGCAGATCCGGATCCGTTGCTTGGTGAAGCCATCGCCTCGTACACGGCAGCCGGACTGGCGGTCATCGTGCTCTATGCCGACGGAGGCAGCTGGCGGTCGGGGCGCGGAACTGCGCCGCGCCGCCCGGAGGATTTCATGATTGGTCTGTTCCGCGCGGGCGCCGAGGTTCTGGTGATGCAGAGGACCGCGAACATGCGGTTGATGCCGGAGCCAGTGTGGAGTCTCGCCGATGCCTGAGCGCGGAACTACGCCGGATGTGAGGCAAGGCGGGGCTGACGGACCGGCTACGCCGGCCATGTACGTTGCCGGCTTCGGCATCGTCGTCTGCGCGGTCACGACAGCCGTTCTGGGCCTTGAGCTGACAGACCCTCTGTTCGGGGTCACGATCATCGGCATGGCCGGTCTGGGATTCAGCGTGAGCCTTGCTGCGCGGCACAGGCCATCAGCGGGATGGGCCCTCGCAGCTCTCGTGGGCAGCATTCTCGGGCTGTTCGCGCTCGGCACCAGCTCAGGCGGCTTCGCAGGACAACTGTTCCCGGCGAGCAGCTCCGGCGACGTCCATCGCGATCTGGGCGTGTTCCTGTGCTGGCTCATGGTGCTGCTGAGCTTCGCGCAGCTCTCGCGCGGCTGGCTGCTGTTCATGTGCGTTCCTGCCGCTGCGATCATGGGCCTTGTGGGTACCGTATATGCTGAGCCTGCATTCCTGTGGCTCTTTCTCATCTTCGTGTTTCTGGGCACGTTCATGGTGGTCAACGACCAGTACGCGCGGACGAGGGGCGAACCCACCGCTGCCAGGGCTGCTAAGGACGGCGTCTCTATCATTGGACAACTCTATGTCGTCGCAGTGTGCAGCGCGAGCGCGGTCATCGTTGGCCGAATAATCGCCCAGCCCATGCAGAGCGTCGGGTCGGCTCTGGTGCCCATGGCCGCCGTAGCGGGGGCCGAAGCGGCGCGCGACCAGCGTCGCCAATCCGCTCGGGTCTCAGTATCCGAGAGCTCGGAGCTGCTGATAGGGAACGGTCCTACCACGGAGTCAGACACCGTGCTCATGCGCATCCGAGCCGAGCATGGCGGCTACTGGCGCGGCGCCACTTTCGACTGGTACATGGGGTCGGGTTGGCGCTCTACGCTGCGTCCGAATATCAGCGCCGGTCCGCGACCTTCCCGAGGTTTCCCGTCCGCG
Organism: Chthonomonadales bacterium; assembly: GCA_012517255.1. Lineage (GTDB taxonomy): Bacteria > Armatimonadota > Chthonomonadetes > Chthonomonadales > CAJBBX01 > JAAYVH01. The sequence continues at coordinate 36,495 of JAAYVH010000078.1, forward strand.
ATGTTCGATCCGCGCATGCGCGACAGCGTGGATGTCGTGGTGCCGCGCACCGAGCTTAACGACACCCCGGGCAGGACGCACACGCTCCGGCAGTACGTGAGGCTCGAGGGTACAGGCCGCTTCACGGATCTGTACGGCGCGGCAGAGGCTCGTCAGTACCGCCTCATGGACAGCGCCGTGTTCGGTGTTCCGCTGTCGGCGTATGCGGATGAAGCCGGGCGCATCGCGCTCAATCGTCCGATCGCCTCGACATACTACGAGGTCGAGTCGGATATCGTTGAATGGTCGCCAGATGAGCTCAGAGCGGCATCGGAGGAGATGCCCGAGGCGATCCGGGACCTCTATGTGCCGATTGTCATATCCGGCGGGCTGGACCGGTTGCGTGCTCTGGCGCAGGAGGTCACGCGCAACGCGTCCAATCGCTACGACCGCGTGGAAGCCCTGCGTCAGTACCTGTCGAGCACCTGCCTCTACAACCTTCAGGCGGAGGCCATTTCGGCCGACGCCGGCGACGTGGTATCTCGGTTCGTCTTCGAAACGAAAGAGGGAGAGTGCAAGCTGTTCGCCTCTGCTCTCGCGGTCCTCTGTCGCACGATCTGCATACCGGCGCGGGTGGCTTCAGGTTTCCTGAGCGGCGAGTTCGATCCCGACTATCAGTACTATGTGGTCCGGGAGCGCGACAAGCATCTGTGGACGGAGGTGTATTTCGCTGGCCATGGTTGGGTACCCTTCGACGCCACCACCGATGCCCGAGACGTCACTCCCCGAGAGGAGGACGGCGGACTGCTGGATCAGGGAGGCTGGCTCAGGAGCCTGCTGAGCCGAGGCTGGCTGCCGCCGTTGGCCATAGCGCTCGGGCTTCTATTGTTTGCTTATGTGGTCATCGTGGAACTGGTAATGAAGCGGCTGCGGTGGAGAGGTCGCAGTGGCCCGTCCACGCTGGACGCCTCGACGCTGCGCGTGCTTCAGTCCTATGCGTGGCTTTCCCGGAAACTGCGGAAGCGGGGCCTGGCGAGGAAGCCGCACGAGACGCCTGCCGAATACGAGCGGAGGCTGATCAACGCCACAGGGATCGCTGGCGAGGCCGCGACAGAGCTCAGGACGCTGACGGAGATGGTGATGGATATTCGGTACGGCATGAGGACCGCCACGATCACCGATGCCGCCGAGGCGCGGCGTCTGGCCACCGCCGTTCTGAGCGCACTGAGAGTTGCAGATCGAGCGGCGCACGTCCGACCTGCCGCTGCCATGGGAGCAGGCGCGTGAGCGACATCATGCTGACAGCCGCCTCGCACGAGGACTGGCTTGCGGAACTTCACCGTGCCTACATCATCTACGGCGAAGACGCGGACCTGATTCGCGAGGCGGTTGGGATGCTGAAGTTACACGTCCTTGGCTCGGCTGGCGGCGACTTCGACTGGGAAGAGCTTGACGCCGGCTCATGTTCTCCAGAGGACGTACTGGCCAGCGCGCAGCGTGTGCCGGTTATGGCCGATCGTCGTGTCGTTCTCGTTCAGGGTGCTGAGGTGTACGCCAAAGCCGAAAGACGGGCTGAGGCATCGAGGCTGGCAGGAGCTGTTCCGAATCTGCCGGCGGCATCATGCCTCGTCTTCGTGGTCCGGCAGTCGGATGCATCGCGGCGCAGGAGCGCGGTCCTAACGCCGGACCTCGATGGCGCGGTTCGCGCCGCCGGACGCATCGTACGGTGCGCTCAACTGGAGGGACCCGCGCTCGCCGAGTGGGCGCAAGCATATGTGGGACGGTTCGGCAAGAGCATTGCGCGGGCTGCCGTACAGCGCGTGGTCGCCGACGTGGCGGAGCGGCATGCCGTCAAAGAGGAGCTCGACAAGCTCGTCGCCTATGTTGGCGATCGCGACACGATTGACATCAGCGATGTCCGCGAGCTGATCGGCGAGGCTCCCGAGGATGTCATGTTCAGGCTTGTGGACGCCGTGTCGGCGCGGAATGGTTCTGACGCTCTGGTCTTGCTGCGGCAAGCGGCGCGCTACGAAGGGCGGGCCCAGACGCTCGCTGCCAAGTTGATCGCGTTGCTGACCCGTCAGTTCCGCCTACTGCTGCAGGCCAGAGAGCTCGTTGAGATGGGAGTGCCAATACAGCGGATGCGACGTCTCCCCGCCGATGTGGAGGCCGAGTTGCCGGGCGAAACCAGTCTGGCGTCCATGGCCTGGAAGGCAGGCGCCATCGCCCGTGATGCAGACGGTTGGACCGTCGAGGAGATTGCGGACGCCCTTGGGCAACTCGTGGAATGTGACGCGGCGAACAAGGGTGAGGAGGCCGGCAGCAGCGATCCTATGGCAAATCTGGAGATGCTGGTGGTGACGCTGTGCCGCAAACGCCCTTCGCTTGCGGCCAGATCTGCGTGAGGCATTGAAAGCGCCGAGCCCCTCGACATGGGAGGGGCTCAGTGACATGCGGGAATACGCGTGGATCAGGACAGGGTCTGCGATGCCTTGTTGGCGCGCCGCATCAGTCGCGATTTGCGGCGGGCGCCTGCATTCCGGTGGATAATGCCTCGCTCGACCGCTTTGTCGATGATGCTGACGGCTGCACGCACCGCGCCCTCTGTCTGAGCCGCGTCGCCGGCATCCATCACTGCTTTCGCTTTCTTCACGAACGTCTTGATCGCCGACTTGGTCGAGATGTTCCGCAACCTGTTGGCACGCGACTTCTTGACATCTTTGACTACCGACTTGATATTGGGCACGAGTGAGTCACCTCCAAGAAAACCGGACCAGTATACCTTCCCGCACGGGTGAGACGC
>JAAYVH010000079.1 GCA_012517255.1 Chthonomonadales bacterium
CCCGGTCCGCAGGGCCGGGGGAAGCCTGCGCATTCTCACGCACCCGGTCCTGTCCCTCCCGCCAGTCGCCGACGTTCCCCCACTCACGCCCGGGCGGCAGGGCGCGGAACGCCAGGGGATTCGGACGGGTCGGGCCGGAGCCGCAGACGCGAAGCGTGCAGCCGCCGCTTCATACGGCGCGCCGACGTCGTCGTCAAGCGCGGGGCGAACCCGCGGATGCGCGGCTTAGATGCAGTTCGCAGGTGTTGCACATGGGCTTGGTCCCGGCGTTGTAGTATGGGCCGGGATTGGAGCGGACCACCCGCCCGAAAGGAGACAACGAAGATGGATCCGATTTCAGGCCTAGTGGCGATCCTGGCGGCAATCCTGGGGCGCTCAGTTCTGCTCCTGGTGCAGGCTCAGGGCGCCCGATTGGGTCTGCGGGCGAGCGAGAAACTGGAGGAGACGATCCGCGATTGGCGGCCCCGCTCAGATGCGCGAAGGAGGTAACGACGATGATCTTGCCGCGGGACATTGAACTGGAGATCGAGGAGGGCGAGCGTTATCTCGATGACGATCAGATGGACCTCGCTCGGGCCAAGTTCCGACTGGCCCTATCGCTTCTCGGGCGTATGGTCAACCATGCCCGGATGGCCGGCAAGGTGGGCGGCCCACTGGCAGGCGTCACTCTGGCGGAGATCGTGGACGCCCTCATGGGAGGCGTGGACCATCCGCTGCTCAATGTGATACTCGGCGGGGCTCTGGGCTATGCTGGCGGATCGAAGGCTGCGGAGGTGTTCGACGCTGCCATGGCGCCTCTGTGGCTGCGCGTCTATCAGGGCATGGGAGACGTTGAGCATCGGACGGGCAATGATGCGGAGGCCCGCAAGTACTATGGCATGGCGCTCAGGTTCATGCCGGACGATCCCGTCATCATGGCGCGGATGGCGGCGGTCACCTAGGTCGCGGGAGCCGGGGCCATGAAAGACGGAGGAACGCTGGCGACGTTTCAGGACACGCTGAGGCGGGTCTTTCCCGAAGCGCACCTGGAGATCGGAGACGAAGCGATCTCGCCGGGCGACGCGGCTGAGCGCGTTGAGACTCTGTGCACGGCGTGTGTGAGCATCCGGCGCTGCGAGGACGCTCTGGCGAACCGCGAGGAGTATCTGCGCTATGTGGACGGCCTTGCCGAGGCTCTCGGCGTTGACACCGATCGGGCCAGGAGCGTGATATCACAGGCTCATCCCAAGTTCATTGTGGCCGGCGGTGCCGCGGCAGTCATGTTGCTGGCAACCGCTACGGCAGATGCGTCGGAGACCATCGCTTCGGCAGCCGATGTCGTGCAGCACGGTCTCGATCTGGTGGATGTGCTCGAAGGCGTCTGGACGCTGGGGCTTAGCTTGCTGGTATCGCGGTGGATCGGCCAGTGCGCTGCACGCAAGAACGAGGCCAAGCGGCGCGAGCTGGAGGCTCTGCAGGAGCGGGCGTATCTGATCGGCGTGCTGGCCGACGGGCTCATGAGCCCTCACGGTGCCGCCAGGGCGGATGCCGCGCTCATGCGCCTTCGGGCGATCGAAGCCGATACGCCCGCGGGAGGAAGCCGCTAATGGCACCAGGACTGGGCATCGCTGTGCGGTTCGTGCACGGGATGATCGAAGGACTGCAGTTGGACGGGCAGATCGCGAAACTGAGACCGACAGCCGATCAGAATGTGCTCGATCTCGTTCCAGCGTCGTTCCGAGACTGCGCACGACTGCGTCTCCTGGCGGCTCAGTGCAGGACCGCCGGACCAGAGACCCAGAGTGATGCAGGCGCCGAGCTGGTTCGCGCGTTCAACGGGCTTCGAAAGGAGGCAATGGAGGAGATGATGGAAGCGGCATCGGGCGAGACGGCAACCAGGGCAGACATGTTGCGGCTTGTCCAGAGCATGGACGAGCTGGCTCGGGCGACTCGCAGCGATGTGGCGGTTGTCGC
>JAAYVH010000080.1 GCA_012517255.1 Chthonomonadales bacterium
GCGTAGTTGTGCCAACACGATCCCCGTCCGTCGCGGAGCGACGGAGGATGATAGCCGAGGTCCTCGGACCTCGGAAACGCGCGAGGCCACACCCCATCCCCTCGCCTGTTGTCCCCACCCCTCCCCAACCGTAACGCCCACGATCGTGGCCAAGGGCGTTGCGACTTGCCGAACATCCCATGGGAAGACAGGCCCGCCGACTGTTAAGGCGTCGTCTGGCGCCACAGCGGCAATCCGGTGATCCTGTGCCGCGTTCGGTCTCCGTTCACCGGGTCGGGTAGTGAATGCGGCGTGGCCCCCTCTGGGTTGACACCCCGGCCCTAACGCTCGCGGCGCCCTTCGGGGTTCGCGACATGGGCGCCCAGCCGCGTCCGGCCCAACCGTTTGACGCTCCCGCACGGCTCGTGCTAGACTTCACAAGCTCCCCGCGGCGACGCGGGCATCATCTGTCGAGCGAAAGGACCCAGTCTCTATGAGCTCTGCCTCATCGTCGCACACCATCATCGGTCCCAACTTGCCGAACATCCCATGGGAGGACAAGCCAGCCGACTGCAAAGGCGTCGTCTGGCGCTACAGCGGCAATCCGGTGATACCGCGCGACCTCATCCCAACGTCCAACAGCATCTTCAACAGCGCCGTCGTACCCTACAAGGGCGCGTTCGCGGGCGTGTTTCGGGTTGATGACACATGCCGCAACATGCAACTTCACGCGGGCCGAAGCAAGGACGGCATCACGTGGGAGCTCAACCATGAGCGCATCCGGTTCGTGTGCGATGATCCCGAAGTCGGGCAATGGCAGTACGGCTACGATCCCCGCGTCTGCTGGCTGGAAGATCGCTACTACGTCACCTGGTGCAACGGTTACCACGGACCGACGATCGGCGTCGGCTACACCTATGACTTCGAGACGTTCTATCAGCTCGAGAACGCGTTCCTGCCTTTCAATCGCAACGGCGTGCTCTTCCCGCGGAAGATCAATGGCAAGTACGCGATGTACAGCCGGCCCAGCGACAATGGGCACACCCCCTTTGGCGACATCTACTATAGCGAGAGCCCCGACATGTGCCATTGGGGCAAGCATCGTTTCGTGATGCGCCCCAACGGCGGTTGGCAGTCCACCAAGATCGGCGCCGGGCCGACCCCCATCGAGACCACCGAGGGCAGGCTACTCGTCTACCACGGCGTGCTGACCTCCTGCAACGGCTTCGTCTACAGCACGGGCGCCGCCTTGCTCGACATTGACCAGCCGTGGAAGGTCATCTATCGGACGGCGCCGTACATCATGTCGCCGCAGACGATCTACGAATGCGTCGGCGATGTGCCGAACGTGGCATTCCCGTGTGCTGCGCTGACCGATGCCGCGACGGGCCGCATCGCGTTCTACTACGGCTGCGCCGACACGGTCACGGGCCTTGCCTTTGCGCAGGTGGATGAGCTGATCGCCTTCGTGAAGGAGAACTCGCGCGTCTAGCCTTACCACCGTCCAAACGAAGGAAGGGCGCCGGGTCTCCCCGACGCCCTTTTGCGCATCTGCCGGTCAGACCGGTCAGCGTCCGTTCATCACGGATTGATGGTCAGCGTAGCCTCGCCGTATCCGGCAGCGACATACGCATCGCCGTAGAACTCACACCGGATCGTGTAGGTTCCCGCAGGCTCGACCGTCTGATACAGATAGGACGCCACTCCGGATGCATTGGTCACCACCGTCTGCACCACGGTGCCGTCAATCTTGAAGTCCACGGTCTTGCCGACCTGAGGCGCGTAGTCCTTCAGCCGTCGGAACAGCGCATACAGATTGGCTTTCTGGCCCACCGACACCGTACGCGGGCTGACCCAGATGTACGGGGTCGCCGGGCTGACAGTCAGCGTCGCATAACCGGTCGCCGGGTTGTAGCCAGCATCGCCGGCCCAATCAACCTGCAGGTTGCGAGTTCCCGCGCCGGGGCCGTCGGGAACGGTGTAGCCAATCTGCGCGCGCCCGGTGGAGATCGTCACGTCGCTGCCGATGGGAGTACCATCCAGCTTGAACGTGATCGTCCGTCCCGGTATTCCGGTATTGTCCGTTCGCCACAGCCACGCCTTGAAGACGACGTAGTCGGTGATCTTGGCGCTTCGGTTGACGCTGAACAGCTTGGGCGTCATGGTCGTCGCCGTCAGAGTCGCGTTCGCGCTGGAAGGCAGGTAGGGATCTGCCCCTGCGAACTCCACCGTGATCGTGCGGGTCGTCGGTCCCGGGGTGATGGTCCACAGCAGACTGGCGTCGCCGCCAGCGTCCGTCACTTCACTGCCCACCAGCGTGCCGTCAATCTTGAAGTTGATGGTCTGACCCGACAGCAGACCGTTGTCGTGCGTTCGCTTCAGATCGTAGGCTCGCAGGTAGGTATTCTCGGTGATGATCCCCGTCCGGTCAATCGTGTACAGGGTCGTTGGGAGCCACTTCAGGTTGAACCGTGTCACGAAGCCGTCCTCAGCGCCGCCGCCAAACGTGGGCTTGATGACGCCCGGCGTGGTCGGGAAGCTAGACGCCGTGGTCCAGCCGCTGACATACAGGAGGTTGTCGCCGTCGCTTGCTGCGCCGACAGCGCCCTCGTTGCCGGTTCCTCCCAGGTAGGTTGCCCACTGGGTGAAAACGCCAGCTCCGGTGGGCTTGATCTTCCACACAAAGGCATCGCTCGGGCCCGATCTCGTCGCCTGGTAGGCGCCAGCCGTAACCGGGAAGTCCGGCGACCACGTCTCACCCACCACGTACATGAAGCCCGCGCTGTCCTGAACCAGCCGATAGGCCATGTCGTCACTGCTGCCGCCGAAGTAGGTACCCCAGTGATACATGGCTCCGCCGGGCTCGATGGCAGCGAAGAACGCGTCTTTGAGTCCGTTGTTCACGGCCTGCTGTTCGCCGCGGAGCGGTATATCCAGCGAATCGGTGCGTCCGACGAAGCAGACGTTGCCGCCTCCATCAATCAGCACATCCTCGGCCCCATCAGTCCACGTGCCGCCATAGAGGGTGGACCAGACCAGGGAGCCTCCCGAGGCGTCGAACATGGTGATGAACGCATCGAGCTCGCCCTTGATCGCCGTCTGATAGGCGCCAACGGTCGTCGGGAACGTCGTCGAGTTGGTGCGCCCTACCACAACGACTCGCCCGAGGTTGTCCACGGTGACGGCAGTGCCATATTGCTCCTGAGCGGTGCCGTGCAAGTAGCTGGAGAAGTGATAGGCGCTCAAGTCAGTCGTCAGCACTGTGGCGAATGCCGAGCTTGGCAGTCCTGCGCTCCATGTCGTCTGGAACGCCCCTGCCGTCGTCGGATAGTCCGAAGAGTTCGTCCAGCCGGTCACCGCTACGCGGCTGGTGGACGGGTCAAGCGCCACCGAGCGGAGCGTATCGTATCCACTCCCACCCACATACGTGGACGCGACCAGCGCAGATCCAGCAGCATTGAGCTCGGTGACGAAGCCATCGGATCCGCCAGCGTTTCCGGTCTGGACGGCGCCGGCGGTTACAGGATAGTCGGCGGAATCCGTGTCACCGACGACGACCGCATTGCCGCCTTTGACAGCGATGTCCGAAGCGTAATCGTTGCCTGCGCCGCCGATGTAGGTCGAGTACACCAGCGTCTTGCCGTCCGGGCTGATCTTGCTAACGGCAACGTCGTAGTTCCCGTTGATCGAGAGGTCATAGGAGCCGACCTTCATCGGGAAGTTGCCGCTGTTCGTCCAGCTGGCGACGTAGACGTAGCCCGAGGCGTCCACGGCGACCGACTGGGCGCCATCGTCGCCCGAGCCGCCGAGGAAGGTTGACCACTCGAGAACCGGATAGACGATCGGGTCAATGATCAACGTCCGTCCCGTATCGTAGCGACCGATCTCGAAGCCTACGGAATCGCGAGAGCGCATTGCGAATCGAGCGCTCACGGCCTTCTGCTTACCATTGACTACCTGGTAGGCGTAGGGCTTGGCATGCCGCACCTGCCCGGCGCCCGTCGAAAGCACGAGGTCGCCATTGGCTGCGATCGCCAACCGCTGGATGCCGCCGAACTGCAGGGCTATGCGACCGGGATCGGCGCCGGGCGACACGGCAAAGTCATACTGCACACGGCGCTGGTTGCCGTAGTAGACGAGGTCTACTCCTGGGTAGATGCCGCGATACGCGACTTTGCCGAACGTCGGCACGTTGGTGATCCAGGATGCCGGGTCGGAGCCTAGGAGGTAGTTCACCTTGCCTGCCAGTGGCGCTGCGCCTTCGGGCATGACGCGGGCTGCACCAACAGGCCGCATGGTCACCGTGGCCGCGGCAAGACCACGTGTACCGGAGAGGGCGAGCTTGGCCTCGCCCGCGCCGAGCGTCAGGACGTAGCCTGGGCCGCGGGCAATGTAGCGGCTGGCCGCAGCGGCCTGGCCGTCATTGCGCTCAAAATGAAGCCGGAGATTGGAAAAGCTGGCGGGCCGCAGTGCGGCCTCTGCGTTGGCCGACTGACCGCTTGCTCCCGGCAGCGCCAGGAGCACCAGTGTGGCTGCGGTCATTGCACGGCTCAGTGTGCCGACATGCATCATCGTTTCTGCGTTCTCCTTTCGCGGCGCGGAGCACTTGCCATCCTGTCGTGTCCACACCATTGCCGGACCAGTCTGTCGCTCAGGTCACCTGCACTTGATGAAATCGCTGCACCCGAGCGCCCGACAGCCCGGTGCACCGTGGATCTCTAGTACGCCGGAGTACAGAAAACCCGGCACAAATGCCACAGGGCCGCTCGAAAACGAGCGTTCCCCTCATTAGTATAGCGACTTATCACGAAATGCGCTAGGCCTAGTGAAAAGTATGTGCGGCAATCATCTCAGTCTCCACAGGTTGGCGGCGTATCTGTGCTAGAATCCCGCTCCTATGGGATCGTTGTGCACTGACGTGCTCGTCATCGGCTCGGGCCATGCCGGTTGCGAAGCCGCCATGGCCGCCGCTCGCCTCGGCTGCTCCACCACGGTTGTGACCCTCCCCGGGCAACGTGCCGGTCACATGCCCTGCAACTGCTCCGTAGGTGGTCCCGCAAAGGGCCACCTGGTGCGTGAGATTGACGCCCTCGGGGGCTGCATGGCCCTCGCAGTGGATGCATGCTTCACGCACATCCGTGCCGTCGGAACCGGCAAAGGCTATGCCATTCGCACGCTTCGCGCCCAGGTCGACAAGGAGCTATACGAGACATACATGGATGCGATGCTCCATTCGCAGACTGGGGTCTCGATAGTGTACGACGAGGTTGTGGATATCCTTGTGCGTGGCGGTCGGGCGTGGGGTGTTCGAACCGCAGGCGGATCAACCATCAGGGCTCGAGCCGTTGTGATGACTACCGGCACGTACCTGAACGGCCTGATGCACTGCGGGGGCATTCGCACTCCGGGCGGATGCTTCGGCAGGCCAGCGTCTTCCAGGCTTTCGGAGGCTCTTCGAGCTTTGGGTGTTCCGATGGGCCGATTCAAGACCGGCACCACGCCGCGCGTGAGACGAAGCAGCATACGTTGGGAGGCGACACAGGAGATCCCATCGGAGGACACCGAGCCGTTCTCGTATCTGAATGACCGCCTGACACCGGCCGGCGACGTCTTTCCGTGCTGGCAGACCCGGACTACCGAGCGGACACGCGAGATCATCATGGCCAACCTCCACCGCTCGGCTCTATACGGCGGGGCCATTAAAGGCGTCGGTCCGCGTTACTGCCCGAGCATCGAAGACAAGTTCGTGCGCTTCGCCGACAAGGCCACGCATCCTGTGTTTCTTGAGATCGAGGGCCGGGATGCTGACTCCGTCTATGTTCAGGGCATGAGCACGAGTCTGCCCGCTGAGGTGCAGGAGGAGTTCCTGCGCAGCCTGCCGGGACTGGAGCATGCAGAGATGCTGCGACCCGGCTATGCCGTGGAATACGACATGGTCAAGCCAGACGCCCTGACCGCGACACTGGAAGCCAGAGACGTGCCGGGTCTCTTTCTGGCAGGCCAGATCAACGGAACATCCGGCTATGAAGAGGCCGCTGCGCAGGGCCTCGTGGCGGGTATCAACGCGGCTCGCGCATGCCTCGAACTGGACCCCGTGATACTCGATCGAACGACGAGCTACATCGGCGTGTTGATAGATGATCTGATCACCAAGGGCGTCGAAGATCCCTATCGCATGCTCACCTCACGGGCTGAATGCCGTCTGTCACTCCGCCACGACAACGCCGATCTCCGATTGACGCCGATCGCTGAGGCGATCGGGCTCGCCTCCGAGCAGCGACTGCGGCGCTTCCGCGATCGGCGATCCGCCATCGAAAGGGAGCAGCGTCGGCTGGACGCCATCACGATCGGCCCTGCTGACGCGCACCTCTTCGCAGAGGATGCCATCGGAGAGATCAACACCCGGATGACCGTGTTGGATTTGCTCAGACGGCCGGAAGTCCCCTATGCGTGGATCCGCCGCCGGTATCCGAACCCGGATCCCTTGCCCGCATCAGTTGGCGAAACGGTCGAGATCGAGGCCAAGTACGGCGGTTACATCGCGCGCCAGATCCGACAGGTTGCTGCCAGCAGCGCTATGCATGAGATTGCTTTGCCGGACGATCTCGACTACACCGCGGTCCGAGGTCTTTCCCGCGAAGCCGCAGAAAAGCTGCAGCGCATCCGCCCCCGCACCATCGGTCAAGCCAGCCGTGTGCCCGGCGTATCGCCTGCCGACGTGCAGATGCTCGTGGTGAGCGCGCTCAAGATGCGGAGCGTACAGCCGTCTCACGCAACAGACACCGGTGAGCGCCGAGATACCTCGGGTCCTGTATAATGCGTTGATCGCCCAAGCGAGGGAGCAGCGCAGCGCATGAACCATGTCGCGATTGTGGCCAGCCGATCCAGGCCGAGCGTGGCCGAACATGCCCGGAATGCGGCACAGTGGCTTCACGAACGAAGCATTGCCGCCACGGTCGTGGCCACCAACGAGCTGGATGCTCGATCCGACGACGTCCGCGAAGCGGACCTGATCGTCACTCTGGGCGGCGATGGTACGATCCTCGCGGCCAGCAGGTTCGCGGCCCCCTTCGGCATACCGATTCTGGGCATCCACATGGGCCGATTCGGGTTCATAGCAGAGGCTCATCCGGACGTGCTGATTGAACGGCTCGCCGATGCTATCGCGGGCAAGGCGGACGTCGAGGAACGCACCATGGTTCAGGGAGAGGTGCGCCGATCCGGCGAGGCTGTGCACAGGGCCTTCGGCCTGAACGACATCGTCATTAGCAAGGGAGCCATGACCCGCATGCTCCACCTGACGATTCAGTTCGGCGACGGACCGGTGATGGACTGCGTGGCCGACGGCGTGATCGTGGCCACGCCCACTGGCTCCACAGCCTACGCGCTCTCAGCAGGCGGGCCCATCATGGACCCGACAATCCGCGCCTTGCTGGTTGTCGCCATCTGCCCGCACACCCTGGCTGCGCGGCCCGTCGTGGTCCCCGACACCCAGACCGTTGCCGTGCAGGTCGGCACCGACGGCGGCGAGGTGAAGTTCAGCGCCGACAGCGCATCGGTATTCGGGCTCCAAGCAGGAGATGAGGTGCACGTGCGCAAGTACGAGCACTCGGTTCGGTTGGTGACGTTCGGGGGCGGGACCTTCTACGACAAAGTACACGACCGCCTGCTCTGGGGCGAACGCGTCAACGCATAGACCACAAGCACGACGGCCCCTCCGATTGCGGAGGGGCCGCTGTCATGCGACTGCCGGTGTCGGCCGTCTACTTGCTGCGAATGCTCATCCTGCCCGTCGCCGCGTCGAACTGCACCTGAACGTCGAGAGCATCGCGGAAGAAGGAGACCGGGACGAGCGTGCGACCGGTGTCAATGAACGGCTTTCGCTCCAGCTTGATCGAGCGGTTGTTGACCGTGGCTCGGTCGTCGCCGATCTTGAGCTGGATCTCGCGCGTGTCGTTGACCGCGCGCACCGTCTGAGCCGTTCCGCCGTACCAGTAGAGCCGCCCGCCCGTGTGCTCGAATACCTGGCGGATCGGCGCAAGGCCGATGCCGGCTTCGAACCTTGGCGTCACGTCAAACGCAATGGGCACTCCATCATAGGCAACGTCGAAGGCCCCGACCTGAGGAACGATCAGCGACCTGCCGGCGGGAAGCTGCGTCCTGGCCTGTTCGGGCAGATTGTTCAGCCGTGCAATCTCCTTCACATCCGCGCCGGTCTTGCGGCTCACGGCAGCCAGGGTCTCCCCTTTCTGCACCTTCACCGTCGGCCGAACGACTTTCGCTACCGGCCGAGGTCTGACAGATGGCGCAACCGGAGCCGATGCGACGAGGCTCGGCGCCACGCGGGGCAGGCTGTCGGGAGCGGTGGTCATGCTCGGGGCGACGGGATTCGGAAGCGTTCTGACGGCTCGCCCTGTCGTCGAGGGTTCAACCGGTTTGCTCGATCCGACAGCGGTTGGCCGCGCGGCCGTCCGTGCAGGCCTGCCAGGCTGGCCCGTCGAGGAAGCAGGCTCTGGCGCCAGGACGATGGACCGGCTCGGCGGCGGTGTCGGAGGGCCGGCAGGCTTGGCCTCGGCCCGCTGTGGCTCAGCCGTTCGCAAGTCCTCAATGATGGTCTGTCGCTGCGTGAAGCCGCCTGAGTTGTTCACATTCACGTTGACGGGACGCGACTTGTAGGGCGCTGCCATGTCCGGCGACTGCGTCCAGGCCTCGAGAACATGCCAGCCGTTGACGTACTTCGTGGTATCCCAGTTGTACTCGTACGGCGGGAAGTTGCGCAGAACCTTGAGCTCTTTGTTGATGAAGAACGTCACGTAGGGCTTCTGCCGCTGGAGATCGGGATCCACCTTGACCCGGATGGGAACCGTGCCGCTGACCTCCACGCCGTTGAGCGGATAGGCGATGCGCACCGGAGCCGAAAGGTCAGCGCCCGGGATTCGTATCCGCGCAGGCACCTCGACGGGTTTGCCATCGGGACCGAATGCCTTGATCAGAAGGTCGTGGTTACCCTCGGTCAAGAGCA
>JAAYVH010000081.1 GCA_012517255.1 Chthonomonadales bacterium
ACCCGGTCGGTAGGTTCGCCCCGAACGGCGCGCATGATCCGCTCACGTCCGGTCACGGTGCGGCCTCCTGAACCGGCCCGCCAGCCGCCTGCACCACGCCGTCGGCCGCTTGCCTGACGGACGACCGCGCTGACGCCACCGGCTTCACCGCGCCGATCATCCTCAGCCACGGCGCAGGATAGCAGCCAAACCAGAGCACCAGGACCGCCAGCGGAACCAGCACCAGCTTCTCGCGAAGCGCAAGGTCCGGCAGGAGCCCGACCTCGGAATGCTTCACCGGACCGCAGAACGCGCGCTGGAACAGCCACAGCATGTAGGTGGCCGACAGCACCATCCCGAGAGCCGACAACGCGGCGTAGACCGGGCCGCTGGTCTTCGACAGGAAGGCGCCCTGCAGCACGAGATACTCGCCGATGAAGCCGTTGGTCAGCGGCAGCGCAGCCGATGAAAAGGCGGCAAGCAGGAAGAAGGCGGACAGCAGCGGCATCACCCGTCGCACTCCCCCGAATGCCGCAATCTCCCGCGTGTGACGCCGATCGTAGAGCATGCCTACCAGGAAGAACAGCATGCCGGTCGAGACCCCATGGTTCACGCTCTGTATGATGGCCCCGCTCAGGCCCAGCTCGTTGAAGCTGAACACGCCGAGCATGACTATGCCGAGATGGCTGACGCTGGAATACGCAACCAGCTTCTTCATGTCCGGCTGCACCGTGGCCACAATCGCGCCATACAGTATGCCGACCACGCACAGCGCCAGAAAGAGCGGAGCCGACTGGGCCATCTGCTGGGGAAACAGCGGCATGCAGAACCGGATGAAACCGTAGACACCCATCTTCAGCAGGACACCGGCCAGAATCACGCTCCCGGCGGTTGGAGCCTCGACATGGGCATCCGGCAGCCAGGTGTGAAACGGGAACAGCGGCACCTTGACCATGAAGGCGAGCGCAAAGGCAGCGTATACCCACATCAGCGCGCGGGCATCGAGCGCGGCCAGAGCCTGTCCAGCCGGCGCTGTCGGCGTCATAAGTTCCGTAAGGCTGAAGCTGCCGGTCTGCACAAACAAGTAGACAATGCCAACCAGCATCAGCACGCTGCCGACAAACGTGAAGATGAAGAACTTCACGGCCGCATACACGCGCCGCTCGTGTCCCCAGATGCCGATCAGGAAGTACATCGGGATGAGGACCAGTTCCCAGAACACGTAGAACAGAACCAGATCGAGGGCGCAGAACACGCCCATCATGGCGGCCTCAAGCACGAGCAGGAACACCATGTATTCCCGGGGTCGGCGATCGACGCGCGTCGAATAGATAACGCACAGAAGCGTGAGGAAGGCAGTAAGCAGGATCAGCAGGAGGCTCATGCCGTCCACGCCGACGTCGTACCGGATACGGAAGTCCGGGATCCAATCGGCGAAGAACCGCAACTGGAAGCCCGGCCGCCCCGGCGTGAACAGCGTCCATGCGTACAATGCCAGAAGCAGCTCCACGGCAGCGGCGGCGATAGCGATCGGGGCCGCGCTCGACGATGGAGCCTTGGCGCCCGCATCCACGCCCTTCTGGGCTTCGCCTCGCGCCGAACTGGCCGGAGCGAACATGACGATGAGCCCACCGAGCAGCGGGAAGAAGATGAGCAAGCTCAGGATGTTGTTCTCGAGCAGGCTCATCGCATACCCGCCTGGATCAACGCGTAGGCCAGCACGATCAACGCGCCCGCGATCATAGTCTTGGCGTAGAACCGAACGTAGCCCGATTGGCCTCCCCTTGCGATCTCCGCCAGGAACGCCGTAACCACGCCTACGGCGTTCACCAGTCCGTCCACGAAGCCCTTGTCAATCCAGCGCGCCACAAACCCGGCGAAACGTCCTCCGCCCTGCACAAACACTGCATTGGCCGCAGCGTCCGCATACCACAGGTTTGCCGCCGCCCGATAGATGGGTTGCGTGGCCTTCACCGTTGCGGGCAGGAGTTCGGCAGATGGGGCCCTCCTGTACGCCGCCGCGCCGGCAGCCATGGCGGCGATGGCGATCAGCGCGCCCAGAGCAAGGCCCACGCCATGGGGTATGGCCTCATGCACATGGAGCATGTCGGCGCCGGGCAGGACGGGTTCGAGGAAGCGCTCGAACGCGTTGCCCCACGGCGTGCCGATCAGCCCGCCGACGACCGACAGAGCCGCGAGGATGATCAGCGGCAACAACATCGAGGGAGGAGACTCGTGGGGATGATGAGCATCCTCGGGCAGGCGCGGAGCGCTCCAGAACGTCTTGGCCATCAGACGGGTCATGTAGAAGCCGGTCACGAACGCAGTGAACGCACCGACGGCATACATGAACATGCCGATGGACGGTATGCCGGATGCAAACGCGAGGATCGCGTCCTTGCTCCAGTAGCCTGCGAGACCCGGAAAACCGGATATTGCGGCCCACCCGATGAGCATGGTCCAATACGTCACCTTCATGTACCGCCCGAGCCCGCCCATTCGCCGCATGTCCTGCTCGCCCGATAGACCGTGGATCACCGAGCCTGCGCCAAGAAACAGCAGCGCCTTGAAGAACGCATGCGTCGTCACGTGGAACATCGCGGCGCCGAAGGCCCCAGCTCCGCAGCCAAGGAACATGAAGCCGAGCTGCGAGACCGTGGAGTAGGCCAGAACCTTCTTGATATCGGTCTGCGTCAGGGCTATGGTGGCAGCGAACAGGGCGGTGAAGAGGCCCACGGCGGCAACCACCAGCAAGACCACGGGAGCCTGCGCGAACAGGACCGACATTCGGGTCACCATGACCACACCGGCTGTGACCATGGTGGCTGCATGGATGAGCGCAGACACAGGCGTAGGACCGGCCATGGCGTCCGGCAGCCAGATATGCAGGGGGAACTGCGCCGACTTGCCGCATGCACCAAGGAACAGCAGCGCGCTGATGAGACTGGCAGTCGCGACAGTGAGAGGACCGCTCAATGTCTCGCCCCGCGCGGCAAGGTCCAGGATGCCGCGTCCATCGGCAGTGTGGAACGAAAGCGTCCCGAACACTGCGAGCGACGCCAGTATCCCGAGCATGAAACCCACGTCGCCTACACGGTTCACGATGAACGCTTTGTTGCCGGCCTTGGCGTTCTCCTCATCGTCGAACCAGAACGAGATCAGGAGGTACGAACACAGCCCGACGCCTTCCCAGCCGACGAACATCAGCAGCAGGCTCTCGCCAAGACACAGGACGAGCATGGCGAAAATGAACAGGTTGAAGTAGGCGAAGAAACGGGGATAGTCCCGGTCGTGGCTCATGTAGCCCGTCGCATACAGGTGGATCAGTCCGCCGACTCCCGTGACGATCAGGCACATTAGCACCGATAGCGGATCCACCAGGGCAAGGAACTGCACCGAGACTGGTCCGACCTCGATCCAGGGCATCCGGTCCATCAGCGGAACTAGCGAGGCCACGGCCCGTCGCTGCTCCGGCTCCAGACGAAGCAGCTCCAGGAGCACGAACACGCTGATAACGAACGACAGAAGCACTACGGCGGTGGCCAGCGTGCCCACCACTCGCCGTCCGCGCGCATCACCGAGAGTGCGCACCAATCCGCCACCCCAGAACATGATCAGCACGAAGCCGATCAACGGCAGGCCAGGGATGGCCCACACGATGGGCGCGATAGCGAGGTCCTGCAAGGGGGCGTTCATAGCTTCAGCAGGTCCGCCTCGTCGAGGTCAATGGTCTCGCGCGTTCGGAAGAGCGAGACGATGATCGCGAGACCGATGGCTACCTCGCCCGCCGCGACGGCGATGATGAGCATGGTGTAGATCTGCCCTCCCACATCGCCGAAGTGACGCCCCAGAGCTACAAAACCCAGGTTGGCAGCATTGAGCATGATCTCGATGCACATGAACACGACGATCGGGTTGCGCTTCGTTGCCACGCCGGCAACGCCGATGCAGAACAGCACCGCAGACAACAGCAGATAGTGTTCGGTAGGAACCGCAAAGCTCATCTCAGAGCTTCCTCTTCGCCAGAACGATCGCGCCGACAGCAGCCATCAGCAAGACGATGGACGCGACCTCAAATGGGAACAGCCACGGCAGCTCGGGATCGAACAGCGCGAAACCGACGGCCTGCGCGGTGCCTCCCTGCGCCAGGGTCTTGGCCGTCGCCTTGCCGGCATGAAGACCTGACTTCCAGACCCCGGTTCCCACGAAGAGCGCCGCCAGGCCCAGGCTCATGGCGATCCCGAGCGCCCAGCCAAGGCCGGCTGCGTCCATCTTCTGCGCTCCGCCGAGATTCAGCAGCATGATCACGAAGACGAACAGCACCATGATGGCCCCGGCATACACCACCACCTGCACTGCTGCCACGTACTGAGCCGACAATGAAAGGAACATCCCCGCGAGCAGCAGCATATGTGCCACGAGGAAGAGCGCGCTTCGCAGGGGATTCCGCGAGGTAATGACCAGCAGCGCGCATGCGACCATCGGCACCGCTAGCAGCCAGAATATGAGAACTCCGGGTCGCATCACAGGCTCTGCGTTCCCCCCATCAGGGGTTTCGGTTTCTCAGGCTTCGGCGGGATGCGGCTCCCCGCACTCGGATCCGTCCTGTAGGCGCTCATCGCAGCGGCGAGCATCAGGGCAACCAACGCCACCGGCAGCAGACGCATCCAGCCGAACCGCATGAGCTGGTCGTAGCGGAACCTAGGCAACGTGCTCCGGACCCACACGAACGCGAAGATCAGAAGCAGCACCTTGCCCGCAAACCAGAGAGGCCCGGGGATGAAGCCGAGAACCGGATGGATCGGATCCCAGCCCCCGAGCCATAGAACAACCGCTACGCAGGAACCGATTACCACCGCGGCGTACTCGCTCATGAAGAAGATAGCGAACTTCATCGAGGAGTACTCGGTCTGATATCCGGCCACCAGCTCGGACTCGGCCTCGGGCAGATCGAAGGGCGCACGATTGGTCTCGGCAACCGCGGCGATCGCGTAGACCCCCGCGGCAACCAGCCCGAACGGAAACAGACCGAGGATGTTCCAGTGCATGATGCCCCCGGTCTGACTTTGGACGATCTGCACAAGACTCATCGAGTGGGACATCAACACCGCCATCAGGACGCCGAGACTCAGAGCCAGCTCATACGAGATGGCCTGAGCGCTCGATCGCAGCGCGCCCAGCAGCGAGTACTTGTTGTTGGATGACCACCCGCCAAGGATCAGCCCATATACCTGCAGCGAGGCCAGACCAAGGACCCAGAGTATGCCAACGTTGATGTCCGCCGCCACCAGCGTAAGGGGCCGGGTCTGGCCGCCCCCCATGTCCACCCGAAAGTCCCCAAGGGGAATGAGGGCGGCCGCCACCAGCGGCGGCATCATGGAGATGGCCGGCGCCAGGTAGAAAATGCGCCGATCCACATTGCTCGGCAGGATGTCCTCTTTGAAGAACAGCTTGATCCCGTCAGCGATCGGCTGCAACAGACCGCGCGGACCGACGCGATTGGGCCCGAGACGGTCGTGGATCAAGCCCAGCGTGACCCGCTCAAACCAGGTTAGCACCGGCACCGCCAGCAGAACGGTGGCAAGCATAAGACCCAGGGCGACGTACGGCGCGACCGCCACGAGGTCGAATGGTCCGAAGCTGATGTTGGGTATGGTCATCGCCCGACCTCACCGGCGAGGGCGCTCGCCCATCGCACTCCCCCATCGCCAAGGGCATCCGGGCCGCATCCGGCGTATAGCGGAACCCTTGCGGCGATGTCTGCCAGAACCTCGCGAGAACTGGCATAGTGGATCTCCGTGCCCAGACGAGCGGCAATCTGGGCCGCGATGCGCCATTCCTGACGCACGCCTGCAGGCGGATCATAGGCCTTCCAGAAGCGCTGGACCCGACCCTCAACGTTGGTGTAGGTCCCGTTCCGCTCTGCAACGCTCGTTACCGGCAGCACCACGTCCGCCATCTGCGCCGTCTTCGTCAGAGAAAGATCCGTGACTACGAGGAACGGGCACGATTCGAGGGCGCGCACGGCAGCCGCCGGATCGCTGTAGCGAGTGGCCAGATCGAGACCGCTGATCCAGAGAGCCGCGATGTCTCCTTGCGCGACTGCAGCGAGTATCTCCGCGCTATTGCGCCCCGCCGGATCGGCTTGCTCGTAGCCAGGCAGCCAGGTCGGCGCAATGCCGAGATCGCGCGCGCCCTGCTCGTTGACTTCCATTGCAGGCACCTGAACCACGCCATGGACGCCGGCCGCGGACAGCGCAGCCGACAGTGTCTGCAGGATATCAGGGAGCTGACGGTTTGTGCGCGCTGCCTCGCCGATCCAAACGGCGACGGAGCGCCCATCGCTTGCGCCCTTGCCGGCTTCGAACAACGTGAGCGCGAGTCGCCGCACCGCTTCAGCATCCGCACCCTGTTCTGTCACGGCGCTCTCGGCTTTCGCCGCCAACTCGGCGGGAACGGCAGTTCCGTCTCCTCCCTGTCGCAGAACCTCGCCCAACAGCCGCAGCGCGACTTGGAGCTCTCCTCCCTCATCATGCCGAACGCGGACGGCGGAGATGGGCGCGAGGCTCGAGGGCCGTTCGTCCTCCGCGGTACCATGACGTGCCACCGAAGCGATCGTAAGCGCCCCGCGCCGCCAGCCCTTGCGCACCCGCAAGTACGCCATCGGCTGTTCCCACGCCATGTCACATCCAAACGAGATGAACAGCGACAGCCCCTCGAGCTCGACGAGCGACATGGGGGCTCGGGCCACCTGTCCCTGCCCGACGCCGATAACCGGTTCTGCATCGAACGAGGGGCCCACACGGTGATCGAGATCCGAGGACCCCAGCACCTCACGGAACAGGCGCTGCATCACAAAGAGGTCTTCGTTGCTGGACCGAATGCCGCCGAGGAACGCCGATTTCCGACCGGCCTGCCCCAGCTCCTCCGCAACGCGGCGAATGGCCTCGTCCCAGCCAACCGCCTCGAACCGATTTCCGCGACGCACGAGAGGGGTCGTGAGGCGATCCGGACCCGAGAGGTAGTCCATGCCGAACTTCCCCCGGTCACACGTCCACTCCTCGTTCACATCCTCATTCAGGCGCGCGTTCACCCGCACGAACCGTCCCGCCCGATGATCGAGCTTGATGTTGCAGCCGTTGGAGCACTCAGTGCAGATGGACTTCTGCGTCATCAAGTCCCAGGGCCTGCCCCGGAAGCGGTAGGAACGTGACAGCAGCGCTCCAACGGGACAGAGCTCGATGGTGTTGCCGGAGAAGAGAGAGGTGAACTGCTCGCCTGTGCGCACGCTGACTTCCATGTCGGCGCCGCGCTTGAGGAAGCCCAGCTGAGCGTCCCCCGCAATGTCCTCGGCGAAGCGGGTACACCTCGCACAGTGTATGCATCGCTCCCGATCGAGCACGACATGCTCGGACAGCGGGAAGGCCTTCGGCAGGTGTCGCTTTTCCTCGACATAGCGCGTCGTGGGCGGGCCGTAGTGCAGCGTGTTGTTCTGAAGCGGGCACTCGCCGCCTCGATCGCAGATGGGGCAATCGAGCGGGTGATTGATCAAGAGGAACTCTAGAATGCCCCGCCGAGCCTCGATGATGGCGGGCGTCTCGGTCTCGATCACCATCCCCTCGCCAGCCGGCAGACTGCACGATGTCTGCGGTTTCGGCATCTTCGCCAAGGTCACGGAGCCGTCCGGGTTTTTCCGAGGCGAAGCGACTTCCACCAGGCACATGCGGCAGTTGGCTCCGGCTTCCTTGGAGAGCCGCGGATGGTAGCAGAAGTGAGGGATCTCAACGCCGATCCGGCGGGCCGACTCGATGATCATCTCCCCGGCAGGCACCTGAAGGGGCGTCCCGTTGATGGTTATGTTGACGAGGTCAGATGCCACTGCCGATCAACCGATCCCAGGCACCGAGTCATCCCCCACGGGGGAACGACCGTGCTCGATCCAATAGTCGTATTCCTCGCGAAACCGCTGAATGCTGGCCCGTATCGGCCACGATGCGGCATCACCCAGCGGGCAGTAGGATCGCCCGTCTATGTTGTTGCAGATGCTCAGCAAGAGATCGACGTCCTCGGGACGGCCCTGGCCTGCAGTGATTCGCTGGAAGATGCGATACATCCAGCGGGTGCCTTCTCTACACGGCGTGCATTTCCCGCACGATTCATGGGCATAGAACCTGGCGGTCACGTGCATCAGCTTCACGATGTCGGTGCGATCGTTGAACGCCATGAAGCCGCCGGAGCCCAGCATGGTACCCGCCGCCATGCACGATTCGTAGTCCAGCTTCACGCCACGGCACTGCTCAGCGGTCAAGATCGGAACCGAGGACCCGCCGGGTATCACGGCCTTGAGATCTCCTCCCACGACCCCGCCCGCAAGGGCGATCAGCTCCTCCAGCGGAGTGCCCAGTTCGATCTCGTAGTTGCCCGGCTTCGCAACGTGCCCGCTGACACTGAATAACTTGGTGCCCTTGGACCGCTCGGTGCCCATGGAAGCGTACCATGCGCCGCCTCGCGCCAGAATGTGCGGCACGGTCGCGTAGGTTTCCACGTTGTTGATCAACGTCGGCCTCTGCCACAGGCCTGAAATCACCGGCAGAGGCGCGTGGGGCGGTTTGGCGCGCGGCTGCCCCCGCTCCCCCATCAGACTGCTCATGAGCGCGGTCTCTTCGCCGCACTCATAGCTCCCTGCGCCCATATGAACGTGCAGATCGAACCGATGTCCCGATCCGCACACGCTCTCGCCGAGATAGCCCCTGGCATAAGCCTCGTCAATCGCTCGCCGCACCGCGCGCGCCGACTCGAGGAACTCGCCCCGGATATAGATGTAGCCGGTGGAGGAGTTTGTGGCATATCCCGCAATCGCCAGCCCCTCGACAACCATGTGGGGCAGACGGAGCATGAGTTCACGATCCTTGAAGGTACCGGGTTCGCCTTCGTCGGCGTTGCAGACCACATAGCGTTCGGTCGGCTGATCGGCCGGGATTCCAGACCACTTGATCCATGTCGGAAACCCTGCGCCGCCGCGTCCGCGCAGTCCCGACGTCTTGACCTCGCCGATCACGTCGGCCCGACTCATCGTCACTGCTCGGGCAAGGCCCTGGTACCCGCCCACCGACTCGTAGACGTCCATCCGCTCGATGCCCGGGACGTCGCGATGCTCAAACAGAACCCGAAGCTCACCCATCGGCGGTCCCGTCATGGCGTCGTGCAAGCTGGACCTTCACGATCTGGTCAGCCTGCGTCACCGCCTCGGTGTCCTGGATCTGACGTATCTGCTCCACCAGAGCGTCCACCTTGTCCGGCGTTACGTTCCCAAAGTAGCGGCCGCCGACCTGCACCACGGTGCCGGCTTCGCACCAGTTGAGGCATTCCACCTCCGCGAGGCTGAACTCTCCGTCGGGCGTCGTCTGGCCCACCTTGATGCCGAGCTTCTCCTCCAGCGCACGCAGCGTATCTGCTGCTCCCAGGACGGCGCACGTGAGGCACGTACACACCTCAAGATGCCGACGACCGCGCCGACCGAGGTTGTACATCGTATAGAACGACGCCACCCCCTCGACCTCAACCGGCGGACAGCCCAGACGCTCGGCAACCTCCTTGATGGCCTCTGCCGGCAGAGATCCGCCGTACTCTCGCTGAGCGATCCATAGCGCCGGCAGCATGGCGCCCCGACGATCCGGATAGTGGCTCACGATCTCCTCGAGCTCCGCCACTGCCTCCGGCGAGAAGCGCCCTGAGACGGTGTCCATGGGCCGGTCGCCGCCCCCGGAATGGCCGTTTGCAGCCATTATCGGTCTATCTCCCCCAACACAATGTCAATGCTGCCGATGATGGCAACGACATCGGCAACCAACCTGCCCTCGCACATGCGGGAGAGCGCCTGCAGGTTCATGAAGGACGGCGCGCGCAGATGCATGCGCCACGGATAGTTGCTGCCGTCGGAGACAACGTAGAACCCAAGCTCACCCTTCGGCGACTCCACGGGCACGTAAGCCTCTCCTGCCGGCGGCGTGATGCCATGGGTCCAGAGCTTGAAATGGTGGATCACGGCCTCCATTGAGCGATCCAGCTCTGCGCGGGCAGGCGGCACCACCTTCAGGTCGTCCACGTTGGTGGGGCCGTCGGGCATGCGCTCGATGGCCTGCTTCGCGATCTCCCTGCTCTGGCGCAGCTCCGCCATGCGAACGCGGTAGCGGTCATTCACGTCGCCGAACTCGCCGGTCGGCACGCCAAACGAGAACTCTTCGAATCCTGAATACGGGCTCGCCTTCCGCACATCATAGGCCACGCCTGAGGCTCGCAATGTCGGGCCGCTCACTCCGAGACCGAAGCACTCCTCGGCGCTGATCACGCCGATGCCTTGCGTTCGTTCACGCCATATGGGGTTCTGATCCAGCAGCGTCTCGTATTCATCCACGCGGCGAGGGAACTCGTCGAGGATTGCCTTGCATCGCTCGAAGAACCCATCGGGAACGTCGCCTCGCAGACCGCCCGGGATGATCCAGGATGGCATCAACCTGACGCCAGAAAGCATCTCCGTCAGGTCCAGCAGCTTCTCGCGCTCGCGGAATGCGTAGAAGAAGACCGTCATCGCCCCGATATCCAGGGCATGGGTGCCCAGCCATACGAGATGGCTCGCCATGCGCTGGATCTCCGACAGCAGCACCCGCAGATAACGACCGCGAGGCGGCGGCTCGACCCCCAGGAGCCGTTCGACACTCAGCGAGAATGCGAGGTTGTTGATATGGGCGGAGACGTAGTCCATGCGGTCTGTGATCGTAACCGCTTTCACATACTGCTGGAACTCACCCTCTTTCTCGATGCCCGTATGGACATAGCCGATGTGCGGTGTGACCCGGACGATGACCTCTCCGTCAAGCTCGAGGACGAGACGCAACACACCGTGCGTCGAAGGATGCTGCGGCCCCATGTTAATGACGAGCGTGCTCTCATCAACCGGGTCAATCTCGATTCCCTGCGACACCAGCGCCGCATTGCGCTCCGGGCGCGGCTTGCCGAACGGTAACCGGGACAGGACGCTCACTCGATTTCGTCCGCCGTACGCCCGAAGAACCCTTCCCCGGGATGCTGAACGACCTTCTCGCCAACCGACGGTCCATAGGTGCCGTTGGGGAACTGCACGCGCTCGCCGCCGAGCGGATAGTCTTTGCGCTGGGGATGCCCGATCCAATCGTCCGGCATCAGCAGTCTTCGCAGGTCAGGGTGACCGTCGAACCTGATCCCGAACATGTCGTAGATTTCGCGTTCGGGAAACGCTGCCCCCGGGAAGATTCCCGTGACGGTCGGGACCACGGGATCGTCGGCCGGAACGGGTACCTTCACGAACAGGCGTCTGCCCGAACCCATCTGCGATCGCGGATCGTGAATGGACAGCAAGTTGTAGACCACTTCGAATCGGTGCGCCTTGCCCAGAATGGGACTGCCCGTGCCGGGATCGAGGTAGTCCACGCCCAGGCACTCGTAGAAGAATCGGTAGGCCAGCGAAGGTTCGTCGCGCAGATACTGGAGCGTCTCCTGGATCGAGGAGCGGTCAACGACGAGCCAAGCATCGTTCCCGTTCTCCAGAATATCCAGCACTGCATGGGGAAGCGCAGCCTGGACCTTGCGAGCGTCATCGGCAGCCGTAAGGCCCGCGTCGGCGCCGGCATCCGTCGCCATCCGGCTCTCCTCGGTCATGCGGCCTTCCTTGCGCCGCTCGGCAGACTGACCGGCCCCGAGTTCTCGTTGCCGAACCGAATGGGCGGCCTGGCAGCCTTCGCTTTACCGAGCGCCTTGGAGCTCGCATCGTCCTCTGTACCCCACTCCAGCGAGCCGGTTCCCACGACGTAGAAGTACGCGATCAACAGGATTCCCACGAAGATGCCCATCTCCGTCAACAGGAACATGCGCTCTGCGCGGCTACCGAGCTCGAACGTTACCGCCCACGGATACAGAAACACCGTCTCCACGTCAAAGATGATGAACAGCATGGCGACGAGATAGAAGCGGATGGGGAATCGGTCGCGAGCCGACCCTACCGGCGTCATGCCGCACTCGTAGGTAGTCTCCTTGAACCTCGTTGGCTTCTTGGGACCGAGGATGAGCGATCCGACGACCATAGCGCCTGCGATGATCGCAGCGATCACAACGGCAACCAGCAACGGTATGTATCGTCCCAGCATTGTTAGGCGCAGGCTCCGATGTATCTCTTGGGGTCCGTAGTTTACCCTAGCGAAACGTTCCCGTCATCGCCGGCATTGTCAATGAACCATTCCTGGGCGCTGATACGCTTCTCGACATCCGTGCCGCAACGCTCATAGGTCCCATCAGGCCGGAGAACGCGCGCTTTTGCAGTATCGGAGAGGTAAGCAGGCAAGTATACGTCGGCCAGCCAACGGAGGTGCCCGGAATCCTCGACGGGGAACAGCGTTTCAACGCGCCGATCGAGGTTGCGCGGCATCAGGTCTGCACTGCCAAGCCAGACCTCCTCTGCACCATCGTTCCAGAAGTAGTACACGCGATCGTGCTCGAGGAACCGGCCAACAATGCTGCGCACCCGGATGCTCTCGCTGAGACCCGGCACGCCCGGCACCAGGCAACAGCTTCCTCGGACGATAAGGTCAATGTCGACTCCCGCCTGGCTTGCCGCATAGAGCTGCTCTGCACACTGGAAGTCAGTCAAGGAGTTCATCTTGAAGACCATGCGGGCGCGCCTCCCCGCATGCGCATGGGCGATCTCACGCTTGACGCGTTCCATGAGTCCCGCTCGAATGCCTTTCGGCGAGACCATCAGCTTGGCATAGCTGCGGGGAGCGCTGTAGCCCGTCAGAACGTTGAAAAGCGCCGTAACGTCGTCCGCGATCACCGGGTCGCAGGTGAACAGCCCGAGATCGGTGTACAGGAGCGCGGTCTTGGCGTTGTAGTTGCCAGTGCCAAGATGGACATACCGGCGAATGCCGTCACCCTCCTTGCGGACCACCATCAGCAGTTTGCAGTGGACCTTCAGCGAGACATCGCCGTACACCACATGCGCGCCGGAGGCTTCCAACACGCGCGCCCACTCGATATTGTTCTCCTCGTCGAAGCGAGCTTTGAGCTCCACCATCACGGTGACCTGCTTGCCTTTGTCACTCGCGTCCTTCAGCGCGGCGACGACGGGTGACTGGCTGCCAACCCTGTAGATGGTCTGCTTGATTGCGAGCACGTCGGGATCGTTGGCGGCAGCCTGCAGGAACTCGACCACGGGCACGAAGCTGTCAAATGGATGATGCATCAACACGTCGCGTTCGCGGATAGCCGCGAAGAGATCGCCCTGCAGACGCCTCGGCGTCCGAGGCCGTAACGGCCTGTCCTTCAGATCTGGGCGGTCAATGGCCATGAGGTCCATCAGACAGCTAAGACCGAGAACGCCCTCGCTGCGGTAGACATCCCGCCGGTCAATCTCGAGGTTCTGGACCAGGATGCCCTCGATCTCCTCGGGCATCGTGGAGCATATCTCGAGCTGAGAAACGCTGCCGAACCGCCGGCGCATCAGTCCCCGTTCGATCGTCTGCAACAGATCGCCGGCCTCGTCCTCGCGAATCTCGAAATCAGCGTCGCGAACGATCCGAAAAGGATAGCTCGCCACAACATCCAGACCGCAGAAGAGCTTCGTCAGATTGGCAGCGACAAGCTCTTCAAGCCACACGAAGACGTACGCCGGCCGGTTCCGGCGGCGTCCGCCTGAGCTCGAGGGCTGATCCGCCGGCACCAATCGCGGCAAGACCTGGGGGATCTTCACGCGGGCGAACCGCTCTTCGCCCTTCGGCGTCCGCACCACGACGGCAAGGCTGATGCTCAGGTTCGAGATGTGCGGAAACGGATGGGCCGGGTCCACTGCCAGAGGTGTCAGAACCGGGTAGACAACGGTGTCGAAATAGCGCTGCACCCTCGCCCGACTCCGATCATCCAACTGCTCATAGCCAAGCAGATGGATGTCGTGCTCCGCGAGGAGAGGCTGAAGCTGCCCGCTGTACACCTGCCATGCCTGATGCCGCATGGCTACGACACGCTCGCGAATCTCCTCGAGCTGCTCGGCCGGGGTCATGCCGTCGCGCGATGGCTCCGAGAAGCCTGCTTCCACCTGCTCCTGCAGTCCCGACACGCGGATCATGAAGAACTCGTCCAGATTGCTGTGGACGATGCTCAGGAACTTCGCGCGCTCAAGGGGCGGATGATCGGGTGAGGCAGCCTCCTCGAGTACACGCAAGTTGAACTCGAGCCAGCTGACCTCCCGGTTGAAGAACCGCGTTGCTGTGTCAGCCATGTTCGCCTTCTGATGGCTCGACCGAGTCGGCGACGTGTCACCGTCGCATGGCAATGTCGGCCGCCTGGCATCATGTCCCATGGCGTTTGCCTAGGCGGCCACGCCGACACCGGCGGCGGCGTAGATGTCACGCAGCGCTTCCACCGAAGCCAGAGCGTCGCGGCCTGTCACGATGGGCTGGCGCCCTTCGCGGATCGCACCCACGAAATCGGCGGCGATGTTGGCGTGCCCTTGAAGACTGATAGCCATGGCCTCTGCGCGTCCGCCCAGCTTGGCTTCAGCTTCGCTCACTTCGTCCGTGTGATCTGCCCCGCCATAGCCAAAGTGGACCACGGCGGCGTCGTCGAACGCCGCGGATCCCTCCGTACCGAATACTTCGATCCGGGTGCACAGAGGCGGATTGCAGCAGGTTGTGGCTTCGATGACGCCGCGGGCACCGCATTCAAAGCGCACAACCGCCATCAGGAAGTCCTCGGCTTCCATGCGATGCGCCTGCGTCTCGGCGACGGCGTATTCAACTCGGGTCACGCGTCCTGCCATCCAAATCAGATGATCGAGCGCGTGCAGGGCCTGATTGGCAAGTACTCCCCCGTCCAGTTCCCATGTTCCGCGCCACCGGCTGCTATCGTAGTAGGACTGGTCGCGCCACCACTTGATGTAGGCGGAACAGGAAAGCAGGCGTCCCAGCCGGCCTGTCCGACAGGCTTCGGTGACCAGACGCGGCCCCCGGTAGGTGCGACGCTGAAGAACGCACGACAGAACGAGGCCTCGCCGCTCGCACGCTTCGACCAGCTCTCGGGCGCGGTCCGCATGCACGTCGAGCGGCTTCTCGCACAGCACATGCAGTCCTGCATCCGCGGCGACCAGGCCCTGCCGCGCATGCAATCCCGACGGCGTGCAGATGTCCACCGCGTCAATAACGCCGGAGCGGACCATCTCGCCGACATCGGAGAAGGCCTCGCAGCCGTATTCGGCGGCGGTCTCTCGCGCACGATCCATGATCGCGTCACAGACCGCGCCGATGCGCGCCCCCTCGATGTCTTTCCACACAGACAGATGAGCCTGCCCGATGGCGCCGCAACCGACGACGCCGATACGTACCGGGTCCATTAGCCGGAGACACCCCCAGTCCTTCGTCGAAGGCCGACACGACGTCGGCGAATGGCAACATCCCGAGCATCGAGGCCAGCGGCCTCAAGGGCTGCATTCCAACTCCCAAACAGACGGCGCGCCGCGGAGATGAGGGCTGCATCCGCATCCTCGACCGCCGCTGCATTCAGCGCCTCGCCGCGCGACCGCCTCCGTCTGATCCCTGCGACCACCAACTCCTCGGTCCATCTCCGGTAGCGTCCGATACGCTCACATTCGACGCCGGCAGCCGCCAGGGCGTTGCGCCACGACCCAAAGCGTCGGCGCCGACATGCCGCCGCCGCCAGCCCCGGAGCGCGCATCACGACTCCGGTCCATGACAGATCGCCGCCTTCCTCCGCAATCTGGCGTATCGCAGCCACGACGGACTCGCGGGTCCAGCGCCTGCGGCGTCTGTACTCCGCCTCGACGCCAGCTTGTTCGAGCGCTTCCGACCATGACCCGACGCACCGTTCGGCGGCCCTGAGCAATGCCAGGTTCCACTCGGCGACGCCGCTATACGACAGGTCACGTCCCGTCGCATGGGCCGACTGTATCGCCGCCAAGACTGCCTGCTGTGTCCATTTCCTTTGTCGGGCCAATGCAGATTGCTTGCCTCGGAACACGACGCTCGTCCCTGGGGTTATTGACACGCCGCCACGGCGATGCGTATACTTATGGCGTCAGAGGCGAGTTTCCTGCCTCCCGTTCCCCGTTAGCTCAATGGCAGAGCATTCGGCTGTTAACCGAAGGGTTGGTAGTTCGAGTCTACCACGGGGAGCCACAATCTAGCCGGCGGAAGGTCCGCGGGCATCCGTTCCGAAGCCCGAGAGCACTCGCTCTCGGGCGTTTTCTGTTCCCCCCAACCCGACATTCTTGCCGCCGCGCGCGGACCACGCCCCCCGTACCGGGAGCCCCTCTGCAGGGCCGTTGACGGTGACGCGCCGCCATCGCCATAATGCCGTGACATGACCGAGGATCCCGTCCCGGCCGTGCAGATGGCCGGCATCACCAAGACGTACCCCGGCAACGTCGTTGCCAACGATCACGTTTCCCTGCAGGCGCGGCGCGGAACCATCCATGCCGTTGTCGGCGAGAACGGCGCCGGCAAGTCCACGCTGATGGGCGTGCTGTATGGGGCGATCCGACCAGACGAAGGCAGGATCCGGCTCGACGGAGTCGAAGCGCACATTCGCACTCCAGCCGACGCCCTGCGCCTCGGTGTCGGCATGGTGCCCCAGCATTCGTCGTTCATACCGGCCCTGACGCTTGTTGACAACGCGATCCTCGGTTGCGAACGCGCGCGGGCAGGCGTTCTGGACCGACGGAGAGCGATAGCCGAGCTTGATCGTCTGGCAGAGGAGCTTGGCGTTCGGATCCCGTGGCGGGCACGAGCGGCGGATGTGTCGGTCGCGATCAGGCAGAAGGCCGAGATCGTCAAGACGCTCTACCGCGGCGCCCGGGTGGTGATCCTCGATGAGCCCACAGCGATGCTCGCTCCTCAGGAGACCGATGCTCTGTACGCGATCCTGCGGCGTCTCGCGGCATCTGATCGAACCGTGCTTATTGTCACGCATCGCCTCCACGAGGTGATGGCCCATGCCGCCCGGGTGACGGTCCTCCGGCAGGGACGGCTCGTTGTCGAGACGGACACCGCCGCGACGAGCGTGTCTGAGCTGGCTGCGCTGGTCGTGGGAGGTTCGGCACGTCCGATGTCGGCGGTGCCGCTCACGGGAGGCGATGCCGCTCCCATGGTTGGCGACGCTCCTCCGAATGACGCGGACACCATGCTTCCTCCTCGCGACCCCTGGAGTCGGGGCATCGAGCAGACCGTCCGCTTGCCGGTCCTGGAAGTTCGTCAACTCGAGTTGCCACGCCACAGGGCCGACTCCGTAGCCCTGGTGGACTTCGAGGTGCTGGCTGGCGAAGTCCTTGGCGTCGCAGGGGTTGACGGAAGCGGCCAGCGGGAGCTCGCGGAGATGATCCTTGGCACGCGCCCTTGCACCGTTGGCAGGATTCTGGTGAACGGGCGCGACGTCACGAGACTTCCCGTTGCGAAGCGGCTCGCTGCCGGGCTGGCCTACTGCCCGGAAGACCGGCACCGCGACGGACTGATCATGAACTTCAGCGTGGCCGAGAACCTTTTGCTCGGCCATCAGTGGGACAGTCGGCTGGGCGGCGGGAGGACTATACGGTGGCGGCGTGTCCTTGAACACGCCGACCGGCTTTGCCGACTGCATCACGTGCGACTGGCATCGGTAACCGACCCTGTCTCGTCCCTCTCGGGGGGAAACCAGCAGAAAGTACTGATCGCGCGGGCGCTGGCGGTGCCGCCGGCGATCCTCGTAGCCTTACAACCAACGAGAGGCCTTGACATTCAGGCGTCCCAGGACACCTTCGAGAGCATCAATGCAGCTCGCGCGGCAGGCATGGGCGTTCTCTTGTTCTCTCTTGATCTCGACGAGATTCTGGCTGTGTCCGACCGGATCGCTGTGATGTACGCGGGCCGTCTCGCAGGCATTCTGACGCGCGCCGAGGCCGACAGGTCGCTGCTGGGTCACATGATGACAACGGGTTCGGCGTCGCCATGATCAGTCTCGCCCGTCGCGTCGTAGCTAACCGCACAGCCGCCGCACTGGCGTTGGCCCTTGGGGCAGCCGTGGTGATCATTGCAGCCGCCGGGCAGAATCCAGCCGAAGCGTTGTCTGCCATGCTGGCAGGCGCCATTGGCGACTTCCCCGCGGCAATCCGCAGCACGATCGAGACAGGCCAACCTGTGCTTCCCAACGAGGCTCTGCGATCGCTTGCCAAAGCCACCCCCCTGCTGCTGAGCGGCCTCGCCGTCGCGCTCGCTCTAAGGGCAGGGCTCTTCAACATCGGCGCCGAGGGTCAGATTCTCGTCGGGGGCTTCGCGGCGGCCATCGTGGGCGGGAACCTCGCGGGACTGCCGAACTGGATCCATCTGCCCCTCGCCCTGGCGGCGGCCTGCACATGCGGGGCGGCGTGGGCGGCCATCGCCGGATGGCTGAAGGCGTGGCGCGGAACGCATGAGGTGATTGTCACCATCATGCTGAACTATGTCGCCATTCAGCTCACGCACTACCTCGTGAACGGTCCCGCGCGTGATCCTGCCAGCCTCGCCCCAGCCACACGCCTGGTCCAGCCCTCGGCCCGGCTCTGGGCACTTGAGGGAGGCACCAACTTCTCGGCTGGCTTCCTGATCGCGCTCGTCGCTGCGGCTGGCTATGCCCTCCTCTTCGCACGGTACCGTCTTGGGTTTGAGATCCGAGCGGTGGGAGCCAACTCAGACGCCGCGCGAGCATCCGGCATTGCCATCGGCCGAACGATGGTGGTGGCCATGGCCTTCTCCGGAGCCCTGGCCGGTCTGGCCGGAGCCATCGAGGTGCTGGGAGTTCACCGAAGATACCTCGATGCTTTTTCGCCCGGTTACGGTTTCGATAGCATCGCCGTGGCCCTGCTTGGCAACCTTCACGCCGGAGGGATCATCGCATCGGCGTGCCTGTTCGGCGGCATATCCAGCGGCGCCGTGCATATGGAAGCGTTCACGCATACGCCGCGCCAGATCGCAGGCGTCATCCAGGCGGTGATCATCCTCGCCGTAGCGGCTCGGGCCTATGGCCAATGGCGGTCTCGCCGCACCGAGGCGCCTCGATGAACGGCGACACGGGCTTCGCAATCCTCGCGGCCATGAGCGTACGCCAGGCATGCCCTCTGATCATAGCAGCTCTGGGCGGCGTCATGTCGGAGCGCGCCGGAGTGGTGAACATTGCGCTCGAAGGCATCATGCTCTCAGGCGCATTCGTAGGAGTGTGGGCGGGCCAGGCCTGGGGTCCGGCTGTCGGCATCATGGCCGCCCTGATGATCGGCGCGGCGACAGGCGGGGCCCATCTGGCGTTCACACAGGTGCTCCGGATGAACCATGTTGTGAGCGGCGTCGCCATCAACCTGCTGGCGCTCCATGCCTCCACGTTTCTGCTCAGAGCCTTCTTCAACCAGGCGGACCCGCCGCGACAGGCGAAGCTCGCCGAGACTGTCTCCATGGGGTGGTTCATCGCTTTCGCGTTCATGGCGCCGTTCGCGCTCCACCTGTTGCTCTATCACACAGCGTTCGGCCTCAGGCTCCGCGCGGTCGGCGAAAGCGCCGCGCGGACGCGCCTGGCCGGAGTGTCGGCGGTTGGCCTTCGCGCATCGGCAGTCGTGGTGTCGGGCATGCTCGCGGCCTGTGCGGGAGCCTACCTGTCCATGGCGCTCGTGGGCAGGTTCACCGACGACATGGTGAGCGGACGGGGTTTCATCGCTCTCGCTGCCGTCATCTGCGGCCGATGGACCCCCGTAGGGGCCATGCTCACCTGTTGCGTGTTCGGCTTCTTCGATGCGCTCCAGCTCCAGCTTCAGGGGACCGTCGCGATCCCGTCGGAGTTCCTGAGGGTCATCCCCTACGTGCTGACCATCGTCGTCGCACTGGTGATCCGCTCATCGCCGCCTGCGGATCTGGGGTCGGCAGCCCAGGACTAGCAGTGCGCACCGAGGAGCGACGCCCCCGATACTGCGCCTACTCAGCCGGGCCCACCCACTGCTGCGGGTCGAAACTGAGTCTGGCCCTACGTCCCGGTTGAGCCGGAATCAGCTCGGCCACTTTGCGCCGCGGAGCCGCTACGTAGGTCTCATAGACGTCCACCCGAAACGGCCTGCCGAAGACCCGGACCGCGTCGCGCTCCACCTGCACGGTCACCCGTGCCATCATCCATCGCGTCATGTTGGCGCCGCATCGCAACTCGATCACATTCGGCGGGTGAACGATCACGCGCACGGCCAGCAGACGCGTGCGGTAGCGTTTCGTGAGCATCTCGCAGAAGGTTCGGATGCGCTCATCGCCATCGGCGAGCGGACCGACGCCCAGGTTTCGGACCACCTCCGCCGAGGTCGGTTCCCAGCCATCCATGCCCGACGGATCGGCATCGAACCGGGGCAGGCGTGCCAGCCCGGCTATCATCAGCGCGCCCAGCGTGCCGAGAAGGGCGGCCCATCCTACCCCGTGTCTTAGCTCCGCCATCACGCCTCCGTGGCGGCCCCGATTGCCCGACCGTGTTCCTCCGTCGGAACTACACCCTGTCGGGAACGACGAAGGGCGTCCGGTACTGCCGGGTCAGCATCCGGTTGGCCTCTTCATCGCCGACAAAGCGCTCTGAACGAGCGTCAATGCTCAGCCGTCTTCCCAGACGGTAGGTTGCCGACTCGAGCTTGATGCCGTTGGCTGCCAGATGATCCTCAAACCGACCAAACGTCTCCCATACTTCGGCGTTGCCTCCGCCCAGCTTGGCCGACTTGCCGCTGAACGGTTCATCTGTGCCCAGACGGAACGAGATGTTGCCAAGGTGGCACAGCGCTGCCGAAAGGTGACCTTCCTCGACGTCGCAGTTCAGGTCCCTGACCTTCCTGCTCCGCACGGCTTCGATGAAGTTCCTATGATGGTTGCCGCCGCCGTCGAACTTCACCTTCTGGTTGCCGAGCAGGTCGTAGGCAACGGCGGAGCTGTAGCTGTTGGAGACCACAATCCCTTCGGTGCCGTACCAGATGTTGCCGACACGAGCGCCGCGTAGATCGTTCGTCGGCAAACCCCGGACTTCGAAGACGATCCACGCATCGTCATACTCAAGGAACGTGAGCTCGGTATTGGGGGTCTCGCCGTCATCCACATAGCCGAAACGTCCGCCGATCCCGAGCGCCGACTTCGGCAATGACCTCTTGTTCAGGCCCCATCGGGCCTTGTCCATCTCGTGCACTCCCTGGTTGCCGATGTCCCCGTTACCGTAGTCCCATTGCCAATGCCAATCGTAGTGGAATCGTTGCCGCATCACCGGCTTCTCGGGTGCAGGACCCAGCCACAGGTTGTAGTCCACCGTTGCCGGCACGGCCGTCGGAGCCGTCACCTTGCCGATCGAGTCACGTCGTTTGTAGCAGAGGCCGCGCGCGAGATACACCTTGCCGATGCCGCCCTTGTGGATGTAGGCGATGGCGTCGCGCATGCCCTTGTTGGACCTGCTTTGCGTCCCAACCTGACAGATCCGCCCGTATTTGCGGGCGGCCTCCACCATCCGCCTGCCCTCCAGAACGTTGTGACTGGCTGGCTTCTCGATGTAGACGTCCTTCCCAGCCTGCATCGCCCAGATCGCAACCAGCGCATGCCAGTGGTTGGGAGTGGCCGAGGAGATGCAGTCAATGTCCTTGCGGTCGAGTAACCGCCGGACATCCTGAACCGTCTCGGGCGTCTTCTTGCCGGCTTTCTGAACGATCTCGAGAGCAGGCCCGAAACAGGCAGTATCGGCGTCGCAGATCGCGACGATCTCCACGTCATCCATCGCGGAGTAGGCGCTCACGTGGCTCCGCCCCTGCCCATGGACGCCGACAACCGCGATGCGAAGGCGTTCCGACGGACTGACGGTCCTCTGGCGCCGGGCAGTAGGCTCTGCGGAGACCGATGCCCCGACCGCCGTTACAGTTAGCGCAGCCAACGAGTCCTCGATAAGTCGCCTGCGCGACAACCTCTCCATGCCTGATTCCTCCTCGCGATTCGTCTATCCACTCCGGTTATTCGCCGTGCGTGGCGTCAACTCCTCGTTCTTTGTTTTGGGCTATACTCTGCCGAGCATAGAACAGATCAGCCATGACCGGTCGCGAACGCATACTACGCCACCTTTCGGACGAGCCGGTGGACCACCTCCCGTGCATGCCGATCACCATGCAGTTCGCATCGCGATATGCCGGCGTGCCGTACAGCCGATATGCGCAGGATGGCCGTGTGCTCGCCGAAGCGCAGGTTAGGGTGGCAAGCGCCTTCGGTTTCGACCACGTAAGCGCGATCTCGGACCCGGCCCGCGAAGCCTCGGATCTCGGCGCTGCCGTCGTGTTTGCACATGATACGCCGCCAGCCATGGACGGAACGAACCCGCTGATCGCCGAACGATCTGATCTGACGTCTCTTCTCGACAGGCACAGCGTATGCGGGCCGCGCATGGAGGATCGCCTTGTCGGCATCGCGGCGCTCCGAGAACGCGTCGGCGACGAGCTGCTCGTCGAGGGCTGGATCGAAGGCCCGTGTGCCGAAGCTGCCGATCTGCGAGGCATCAACACGCTGATGACCGACTTCGGCGACGATCCCGCGTTTGTTCGCGATCTGTTTGAGTTCGTTCTGCAGCTCGAGCTCGGTTTTGCCCGGCGGCAGATTGAGGCCGGCGCCGACATCATCGGTATTGGCGACGCGGCCGCCAGCCTTGTTGGGCCTGCAATCTACGAGGAGTTCGTGCTCCCCTTCCAGATCCGTATGGTGGACGGCGTCCACGCGATGGACGCTCTGGTCCGTCTGCACATCTGCGGCAACACGCGCCGTGTTCTGCGCTTCATGGGTCAGACCGGCAGCGACATCGTTGATCTGGATTACCCGTCGTCCATGGCGGAAGCACGTAGCGCGATGGGTTCCCGCCAGATGCTGCTCGGCAACATTGATCCGGTGCGCGTGCTGCAAGACGCGACGGCCACCATTGTCTACGAGAGCATCGCCGCGTGTCACGCCGAGGCCGGTCCGCGATACATCGTCGGAGCAGGCTGCGAGGTCACGCGAGACACACCCCACGAGAACGTGCATGCGCTGGTGCGCTATGGCCGCGAGCATGGTCCTGGCGACCAATCCCATATTCTCAAGTGAGCCATATGACCGACAAGAACGACGCTGAAGTGCGTTTGATGCCGATCGGCGCGGTACTGCACGTACCGATCGGCACACCCATGCAGGACTTCCTCTTTGAGCAAGGCGTGGAGTTTCCGTGCGGCGGCAATGGACGCTGCCGCGGCTGCAAGATCCGCCTCGTGGCGGGTGAAGCAGCCATCAACGACGCTCAGCGAGAGCATCTCAGTGAGATCGAGCTCACCAACGGCTGGCGTCTGGCCTGCCAGTGTCGCGTCGAAGGAGACGTAACGATCGAGCTCCGCCAGTGGGACGCGAGCATCCTCACCAACGAGAGCGAGTTCTCGTTTCAGCCGCAAGAGGGGCTCGGCATCGCCGTTGACATTGGGACCACCACCGTCGTGGCGCAGTTGCTCGATCTTTCGACCGGACACGTGCTCGCCGTCAAGACTAGCCTCAATCCGCAGGCCCGCCATGGCGGCGACGTCATGAGCCGAGTCCAGTTCGCTGTGGCAGACGGCGGCCTGCCGATTCTGCGCGATCTCATCCGTCACGAGGTCGCCCGTCTGATCAAGATGCTTATGGCGACAAGCGGAGCAGACGTCAGCCGACTGCGCCGCATCGCGCTCGTCGGCAACACCGTGATGCACCACCTTTTCGGCGGCGTGGACATCGAGCCTCTGTCCCACTACCCGTTCGAGCCCGTGAATGACGGCCTGCTTCGCATGACGCCGCACGATCTGGGTTGGGATCTCCCTGACCGGGTCCGCGTCGAGTTTCTCCCCTGCCTCGGAGGCTTCGTGGGGAGTGACGTACTTGCCGGCATTCTCGCCACGGGCATTCACCGAGGCGACAGGCTTCAGGCACTGGTGGACCTCGGGACCAACGGCGAGATCGTGCTCGCCACGAAGGACCGACTGATCTGCGCCTCTACCGCAGCAGGGCCGGCGTTCGAGGGCGCCCGAATAGCGGCGGGTATGCGCGCATCGACCGGGGCCGTCTGGCGCGTGCGGGCGAACAACGGCGCTCCGCATTGCGAGATTCTGGGCAATGCGGAACCGCGCGGCATCTGCGGCAGCGGCCTTGTTGATGCCGCCGCGGTGGGCCTTGACATCGGAGCCATCAAACCCAGCGGACGCCTTGCCAGTGGCGACTCCTGGCCTCTCTGCGGGTCGGTAGCGCTGACCCAGACCGACATCCGGCAACTCCAGCTGGCCAAAGGCGCTATCGCGGCAGGCATACGGATCTTGCTCAACCGTTGGGGCGCATCGTTCGATGACGTTCACCGGCTGTACCTCGCTGGCGCCTTCGGCAACTACGTCGATCGCGAGAGCGCCCGCCGCATCGGACTCCTCCAGATGCCTCTGGATAAGGTGGCGCCGTCCGGCAACACGGCGTTGCTGGGCGCGAAAATGGCGCTGTTTGACACCACGGACGGTGAACAAACATATGCGGCCATCCGGAGCATGTCGGAGCATATCGGACTGAACGAGGATCCCCAGTTCCAGGACATATACGTCGAGGAGATGCTGTTTCCGGACGCCTGAGTCACGAACACGTCACAGGAGGACACCATGATCACACGCGAGGAACTCGAGCGTGCACGAGAGCGGGCGCGCGAGTATCTCCGGCGCGCCTGCATCGTGCTGACGCCACAGGAGTCCGCCAACATCGAGGTGGCGGACTTTGGCCTGGGCGAGCTCGACAAGACCGGGCTTGAGATCGTGACCTATGTCAACACCGCCCGGTGTTGCGCCAAGGAGCTCGTGATGTTTCCGCGGCAGACATGCCCCGAGCACATGCACCCACCTGTTGAGGGCGAGCCCGGCAAGGAAGAGACTTTCCGATGCCGCTGGGGCGTCGTGTACCTCTATCTCCCGGGCGAGCCGACGCCGAATCGAGCCTGCTCGCCCCCGCCTGCGCCCGACGGGGCCTACACGGTCTTTCGGGAGGTTGTCCTGCATCCGGGCGAGCAGTACACCTTGCCGCCGCATACGCTGCACTGGTTTCAGGCCGGTCCCGACGGAGCCATTGTGTCCGAGTTCTCGACGACCAGTCGCGACGAGCTAGACATCTTCACTGACAAGCGGATCGCTCGAGTGCCTGTCGTCTCCTAGCGGGCCCGCGTAGCGACGCCGCCGTACCAGAACCGGGAGGCGAGCATGAACACCGCGGTTGCCGGCGCCACAGGTCTCATCGGCCGATCGGTATGCGTTGCGCTGGCGCAGGCCGGCCATACGGTCAGCGCCCTTGTGCGAAACGCGTCCCGCGCCGCACAGGCCATCACGCATCCGGCCGTGTCGCTGGTGGAATGGGATCCCATGGTCGCCGGCGCATGGGAAGAGGTCGTCGGCAAGGCAGACGTCGTGATTAACCTGGCCGGCGAGCCCATCGCGGCAAGGCGATGGAACGCTGACATCAAGAAGCGCCTGCGCAGCAGTCGCCTGGATACCACCCGGGCCCTCGTTCGCGCCCGAGCGGACTCGGGTGCGCGCGGCGGGGTGCTGATCAACGCCTCAGCGGTCGGCTACTACGGCGACCGCGGCGATGCACAGATCGCCGAGGACACGCCTCCCGGCAACGACTTCCTCGCTCAACTCTGCGCTCACTGGGAAGGCGAAGCCCTTGCGTGCAGGGAGCTAGAAGCCCGTGTGGTACTGCTCAGACTCGGCATCGTGCTCTCGCGCGACGGCGGAGCTCTAGAGAAGATGGTGAGGCCCTATCGGTGGTTCGTCGGCGGTCCGATAGGGACGGGTCGCCAGTGGGTTCCGTGGGTCCACATCAACGATGTGGTGGGTATCACGCTCTGGGCCGTCGCCGACGATAACCTTCAGGGCCCTGTCAATGTCTGCGCGCCGAATCCCGTTAGAATGCGGGACTTCGCGACGTCACTGGGAATCGTTCTCAGGCGGCCTGCCCTGTTCCGCGTTCCCCCCGCGGCGCTGAAGCTGGCCGTCGGCGAGATGGCGGAGGCGCTGCTCGCAAGCCAGCGTGTCGTTCCCCACGTGGCAATGGAGGCGGGCTATGAGTGGCAGTACACGCTCCTCGAGCCCGCGCTCCATTCAGTACTCCGGTGACGGCCAATCGGAAGCTGGATCAGGCTAATAGCTGCGCTTCCGGGTCATGGCGTTCAAGATGAGCCAGAGGACCCCGACCACGATGGCTGCCGAAATGATCGTCCCGAGCAGATGCTTGATGATGTAGTTCACGATGGAGATCGCGATAATAACGACAATCGCGATCATCACAATGCGCCAGACTGAGCTGTTGTTCATGGTCGGTGCCTCCTGAGCCGAGGAACGCTGCCGTTCACTGTCACCGGCACTACGGCGCTGAAGGTACCATGGTTTCAGGGATCCGCCATCCCATGCAGGGCTCAGACGCAGGAGCGCGGCGCTTGCCTGGCGAACCCCACACTGCCCCGATTCCAGCGGCACAGGAGACATACCCATGGCTGTCATTCAGGTGCGCATCGCCACACGCACACCCGATCAGGCTAATGAACCGATCGTTCATCGCATCGGCCACGACTTTCGCGTGGTCACCAACATCCGACGCGCTCAGATCAGCGAAGAGGGAGGCTTCCTCGACATTGACATCGAGGGCGCCCTGCCCGAAGTCCAGCGCGCCATCGCGTGGCTTCAGACGACCGGGCTCAGCGTGTCGGCTCAACAGCGATCGGTCGGCGATGGCAGCAATCTCTAGACCTCGCAGACCAGCGAGGGCCACATGAGCGACCCAACAGCCGAGCGCCTGGACCGCGCTCTCGTCGCGCGCGGTCTTGCCCCCACGCGTGAGCGAGCCCAGATGCTCATTCGCGGCGAAGCTGTGACCGTGGATGGGCAAGTGGTGACGAAACCAAGCCATCCCGTTGGATGCGACTCCGAGCTAGCGGTCATCGGCGAGGTCCTGCCCTATGTCGGTCGCGGCGGGGTCAAACTGGAGGAGGCGTTGAGGCGCTTCCGCGTCAACGTGTCAGGCGCCCGCTGCCTCGACATCGGAGCTTCCACAGGCGGCTTCACAGACTGCCTGCTCCAGCGTGGGGCCGCGCACGTCGTGGCCCTGGACGTGGGACACGGTCAGCTCCACGACTCGCTGCGCAAGGACCCGCGCGTTACCAGCATGGAGCGTGTCAATGCCCGCCATATCACCGCCGACCAGTTCGACGCGCCGTTTGATATCGTGGTGGCTGACGTGTCGTTCATCTCGCTCACCCTCGTACTTCCGCCTGCCGTGTCTGTTCTCAAGCCCGGCGGCTACCTGATTGCGCTGATCAAGCCCGAGTTCGAGGCCGGGCGCGATGCGGTCGGGGAACGGGGAGTTGTGCGCGATCCCGAGGCCATCCGGCAGGCTCGCGACCGCGTGAGTCGATGTGCTGTCGAGGACCTTGGATTGACGAAGCTCGGCATCATACCCTCGCCGATCATCACCGGCGGCAACAGGGAGTACCTCGCCTGCTTCCGCCGACCGAAGGAGGCGCCGTCAACGTGAGGAGCATGCTCGCAGCGATGATCGTCCTTTGCGCAGCCCCCATAGCCGGGGCTCCCCCGCGTCTGCCGTCAGGTCCTCTGCCCGACGGCCTGGGCGTGAACATCCATTTCACGACGCCGCAGCCCGGCGAGATGAAGATGCTCGCTGACGGCGGCTTCACATGGGTCCGCATGGACTTCGACTGGAACCAGGTGGAGTACGAGCGAGGCCGG
Organism: Chthonomonadales bacterium; assembly: GCA_012517255.1. Classification (GTDB taxonomy): domain Bacteria; phylum Armatimonadota; class Chthonomonadetes; order Chthonomonadales; family CAJBBX01; genus JAAYVH01. Next base: position 27,815 of record JAAYVH010000081.1, read on the forward strand.
TACCGCTTCGATGCCTATGATGTTCTCATGAAGGCCCTCGAGGAACACCGCATCCGTCCGATCTTCATCCTCGACTACGTTCACAGACTGTATGACAACGCGCAGTCGCCCCACACCGACGAAGCCATCGCGGCGTTCGCGCGCTTTGCCGCCGCGGCGGCCAAACACTACCAGGGGCGCGGGGTGCTCTGGGAGATGTACAACGAGCCCAACATCACGCCCTTCTGGCGCCCCACGGTCAACGTACAGGACTACATACGCCTGGCCACCGCCACGGGGAAGGCCATTCGGGCCGCTGCGCCTAAGGAAGCATATATCGGACCGGCCACCTCGACGATAGACTGGCGTTTCCTCGAAGAGTGCTTCCGCGGAGGGCTGCTTGAGCTCTGGGACGCCGTTTCGGTCCACCCGTATCGCCCGACGCCGCCCGAGACGGTCATTCCCGAGTATGCCCGTCTGAGGGCGTTGATCCGCCGGTACGCGCCGAAGGGCAAACGCATTCCCATCATCTCGGGCGAGTGGGGCTACTCCGCGGCGTGGGGCGGGATGGATGCGGACAAGCAAGGCAAGATGCTGCCGCGCCAGTGGCTGACCAACATCGCATGCGGCGTGCCGCTATCCATCTGGTACGACTGGCACGATGACGGCCCAGATCCGAAAGAACCCGAGCACCACTTCGGCACCGTGCTGCACCCATACCTCAAGGATCGGACGCCGGTCTACGATCCAAAACCGGCCTACATCGCGGCCCGGACGCTCGCCTCGGTCCTGCGAGGATTCCGATTCGACAAGCGCCTGGTGGTTGGTCCACCCGAGAACCACGTCCTGCTCTTCAAACGGGGACGGGAGGTTCGTGTTGCCGCATGGACAACGCTGGCGGGAGGAAACGAGATCGTGCTGCCCGCTAGCCCGGGCACACTGAGGCTGACCGATCACCTCGGCAAATCGCTGCCGCCCGTAACCGCAGCGGGTCCGGGAGCTCGGCTCAGACTGGCTGATGCACCGGTGTATATTGTGCCGGAGGGACGTAACCGTGCGCTCGAGGCAGCCGGCGCCTGGGAGGCTCTGCCGCCCGAAATCGTGACCGCATACCGTCGTACGCTCACCGTACAGGCCAGGCTCCCCGCATGGGCCGGAGGCCCGCGCACCGCGAGCAAGACGGCCGCGCTGAGCCGCTCGGCAGAGCCGATCGAGACACAACTCGCACTGAAGATGGACCAATGTGCGCCCATCGTTCAGGCTACACACGTCGTAGTCTCGAATCCGCTCGTCGTGGAGATGGAACCTCCCATCGGCGGCCGAGCGCAGATCACCGTCGAGAACCCGGCCGGAGCGCCATTCAGCGGCGCTGTCGAAGTGGGCTTCGACGGCTCTGCCGGCACGAGTCGCCGAGCGCCGCTCCGGTTCAGATCCGGTCAGACGCTGGAGCGGCTTTCGGTTCCGGCGCCAGCCATGCCCCCCACGGGTCTGTCCATCGCCGTCAGGATCCTCGATTCCCAGAGCGTCACCGTTCTCAGCATCCCTCGAGCCCGCTACGTGCCGGTGGCGGGATTTGGCGATTTCGCCTCCGGCAAAGCCCCGGAGGCGTTCACGATCCTCGCCGACGGAGATCCCAGGGTCGTGTCGTCCCAGACACTTGTGCCAGGGTTGCCGTCTGACGGCCCCCCGGCGCCGGGCGTTTCCGCCGTACGACTCACCTACCGCTTCGAGCAAGGCTGGAAGTTCGTGCGCGTCACCACCCAGGACAGCAGGCTGCTCCCCATCGAGGGGCGTCCGAGGGCGCTGGGAATGTGGATCCATGGCGACGGCAAGGGCAACATCCCCCGGATCCGCTTCGTGGACCGTAGCGGCCAGACATGGCAACCGGATGGCAGCCCCATCGTGTGGACCGGCTGGAAGTGGTTCGTTTTCCCTCTCGACGGAACGCGCTCCGGGCGCTGGGGCGGCGCAGATGACGGCGTGATCCACTATCCGATTCGCTGGGACTCCCTGTTCCTGCTGGACAGCGCAGGGGCCAGAGCAACCGAAGGCGAGATCCATTTCGCCGCACCCACTCTCATTTATTGATCAGGAGGACAACAAAGTTGGCCACATTCAACGGCCTCGGTATGGGGCTGCACACCATCAGTCGGCTGTCGGACGCCGAGACACGTTCGATCTGCGCCGAGAACCCCGATGGCTCCAAAGGCAGGGCGGCTATGGCGATGCCCCCTGTGGACGAGAACGGCAACCCGCGCGGCGCCGCGCGTGAACTCGGGCAAGGATGGAAAGTGCGGCCATGCATCACGCTCGACCCGCATGCCACTGTCACTCTCGCCGACATCACGGGCCCCGGGGCAATCCAGCACATCTGGATCACCGTCGCGCCAGAATGGTGGCGTCGCATCGTGCTTCGGTTCACGTGGGACGACGAGGATACGCCGTCCATCGAGACACCGCTGGGCGACTTCTTCTGCATGGGCTGGTGCCAGCGAGCCAACGTGAACTCTCTGCCCATCGCCGTCAACCCTGCCGGCGGGTTCAACTCCTACTGGGAGATGCCGTTTCGCAAGAACGCCCGCATCACGGTCGAAAACCTCTGGGATGAACCCTGTCACGGGTTCTTCTACCAGATCACCTACGCGCTCACATCGGTCCCCGACGATTGCGCCTATCTGCACGCCAGTTGGCGCCGCAGCAACCCCCTGCCATATGCGACGGAGCACGTGATCGCTGAGGGAATACGGGGCCACGGTCACTATGTCGGCACCTATCTGGCCTGGCAACCCAACAACTGCGGATGGTGGGGCGAGGGCGAAATCAAGTTCTACATGGACGGCGACACGGACTTTCCGACAATCTGCGGCACAGGCACGGAGGACTACTTCGGCGGCGCGTGGGATTGGGAGCAGCCGGCCGGGCAGTACTGTATCTACTCCACTCCATTCCTTGGCATGCCGCAGGTCATCACTGCCGGCGCCGAGGGCATGTACCGGAGCCAGCAACGGCACGGCATGTACCGCTGGCACATCATGGACCCGATCCGGTTCAAGTCAGACCTCAAGGTCACGATTCAGGCGCTCGGGTGGCGCTCGGGCGGGCGATATCTGCCGCTGCGCGACGACATCTCGTCCCTCGCGGTGTGGTACCAGGCCGAGCCTCACGCGCCGTTCCCGGCGCTGCCAGACAGGAACCATCTCGAAGTCATCTAGCGCGCCGACTGACGCTGCGTAGCCTCCCATGGCGGACGCTACGCAGCGTCGATGTCGCCCTCCATGGGCTCGCCGAGCTGATCCTCGGTGAGCCGATAGTAGATCCATTCATCGAGCCGGCGCGCGCCGGCTTTCTCGTAGAACGCCTGCGCCTGCGTGTTCCAGTCGAGACAGCACCACTCCATGCGCCCGCACCCTCGGGCTGCCGCCAGCCTCCGGGCATGGCCGAATAGCGCAGACCCAATGCCGAGCCCCCTTGCGCTGGGCAATACGAAGATGTCCTCCAGGTACAGCGTTGGCTTGGCAAGGAACGTCGAGTACGTGAAGTAGAGGATGGCGTAGCCCACGGCCTCGCCGTTCCCCTCGGCGAGCCACGCCTCGAACCGCGGTCGAGGTCCCCATCCGTCCCGGATCAGTCGGGCCTCAGCCTGAGCATCGGGAGGCGGCAGTTTCTCGAACTTGGCAAGCGCCCTGATGAGCCGCAAGAGGGCGGGAGCATCGTTGCGTCTGGCTCGGCGTATTCTGATCCTCACGTCGTGGCGCCAACCGGGACACCAAGATTGAGTGGCTCAGGCCCCGCCACGACCTCTAGATCATTGCGCGCCCTGGCTTCGTCCAACAGGGGAGCGGATACCTGGAGCAGGTGAACTGCCTCGGTGTTCCTGATGCGAACAACACGCACGGCAGTCCGGTCACCCCGACCGCACATGCCGATCGCCGCGCGCACCGCCGATTCGGCATCTTCGAGTACTATGGGAATGCCTCCTCGCCAGGCTCCCCCCTCCTGACTCGTCCGATGGTTGGTGCATGTCACGGCAAGATCGGTCTGTTCCATGAGCCGCCGCGTTACAATGTCGGCCAAGCCCAGTCCGGCCGCATTGCCATGAGTGCGATCGGTCAGCCCCAGCGCCACCACCATCCGCGTGTTCGGGCCGTCCCACTCGGTCTCAGGAACCGAGGGCATGCGTACCCTACCCAGGACGTGCGTGTCCATGCCGGTCCCGCTGATATCCTTGCCCATCTCATCCACAATCAAGACATCCACATTGTCGAACGCCAGTCGCGGCGCTATCCGTCGTGCGCGTTCCAGCAATGCCTGTTCCTGCGCGCGCCCGATGCCGTCAGCAGGAACATGCTCGATACTCGCGGTTCGACCCCGCTCGTTTTCGATGATCGCCACGCCCCCGACGACGTTGCCCGCCTGGACGAGCCGCCTGCCCACCTCGGGCATGATATGACGCAGTCCGTCGGCGCCGAACCGATGAATGGCGTCCGCGCCCTGCCGTTTGCCAAGCCCGATAGCGCACATCTTGCACAGCCCGCTCTCGATGGGTCCCTTGAAGTCGGTGTGATGCTTGATCCGGTTCACCACCACGACCGCATCGGCCTCCGCTGCGTAGCGGTCAAAGTAGATCGGGTACCCGTCATCGAGCGCCCCTAACTGCACCACGTCCATGGTGGCCCGTATGGGCACGCCCATGGCATCCTCTGTCACGCCGTAGCCGGCCAGGATGCCCCTCTGCCCTTCAGCGGTCGCGCCGCCATGGCTGCCCATGGCCGGCACAATGAATGGACGGACGCCTCCATCCACCAGAACGCTCACGACCTCGCGAACGATCACGGGCAGGTTGTCGAGTCCTCGACTGCCGACCCCAACGGCGACACTGGCGCCCGGCTTCATACGCGGATCATCGAGAAGCGATCGGGCTGCCGCCCGCGCGGACGCCCCAACGTCCTGCAGCGGCGGCTCTTCCGTGAGGTACCGAACGGTCCATACTTCAGGCAGAGCGATATCGGGGAAATCGAAGGCACGGGTGTTGATCGTCAGTTGCACGGGGGCAACTCCTTTAGTGACAGTAGTCGGATGGGTGTCGCGACAGGGCGCAGTCCCGGTCTATGGTTCGTCGAGCGTGACGGTCGGACCTTCGTGCAGGGTCACCCCCGATGCGTCGCCAACGGCCCAAAGCCACTGGCGACCCGGGGCGTCGAAGCCTTCCCGCGTGGCAGCCGCCCCGAACTCACCGGCGGCCGACAGGGCAATGCATGCGGCGCCATGGGCTTGATGCTCCGGTCGCTTGCGAAGCAGATAGCGGATGGCCTCTTCGCAGGCGTGCTGCGGGCTGAGCCCTGATTCCATGAGCATCACGACACGATAGGAGAGGCAGACCTTCATGATCTCGTCGCCGTTGCCCGTAGCCGCTGCGGCGCCCACATCCTGGTCTGCGTACAACCCTGATCCTACGATCGGCGAGTCTCCGACGCGCCCGGGCAGCTTCCACGCGAGTCCCGAGGTGGTGCAGCCAGCCGCGAGTCGTCCGCCGGCGTCGAGCGCGCAGAGCCCGATCGTGTCATGGGACGGTTCGTCCATCCGTTCGGAGTCAAGACCAAGGTCGAGCCCGGCTCCATCGAAGTGAGCGACGTCTGGCATGCCATGCGTGGCGACCCATTCGCGCCATCGTCGCCGGCTCTCCTCGGTCAGCAGATCGGCGTCCTCGAACCCGGCCGCAAGCGCGAAACGCCGAGCATTGCCGCCTACCAGCATAGAGTGAGGCGTCCGCTCCATCACGGCTCGAGCCACGGAGATGGGTCTGCGGATCCCGGTGAGCCCGCCAACGGCTCCCGCGCCGTGGGTCGGTCCATCCATAATCGCTGCATCCAGCTCCACGACCCCCTCGGCGTTCGGCAGGCCCCCGTATCCCACGGACTGCACCGACGGATCCTCTTCCGTGACGTTGGCCCCCCGTTCAATGGCGTCCAGCGCGCTGCCCCCTGAAGCCAGCACCTGCCATGCCGCCTCACAGGCCGGAACTCCGAACCGCCACGTCGCGACCACAACCGGCCCCGCTGCCATACTCGCTTGCCCTCCCCATTCGTCTGGTCTTTAGTGCGGCTAACATCGTTTGCGCCCGGGTGATTGACACCCTCATAGCCGAGTGTTATACTTCACGTTACGTACTATTCGTAAGCCGCACCCAGGCGGCAGGGAGGCGTAACCGAGCATGTCAACAGGGCGCGTAAAGTGGTTCAACGATGCCAAAGGCTATGGCTTCATCGAGACCACCGAGGGTAAGGACATCTTCGTCCATTTCTCCGCTGTACAGATGGAAGGCTTCAAGACTCTTCAGGAAGGCCAGAAGGTGACGTTCGACATCGTGGACGGCGCCAAGGGACCGCAAGCCGCGAACGTCAGACTCGAGAGCTGACCCACGCCGGATGGCCTGTGCGACTGGCTCAGACACCCGCCAGGCCCATGTCACTCAGGAGTTCGTTCCGCCCCGATTCTGCCAGAGCCCGCCGCCCAGGCATCTGCGCCAACGTTGCGCACGTCTGGCCGCAGTAGCGTTACCGGCGGGCTCCGTCACCCAGCGCCCAGGCCCCCACGAACGCAGGGAACACCAGGTTGCCGCCGAGGAGCACGACCGGCAGCCATGCCAGCGGGTTGAACACAGCGAATACCGCGACGATGGCCGCGCTGACCCCGAACGCAATGATGATCGAGCGTGATAGGGCCTCCTGAGACGCTGCAGCGAACACGTACATCACCCCGGCTAGCCAGAAGCACACCACCGACATCATCACGAGAATCGCGCCGATCGGAACCGTCGGGCGCGATCGGGCAGACACCGGAGCCACCATAAGTTCGGATCGCGCAGGCCGAAGCCATCCGGTGAGCGATGCGAAGGCGCCGGCCAACGCCCCGGCAATCGGCAGCCCAAGGATGTTCACGACGTTCCAGTCCCACGGCGCCCACCCGTCTCCGGCGCTCGTCGGCTTCGCCGCGTCGAGTATGACAACCAGCAAGGAGACCATAAGCAGCGCAGCCATCAGCGTGATGGCCGATCGCATGCCTGTGCGCGCCCTATCCGAGCGCTCGGCAGGCTCGCGCCATGGCTCCGCTGCCAGGCTCTCGAACTTGGCGCGCAGACGGGCGTTCACGGGGTCCATCTGGATCGCCAGCGTGTAGTAGGCAAGAGCCTGATCCGGTCTGCCCCGGAAACGGCTGATGTCTCCAAGGATCTCATGCGCGACAGGGTTGCGCCGGTCCAGTTCCAGCACAGCCCGACAGATGGCAGCGGCCTCGTTCAGGCGCATCCTCGCCATGGCCGCTTGAGCATCAGTCAGCAGGCGGCCAATGGCATAGGTCCGGCTGGCCTCATAGGCAGCATCCTTGCGGGCGCCATGCGATGTGCCCGAGGGTCTATCGCTCGCCTGTTTCGATGGGCGCGGGTTGGTACTCGACGTCCTTGCCGACGACGATGCTCGGGGCGAGCCGGTTGTGGCGCTTCGCATCCGCGCTAGCTTGAGCTCGGAGTCGTAGCTGGCGCGGCGTTCGGCATCCCCGAGAACGCGATAGGCCTCGTTGATCGCCTTGAACCGCTCGGCCGCGTTGGGAGACCGCGCCACGTCAGGATGCCACTGCCTGGCAAGCTCACGAAACCGCTTCTTGATCTCCTCGGCAGTGGCTTGCGGCGACAGTCCGAGCGTTTCGTAGTGGTTGGGCATGACGCAGTCCGCCTTCGGGCCTACCCGCCCAGACCCGATGCATAGCCAGCATAGAACCGGACGATTGCCATACCAACCATGAAGGCGACGCAGAGATAGACCACCGTGGCAAACACATGAGAGTACTGATAGGCTCTCGTCTCCGCCTCGCTCTCCAGATGGTCGGCTACCTTCTCCATCATATAGTCCAGGTTGCCCGTCTGCTCGCCCGTTCGGAGCATGTCCAGAACGATCGGACTCAGCGAACCGGTACGTGCGAAGGCGCTGGACAGGCTCTCGCCTCGCTCAACGGCCTCCAGCGCGCGCCGGGACCCCTCCATGATCTGCGCGCTTCCGCTGGCCTCAGCAGCCGCCTGGATCGCGGTGGACATGGGCAGGCCAGCCCCGTACAGCGCCGAAAACGCCCTCCCGAACCGCGTCAACGCGAACCCCCGCGAGACCCCGCCGATCCCCGGTATGGCATGCTTGATGGATTCCAGCACTCGCCGCGCACCGGGCGACCGGTACAGGACAGTCCGGCTAAGGATGATGCCGCCGATCACCCATCCGACTATAACTGCCAGAACCACCACGGTATCCATCAGGTAGTCGCCGCCCGTGTAGGCCGATTTCCCCATCGAGCCGATGATCAGCTTCGAGATGGCAGGCATGCCGTCGGCAAAGAACGACTTCCCCAGAATGAACAGCGCTGAGAACGCCACCAGCTTCGGATACAGAGTCGCCCGGCTGATCGTCCGCCGGAGGGCCAGCTCCTTCTCCAGGTAAGTCGCGAGGCGGTCCAACGTGCTGTCGAGGCCGCCCGAATACTCGGCCGCACGGATCATGGCCAGTTGCAGATCGGTGAAGGCATACCGATGGCGCTCCATGGCCTCCGACAATCGGCCCCCTGCCATTGTATGCGTTTGACAGTCGCGAAGGATGCCCCGCAGGCGGGCGTTCCGCGTCTGAGCCTCGCATGATGAGAGCGCCTGAAACAGCGGCAAACCCGCGCCGATAAGCGTTGCGAGCTGGCGGTAGAACATGGCGGCATCACGCAGCGGTATGCCCGAGACAACCGGGTAGATGACTTCGCGAGCGGCGTCGGAGAGCATCGAACGAGCGGGAGCGGCCTCGTTGGCAGGCATCTCGACGGGCCGGATCCGCTCCACGTCGAGCCCCTGAGACCTTAGCTTGCCCACGGCAAGGGCGCTGCTCGCAGCCGCGATTCTCCCCTCGATCGGCGCCCCCGATCGCGTTCGCGCTGTATAGACGAACTCCTTCATCGGGTCACTCGGTCTGTGCCGCTATTCCTTGCCGCCGTGCCGCTCGATGACCTGAATCAGCTCTGCGTCATCTCGATCCCTGGCCTGCCGGAGCGGCGTTCGCCCCTGAGAGTCGCGGACGTTGACCAGGCCTGGCTTGGCCGAGAGAAGCCGATCCACAATGGCGGCGTCGCCGTCGTTCATTGCGTTCTGAAACTCCTGAACCTCCGTGGAGCTCGGCTGGGCGGGCTTTGGTCTGCCGCAGCCCACCGGTCCGACCGTCACCAACGACACGCCAAGCACTGCACCCACCAGAATGAGCCGTACCACCCGCATGAGCGCCACCCCCCACCACGATCTTCATCATTGTACACGACGTTGTCGTCCGCGGGTCATGCTTCGCGACGTTCAGGCACCCCGACCAACCCGGTCAGGCCGCCCTCGGTCACCCGCACCGACACGAGCTCCCCCGCGCGAATCGCGTTAGGCCCGTCCATCTCGACATGCGTCGTCTTGAACGTCCGCGTATGACCGGTCACTCGCCGATCGTTGCGACTGCTGCGTCCCTCAACGAGTACCTCCTGCACCGTGCCCACCAGCGAACGATTGATCTCCTCGGAGATTCCGTTCTGGAGGGCGATCAGCGCGTTCAACCGCTCTATCTTGATGCGATGGGGCACCTGACCTTCCATCTCAGCCGCAGGCGTGCCTCGGCGAGGCGAATAGGCGAACATGAAGGCAGCATCAAAGCGCGCTCGCCGCACGAACTCCATCGTGGCTTCGAACTGCGCATCCGTCTCGCCGGGAAAGCCGAGCATGATATCAGTGGTCACCGCGACTCCTGGCACGGCCTCACGGAGCCGGCAGAGCAGGTTCCAGTACCTTTCCACCGTGTAGCCGCGCCGCATCCTCCTGAGCAAGGCATCGTCAGCGGCCTGAAGCGGCAAGTGGACGTGCTCGCACACGGCAGGCACCTCGGCAATGGCGGCAATGACATCCTCGGTGAAGCCTCTCGGATGCGGCGACGTGAAGCGGATTCGTTCGATGCCCGGAATGTCGCCGATCATGCGCAGTAGTTGCGCAAAGCTTGTCCTTTCGGGCAGACCGCGGCCGTAGGAGTTCACGGTCTGACCAAGGAGCGTCACCTCCCGGGTCCCCGCCAGGGCCAACGATCGGATCTCCCGCACGATCTCGTCGGCGGGCCGGCTCCTCTCCTTGCCCCGTGTCAGGGGGACGATGCAAAACGTGCAGTAGCGGTCGCACCCGTACATCACCGGCACATAGGCCCGCAGCTTGACGGGGCGTCCGACTGCGCGTAGCGGCACCGTCGCTCCTTCTCCCGGCGCAGCAGAACGATCCAGATGGACCGCCGGACGGTGCGGCAAACCGGGCCTCTGACGGTTCGCCAGCACATCCTCGATGTAGGACGGGATTTCCGATGCGCGCCCCGGCCCGACGATGAGGTCAACAGACGGCGCCCGCCTGCCGATCTCCTCGGCCTCAGCCTCGGCCATGCACCCGCACACCGCAATCACCATGTGTGGATGAAATCGCTTCGCCTCCGCCAGCTCGCCAAGCTTGCTGTAGACCTTATCCTCTGGCTTGCGCCGAACCGAGCAGGTGTTCAGGAGCACCACGTCCGCATCGCACGCGGCGCCGACCATCTGATAGCCCGCCTGCTCCATGAACAGGGCCATCTGTTCGCTATCGTCTTCGTTCATCTGGCACCCCCACGTGAGGATGTGGAAAGTGCCGCGTTGTGTTTCCATGGTCTCCGATTCTAGCGCAATCTGCGCTCCCTCACCTGCGCGTCCGCCTCTCGCCGGTCCCCGCGGGACGGTATACTGCACCCATGCAGTCCACTCTCCGAAACCCGTACCGCACCGCCGTTGAGCAGTGCATCCGCGATCTACAGGCAGCACTCGGAGAGGACGCCATTCTGACCAGACCTGCCGATCTGCTCGCCTACGATGGCGACGCATATCCCATGGCTCGCCAGACGCCCGCCGCGGTGGCTCTGCCGGCTACGACCGAGCAGACCGCCGCCGCCGTTCGCCTCTGCGCGCGCTACGGAATACCCTTTGTGCCGAGGGGCGCCGGGACCGGGCTATCGGGCGGCGCTACGCCGTTGCCCGATAGCGTCGTCATCTCGACGGCCCGCATGAACAGGATTATTGCGACCGACATTCCCAACCGTCGCGCGCTTGTGGAAGCGGGCTGCACCAACATATCCATCAGTGATGCGGTCGCGGCTTACGGCCTGCATTACGCGCCTGACCCGTCGAGCCAGGGAGTCTGCACTATCGGCGGCAACATTGCCGAGAATGCCGGCGGTCCTCATACGCTGAAGTACGGTGTTACGGTCAATCACGTAACCGGATTGACTCTGGTCCGCCCATCGGGTGACGTGGTGCGCCTCGGCGGCATGGCAGAAGAGCCAAGCGGGTACGACCTGGTCGGCCTCACCGTCGGGTCGGAGGGCACCTTCGGCATCGTCACCGAGGCCATCGTGAAGCTGACGCCGGTTCCGGCGGCAGTCCGAACCCTCCTCGTGGTCTTCGGTACCGTGGAGGCGTGCACACGAGCCGTCGTTAAGGTCCTTGCATCGGGCGTCATCCCCTGCGCACTTGAGATGATCGATCGCACCATCCTCATGGCGATCGAGGACGCGTTCCACTTCGGTTTCCCGCGAGAAGCCGGGGCGGTGCTGACCGTCGAAATAGACGG